>CAYZHV010000054.1:337-18590 GCA_964478055.1 uncultured Spirochaetaceae bacterium | reverse complement strand
AGCCTGCGTTTACCAGCCCCGAAGCGATCGAGACCATCGAGTTCATGCAGAAAATGATCGAGTACGGTCCTCCAGGAATGGAAGGCTTCACCCAGGATGAAGAGTTCGCCGCTTTCCTGCAGGGCGACGTGGCGATGTACCTCGATGCCAGCGTCTTTGCGGGCCGCGCGCGCGATCCGGACGCTTCAGAGGTTCATGACAAGCTCGGCTTCGCCCTTCATCCCACTGCAAAGACGGCCGGATCCGAGACCGGTGGTTTCGGTCTTGGTATCCCCGCGAACGCGCAGAATCCTGAAGCAGCGTTCCTGCTGATGCAGTTCCTCACCATGAAGGAAACGGAACAGAAGATCATCCGCGCCGGCGGAGCTCCCTTCCGCATGTCCGCGGTAAACGATCCGGAGCTCCAGGAAATGTATCCGGAGTTTGCAGTGCTCGCTGAGCAGCTCAAAGTAGCCAACCCGGACTGGCGACCGATCATCCCTGAGTGGGGTCAGATCAACGGTCCCTATCTCGGCACGGCGATCAACCAGGCTCTCACCGGTGAGAAGACGCCCGAGCAGGCGATGAATGACATCGTCGAGCCCGTACGCCAGATCATGGAGCGAGCCGGTTACTACGACTGAGGCGAACTGATCTAATCGGGCCCGAGGCTGGGGTGTTGAGCCCCGGCTTCGGGCTTCCATAACAGATTGAGGAATAGCTGTGGCAAATACACTAAGTGGCGGTAGAAAGACGTCCAACGCGTATCTATTCTTGCTGCCCGCGCTGATCGTTCTTGGAATGATTCTCATGGTGCCGATTCTCAACGGCCTGAGGCTGAGCTTTTTCGAGTGGCCTCTTCGGAATATCTCCGAGGATCCCACCTTCGTGGGCTTGCGGAATTTCAAGGATCTAATTGGCAGCGAGTACTTTCGAGCAAGCGTACGAGCAACTCTGGTCTTTACCCTGAGCGTCGTCATTATCGAGCTCATCCTGGGGACGGTGCTCGCGCTCTTACTCGAAGGACAGATGGCAGGCTTGCGGTTCTTCCGAACCCTCTACGTCCTGCCAATTATGATCGCCCCCGTAGTTGTCGGCGTGACCTGGCGGTTCATGTATCACCCCAGCTACGGAAAGATTAACTACTTTATCGAGCAGCTAGGGATGGAGCCGGTGGGCTGGCTGTCGAACCCTGACGTGGCGATGAAGGCGGTCATTATCGCCGACGTCTGGCAGTGGACGCCTTTTGTCTTCCTGTTGGTCCTCGCGGGTCTGCAGGGGGTGCCCAAGGATCTCACCGAAGCGTCCCGGGTGGACGGAGCTAACTACCTCCAGACGCTGGCATTCGTGAAGCTCCCCTATATCTCCGCGGTTCTTGGTTTGACCGCGGTACTGCGACTGATAGACGCCTTTCGAAGCCTCGTCGTTATTTACAACATGACCTTTGGCGGACCGGGAATGACCACGGAGGTGCTCTCTCTGCACCTCTACAAGACCGCCTTTATTAGTCAACGCCTTGGGGTCTCTTCGGCCATCGCGGTAATTCTCTTGCTACTCATTTTCGCCCTCTCCTCCATTCTCGTGGTTAAGGGCGTCCGGGGAGAGAAACGATGAGCATGCTAACACTCCGGGGTCGACACCGACTCGCCCTCGTCTTCAAGTATCTTGTGATCATAATCGGCGCGATTGTGGTGCTGTTCCCGATCTACGAAATGGTTAGTACCTCCCTCAAGCTCGAGGTGGACGCCTTTAAGATTCCGCCAAAGTGGATCTTCAAGCCCACGCTGCAGAACTATAGTGAGGTCCTCTTTAGTAACAACTTCGGCCGCTACTTTATCAACAGTACCGTAGTAGCCCTGAGTGCCACCCTCGCAAGCGTGGCGATCGGCGCCTTGGCGGCGTACGCCATGGCACGGTGGAACTTTCGGGGTAAGGTTGCGATGGTTGTGGGAACGCTGCTCCTGCGGATGATCCCCCCGGTGATCCTGGTCGTGCCCGTGTTTGTTCTCTTTAACGGGATCGGACTGACCAGCGGCCGGCTTGGACTTATCCTTGTCTACATCGCCCTGACTTTGCCGTTTAACATCTGGGTATTGCGGACCTTTATCATGGATCTGCCCTCGGAGCTCGAGGAGTCCGCCATAATAGACGGCTGCGGGGATTTGCGGGTTTTTCTGCAGATCGTGCTGCCCCTGACGGCGCCGGGTATGGCCGTGGCGAGTATCTTTACCTTTCGCATCGCCTGGAACGAGTTCATTCTGAGCCTGGTGCTCACAAACCGGCTCACCCGGACGCTGCCGGTGGCGGTTTCCCTCTTCCTCACCGACACGGGAACGGAGTGGGGCAAAATTACCGCCATTGCAACAATCATTGCGATTCCCGCCTTCATCTTTACCTTCACCGCCGCGAAGAGCCTGATCATGGGACTCACCGCCGGCGCGGTAAAGGGGTAGGGAGTTAATAGAACCGTAGAATAACGAGGAGCCTGATTGATGAAAAAGCCGTTGCTACAGGTAGCATTGGATCATACCGCACTGCCCGACGCTCTCGCGGCCACCAGGAGTCTGGCCGAAGAGGTGGATGTTATCGAGGCAGGGACCATTCTCTGCGCCGCCGAGGGCGCCCGGGCGGTGGAGTCGCTTCGAGCGCTCTACCCGGAGCACATCGTCGTCGGAGACCTCAAGGTCGCCGACGCCGGGGCGGTCCTTGCGGAGATGGTGATGTCCCGGGGGGCAAACTGGATGACCGTTATCTGCTGTGCCCCCTACGCGACGATGGAGAAGGCTCTGGAAGTGGCCCGCAAGTATGACGGGGACATCCAGATCGAGCTCTACGGCGAGTGGACCTTTGAGCAGGCGGAGAAGTGGCGGAAGATAGGTCTCCAGCAGGCGATCTATCACCGAGGTAGGGACGCTCAGGCCGCCGGCAAGACTTGGGACGAGGAGGACCTCGGCAAGATCAAGCGGCTTGCGGAGATGGGCTTTCAGGTATCCGTCACCGGCGGGCTCAAGCCGGAGGACATTCCACAGTTTGCGGGAGTCCCGGTCAAGGCGTTTATCTCCGGAAGAACTCTCTACGGTGCCGATGACCCGGCGGAGTCCGCGATGAGCTTCAAGAGCGTGATCAACGAGAACTGGTAGACGAAAGGGTGAAAGCAGTATGGCAAAGTTAGACGACATTTCAAGAGAGTCCTGGATCCTCAACACCTTTCCCGAGTGGGGGACCTGGCTCAACGAAGAGATTGAAGAGGAGAAGGTCAAGCCGGGAACCCTCGCCATGTGGTGGCTCGGATGCACCGGAATCTGGATAAAGTCCGAAGGCGGCGCCAATCTCGCTGTTGATTTCTGGGCGAGCCGAGGCAAAAAAACCAAGGCGGACCCGTGGATGCGAGAGGGGCACCAGATGCAGCGTATGAGCGGGGCAAAGAAGCTCCAGCCGAACCTGCGAAACTCCCCCTTCGTTCTCGACCCCTTTGGTATCAAGAGCATCGACGCCGTTGTGGCAACTCATATGCACTCGGACCACATCGACGTCAACGTCGCCGCCGCGGTGATGCAGAACTGCGACGAGTCGGTGCTCTTTATCGGGCCTCAGGCGTGCGTCGATATCTGGACCGGCTGGGGAGTACCGGAGAAACGGTGCCGAGTACTCCATCCCGGAGATACTATCAAGGTCAAAGACGTCACGATCCGCGCCCTGGAGGCATTCGATCGAACCGCCCTTATCACCGCCGACCCTGGGACGGAGCTTAAGAACAAGATGCCCCAGGATATGAATGAGCTCGCGGTTAACTATCTCTTCGAGACCACCGGAGGGAACGTCTACCACGCCGGGGACTCCCACTACTCCAACTACTTCACCAAGCACGGCAACGAGAACAAGATCGACGTTGCTCTTGGCGCTTTTGGTGAGAACCCCCGGGGAATTACCGACAAGATGACCGGTTGCGATCTTCTTCGCATGGCGGAAGCTCTTGGGACCCAGGTGGTGATTCCGGTACACCACGATATCTGGACCAACTTCCAGGCGGATACCAGAGAAATCACCATGCTCTGGGAGCTCAAGAAGGACCGACTCCAGTACGGCTTCAAGCCGTTTATCTGGCAGGTTGGGGGTAAGTTCACCTTTCCCACGGACAAGGATAAGCTGCTCTACCAGTATCCAAGAGGCTTCGACGACGCCTTTATCGGGGAGCCGGATCTGCCCTTTACGGCGTTTCTATAGTAGTCCTTTGGCGCCACTCCCGCAGCGGCACGAGGGGGAGCTAGCTCACCTCTTTTTCGGTGGGCTCGCCCTCCTGCTGCGCAACGCTCTTTGCCGCGGGATAGATGCTTGTGTAGCTCTGCCGCTCCTCGAAGACTCCATTCGCCTTGAAGAGTGCTGACAACCGTTCCGGGAGCTCTTTGTAGACGGCCTCAGAAATGGAAACCTGCCCCGGAGCGGTACCGCTCTTTTCCAGGTGGGCTGCGTAGTTAATCGTATCCGAGACGATGCGGCCCGTTTCTTGGCGAAACTTCACCTTGCCGCAGTCCAGGCCGATTCGGGCACTGATGTCCTGGGGGATCGGGTTCTCCGGGCTCGCGTTGAATATGGGGATCGTAGCCTGCACTTCCAGGGCCCACTGAGTCGCCCTGAGTTCATTTCCCTTGAGGGCGAATGCGAGGATCCCGCCGTCCCCGGCCCAGCTCCAGGTCCGTCCATCGAAGTTGCTTAGCCGTTGCTGGAGAAAGGTCCAGAAGCGGTAGTACGCCTTCTCCATGAGCTTCATGCCGTTCTTTCGGACGAGCTCCGAGTTTCCGACGATGTCTATGCTGGCGATGGTCACCGGGTACTCCCGACCATCCCGGAGGGAGCCCCAATTCGGGGCGAGATCGGCGTTTTTGCTCGCCTTGCGAACCTTTCGCTTGTCGAAGTCATAAACCAGGCCCGAGCGGGTCATGTTGGAGAGAAACTCCTCCAGACCCCGAACGGTCACCTTTCGGCCCTCGAGCTTCTCCCCGTCGGTCTCTATGAGGACCTCCAGGAGCTCGCTTACCTTCTTCTTCTCCTCTGACTGCTCTACTAGCACTCGACCGGCGTCGAGAGCGGGAACTGTTATGTGGCGGTCCATGCCGCAAAGTTCGTGGACGTCGAAGTGAGAGAGAACATACTGTCCAAGCTTATTGATCTGGTCCGAGTTGAAGTTCGAACCAATCAGCTCCACAAGATCCTTGCGAAGCACAGCGTCTAGCATCAGAGACTCCTCATATGTTGTGTTATACGTATTGAAATGTCAGCGAACGCTATTAAGAGGTTACCGCCTAAAAACTGCTTGGTCAACAGAGCACGGGTCATCGCGATGGCGCGACAGCCTCGACAAACTACCTAACTGAGGATCCTGCTGACGAGAAGCACATAGAGCCCGAGGGCCACTGCATATCCGACACAGTAGAGAATGGTGCTGCGCATGATGTTACGTTCCTCGTGCTCCATACCGACGGTGGAGGCGGCTACCGAGATACTCTGGGGCGAGATCATCTTTCCCGCGGTAGCCCCGGAGGTGTTGGAGGCGACCACCCATTCTACCGGAAGACCCGCCTGAGTTGCCGTCTGCCGTTGAAGTTGTCCGAGGAGGATGTTCGAGGAGGTGTCGCTTCCGGTAACAAAGGTGCCAATTGCGCCGAGAATCGGTGCGATTAGCGGGTATAGGGAGCCCGAGGCTGCCGCAAGCATCTCAGCCACAGAGTCAATGATACCGGAGTAGCCCATTACCTTGGCGAGGGCCACAATCGAGAGAATCGTAAGAGCACTGAACTTGATACGGTTCAGGGTGCGACCGAGGTTTCGCAGGATCGTCCTCATGCTGACACCCTGGATCGCGGCACCGACAATAGTGGAGAGCAGAAGGAGGGTCCCGGGAGTGGTAAGCCAGTCGATCCCCTGAGGGTGGCCCTGGATCTCGAAACTAATGCGAAAAGGCGCCTCCTCCAGCCAGGGAAGCGGAAGCAGCCTCGTGGCCAGAACGAGAACAAGAAGCATGGCGTAGTTCAGCGTAGCCTTGCCAATGCCGAGGGACTCCGACGGCTGGTCATCCCGGGCCTCCGCACCCCCGGGTCCGCGAACTCTCCTGATCAAAGCGAAGACGCCGAGGCCCGCCAGGGCGCCTCCCACGGCGACGAGCTCCGGCCCCAGGAATCGGGCGATCGCCGTCTGGGCGACTGTAAATGCGAAACCTATAACCAAGGCGTCCCGGAGCGAGCCGCCAGCACCGCGGCGCCCCCCGTTCGCGATGAGCACGAGAGCCAGGGGAACGAAGATCGCAAAGGGGAGGAGTTGTACAGCCACGAACCAGGTGAGAGTAGCAACCGGAAGCTCCGTGATCTGCGAGAGAACGATCACCGGTATACCGAGGGCGCCAAAAGCGACGGGAACGGAGTTAGCCACGAGGGCTATCACCGCGGAGCGTACCGGCGGAAAGCCGATCGAGATGAGGAGCGCCGTCGGTATCGCCACGGCGGTTCCAAAGCCCGCCACCGCTTCCAGAAAGCCGCCGAGGCAGAAGGCGATGAGCACCGCCTGCACGTTGCGATCCGGAGAGAGGCGGCGGAGAAACTGCTTCATTGCCTCGATGGCGCCCGTTTCCTGGCTCAAGAGATAGGTAAAGACCGCCGCGAAGATGACCCAAATAATCGGGACGACGGCCACTACCAGCCCTTCTAAAACGGCGCCGCCGAGGAGCGCCGGCCCCGCCTCCCAGAAGAAGAAACCCATAAGAAGGCTCATCACCAGGACGATGGCGGCAACCAGAAAGGACTTGAGCCGGGTCAGTGTAAGGCCAAGAAAAAGGGTGAGAAAGGGCAGAAGGCCGAGCAGTCCGAGGGTGAGATTCACGACACTCCACCTTTGGATGTGATCGAAGGCATAGCCTCAATCTATTCTCAGCCAGGGGTGTCTGAAAAGCGGTTGAGTCACGGGCACGCTTGATTTGCGAGGAACTGAGTAACTGCTATTATGAGGGCACCAATATCCCTGGGTCGAACTGGTGCAGATAGAGAACGATACGAAAGAACAGACACTCCTCCTCGTCGAAGACGAGGCGCTCATCGCCCTGGCTCAGGAGCGTCTGCTGATCTCTCTCGGCTACTCGGTGATCCGGGCGGCCTCCGGAGAGAAAGCTCTCGAGATTGCCGGAGAGCATCAAGAAATCGACCTCGTTCTCATGGACATCGACCTCGGCCGAGGTATGGACGGCACCGAGGCGGCCAAGGCTATCCTGGAGCTGCGGGAGCTACCAATCGTCTTTTTGACGAGCCACTCCGAAAAATCGATGGTGGACAAGGTAAAGGACATAACCCGGTACGGCTACGTCCTCAAGAGCTCCGGGGAGTTCGTACTGGCAGAGACGATCGAGATGGCCTTCGACCTTTTCGCCTCCCACCGAAGTCTCCAGGAAGAAAACGAGCAGCACCGAAAGACTCGGGGGATCCTTGCGGAAAACACGGTCTTTCTCGAAAGCACCTTTGAGGCGATCCAGGATGGCATAAGTGTCCTGGACACCGATCTCGCGGTTCGCCACGTAAATGGAGTAATGGAGAAGTGGTACCCCCGGCAGCTGCCGCTGGAAGGAAAGAAGTGCTACGAGGTATACCACGATCGGAGTACTCCCTGCGACAACTGCCCGACCATTAGGAGCATCAAAACCGGCGCCGTGGAACGCTCCATTGTCCCCGGAGCTGCGGGTTCACCGGTGAAGTGGATCGAGCTTTTCGCTTTCCCCATGAAAGAAGCGGAGACTGGGGAGGTAACCGGCGTTGTCGAGTATGTGAGAGACATTACGGATCGAGAAGAGAGCGCCCAGCGTCTCAGAGCGTCGGAGCGCAGAAGCGAGGAGCGGCGCCGATATCTCGAGGCGCTACTCGGGGCTGCCCCAGTGGCGGTGGTGACTCTGGAGCCCGGAAATCGAGTTGTTGAGTGGAACAGAGAGGCGGAAGAGCTTTTTGGATACGCCGCCGAGGAGGCCCGGGGCCGGGAACTGGATGAGTTGGTTGCAAGAGAATCCGAAACCGTCCGCCAGGACGCCAGGGACAACACGCGACGGGTCATAAACGGGGAGGTCCTGGAGCAGGTGGAGGGCATACGCTACAGAAAGGACGGATCCCCGGTCCATGTGGCTGTCTCCGCCGCGCGAATCGACATGGACGGCGACGTAATCGGTGCTGTGGTCACCTACAAAGACATCAGTCGCCGAAAAGCCGCCGAGGCGGCGCTGCAAAGGGAGCGCGACGAGGTCCGGCAACTCCTGGAGCAGCAGAAGCTGCTCGTGCAGGAGGTGCACCACCGCATTAAGAACGATATGGCCTTCGTCCGGTCCCTGCTTTCTCTTCAGTCCCACCGGGCGGGTAGCAAGGACGTGGCAGACTCTTTGCGGGAAGCGAGTGATCGTGTCTCCGTTATGAGCCGTGTCTACGAGCGTATGTATCTGGCGATGGACTTTCGGAATGTGGACGGCAAGGCGCTCATCGAGGGCCTCGTGGAAGACCTGAGAGCGAGCTCCATCCCTCAGGGGGTGGCGATCAGTGTGGAGAGCGAGGAGTTCTCTCTGCCTGCGCGACAGACGGTTTCTCTCGGCATCATTCTCAATGAGCTTGTTTCAAACTCCGTAAAGTACGCATTCCACGGAGAGGGCTCCCACCGAGTCGAGGTCACCCTTCGCAGGGTGGAGGACCACATGGTTCGGCTTTCGGTCAGAGACAACGGGGACGGTCTGCCGGAGCAGGTCCTCGGCGGCGAGGAGAAGGGGTACGGTCTCACCATCGTTGGGGCTCTCGTGGAGCAGCATGACGGCACTCTTCAGATGCAGAATGACGGTGGGGCAGTTGTCTCCGTCCTCTTTTCCGGCGTCGAAGGTTGATCCATCGCGGTTCCATATTCTTGAAAGGCTGGCCTCCGGGAAGCGGCGGACCAGATCGAAGGCGTCTGGGCACATCGACTAGGCAACGGAGCTCACGCCTCACGGCCGTGACAGTTGGCGAAGCGCTTTCCGCTTCCGCAGAAGCAGGGCGCTTCCGGGTCGCTCTCTCGCATGATCCGGTCGACGCCGCCGTTGTAGTCGGGCACTGAAGCCGCGAGCCCACGAAGATCCTCGAGGTGGTTGTCGTAGAAGCTCTTCCATCCGGCGCATAGATGGCTCACCCCACTGCCACGGCGCATCCGCGGACAGTCGCCGGAGCAGAGCATGAGATAGGGGCAGCCATCGCAGTCTGCGGGCCAACGACTTTTCTGGGCGGCGAACTTGCTCACCCCGGGGGTGCGCCGGGTCTCGGATAGCTCTGCGGAGCTCACAATACCCAACCGCCACTCCGGCTCGACGTAGAAGTCGCACGGGTAAACCTCGCCGTTGTGCTCCACCACCAGGTAGGAGTCGCATCGCCCTCCCATAGTGCACTGCGCGACGTTTCCCAGGGCGAGGAGCTGCAGGACCGAGTCGAAAAAGCGCACCGAGACGCGCCGGACGTCCCGAGGATACCAACGTTCGAAGAGCTCGTTCAGAAAGGAGCCCCACTGCTCTCCGGTAATGGAGAAGGGGAGGAGCGTTCCGTCTTGATCCCACTCTACCAGCGGTATGTACTGATGCCACCGAATGCCGAGCTCGTCTCGTATGTACTCGTAGAGTAGGGGAGCGTGGTGAACATTGATGTTGTTTACCACAGTCACCGCATTGAGCTCTGCTCCGGCAGCCTGGAGGGTGCGCAGCCCCCGCACTACCGTCCGGTGGGTCGGGCCGCCCGCGGGTGGCTGCAGGCTCCCCCTGTCCGCCGCGCCGGCCCCTCCCGCTCCTGAGAGCCCGCGACGGTACCGATCGTGGATCTCCTCCGGTCCGTCGATGCTTACGCCCACGAGGAACTTCTTCTCCGCCAGGAATCGCGCGAACTCCTCGGTGATCAGGGTCCCGTTTGTCTGAATCGCGTTGGTTATCTGCGCTCCCGGTGGCGCGAGCTCTCGTTGCAGCTCCGCAACACGGCGAAAAAAGTCGAGTCCCATGAGTGTAGGCTCTCCGCCCTGCCAGATAAAGGTGTAGACCGGCTGCTTCGTGGAAAAGTAGCTCTCGAGCATCCTTCGGAGGGTGTCATCGCTCATGCGTCGTGGTTCCGAGGATGGAAAGAGGTCACACTTCTCGAGGTAGAAGCAGTATTCGCATCGGAGGTTGCACTCTCCTGAGGCGGGTTTGATAAGGAGAGAGAAGGGCCCGTATTGCGTTGGCCTGGACGTTTCGCGTCGCGCCGATGCGGCTGCTTTGCTCTTAGCCATCTGGGTTCGGAGATAAGTCTACGGGGTATAACCCTCAATGAGAAGTCCCGCCTGGCCAACCGGTGGTTGAGGAGGGTATGTTCCTAAGTAACTTGGAGAGAACATATAAGAGAGGTAAGACGAAGCAAACACGCCCGGTCTCCGCAGGGAGCTCAGAAGAGCTGCGCTGGATGGAGCCATACGGCGAGGCTTCCTCGGTTGCGTTGGTAACCCACGGCCTCAATATGCGCCCGACCCGGATGAGGCCGGTAATCGAGCTCCTGCGCGAGCAGGGAGCGGTGACTGCTCTCTTTACCCTGCCTGGACACCGAGGCGGATGGAAGACCCTCGCCCAGGTGAGCCTCGAGGAGACGCTCGCCTCAGCGGCCAAAGCGTGCGCCGAGATCGCCCGGGTCAAGCGCCAACGCTCACTCCCCGTCGCCCGCCTCGTCGGCCACTCCCTCGGCGCCCTGCTGTTTATTACGGCCCTCGCCGAGGAGCGCGTCGCCGGCCCCGGCGATAGCAGCCGCGGCGATGGCGCCGGTGAGGAGCCGCCGGAGGCAGGAGTTTTCGACGAGGCGGTCCTTCTCGCCCCGGCCCTGGCGCTTCGTCGCAGAGCGACCCTGCTACGGCCTCTGGCGATGAACCTCCCCGGCACGCTCCCGGTTCCGAGCCTTGCGCCGAGAGCGGACGCGGTCTATCCGGCCCTGCCTCTCGGCTCCTACCGGCTCCTCTACACGCTGCTAAAACGGTTTCGGGAGCGCAGCTTGGAGGGACGCCTCGACATACCAATCAGGATATACCTGGACCGGGCAGATGAGTTTGTCTCCCTATCCGGAATCCGCCGGCTCCGCCGGACTGGGCAGCTTCCTCGGACCAGACTACTTGTTGCCCCCCAGGAGGAGCGCCGCCCGTGGCCCGCGCACATGTTATCGGACCCTGAGAGCATGGGACGGACCCTCTGGGAGGATCTTCGGCGCTACCTCATTGCAGATACGCAGAATCAGCATAGGCTTAGATAGTACGATGAGCAGAACAACTGAGAACTGGGAGCACAACGGCTTTCTTTGGATAGGGCCAACCCAGAGCAAGATGCCCGAGGGGTATCTCCCTCTCTTCGGAATAAAGCTTACCGCCAACACAAACGAGTACGACGAGGCCGGCGCCGGGAAAGAGGGGCTTTCCATCAATACGATCCGTCCTGCCCGGACTCTCTCGTCGAACCGTGTTCTCTGGGAGGAGGAGCGAGCAGCCCGGGCTGAGGAAATGTCCGATGATTTGCGGCAAGGTTTCGAACTCTGGACCCGGAACTACTGCCGGGGGAACCGAGAGATGATGGAACGCGTTGCGGAGCTCTTTCTCTACATCTTTCGACAGGAAGAGTGGGAGGAAATCGTCCAATGGATCGACCACCGGATCGAAGCGTATCTTACCGGTGCGCTGGAGCGCTATCTCGACGAACAGACCTCCGGTGCTCTGACCAAACTCTGCGATCGCATCCTGGAAACCGAGGACGTCTTCGCCCTTCAGCTCAACGTCTTTGGGATCGTTGGCGTTGCGGAGAGAGAACTGGCGGAGCTGATCTATTGAGGTGAGAGCATCGCCTGCAGGAGCTCTTCGCTGGGGCCTGCCTTTCCGAGGTACTGCTCCGCACCGGCGGCAAGCATCTTCTCTCTGGTTCTCTCGTCGTCGAACATGGAGAGGCCGATCACTCGAATGGCGGGGTGATGCTCTTTTATGATTCGTGTCGCCTCCACCCCGTCCATACCAGGCATCGCCACATCCATGAGAATAAGATCCGGCTCCAGTCGCTCCGCGGCTTCAACCGCCTCGGTGCCGTCGGCGAACTCGCCGAGAATCTCGAACTCCGGATGGTCCGCAAGCATGAGGCGCAGACCGTTGCGCATTACCGTATGGTCATCAACGAGAATAATCCGAATCTGGTGGCTCTCTCCGTTTTCGGAGGGCGGTTTGGCCTGAAGGGGTTTTCCCGCGGAGGTCAAGGACTGTCCGGCCTTGGCGTCGGCCTCGATCGTGGTGGAGGGGACTGAGAGTGTAACGGTCGTTCCTTTCTCGGGGGCGCTCTCTATGCTAATGGCGCCGCCGAGGAGCTCCGCCCGTTGCCGCAGACTGAAGAGGCCGAAACTGTCGTTCGCTTCTCTCTCCTCCCATTCCTGGACGTTAAAGCCGTTGCCCCTGTCGATGACCGTGAGAAAGACAATGTCTCCCTCATTGGAGAGTCGGATTTCCACCCGGTCCGTATAGGCGTGCTTCGCCACATTGAGAAGCAGCTCCTGGGCGGCTCGAAAGAGGAACGTTACCACCGACGGTTCCTTAGGTTCTCGGTCGAGAGAGCTTCTGAACTCAGTCCGCAACCCCTGGAGCTTCTCGACGTGATCGGTGAGCCACTTGAGGCCGGCCAGCAACCCGTAGCGCCTCAGCGCCACAGGACTGAGCTCTTGAGAGAGGGTTCTCGTTCCGTCGATCGCCTCCATCACGAGCTCTCGAATCATATCCAGGGAGCCTCGAAGCTTCTCCTTTTGGTTTAGCCGCCGCTCCGCGAGGTCCACGTGGAACTTGGCCCCCGCGAGGGTTTGCTGCAAATTGTCATGAACGTATATGGCCATCCTCTGTCGCTCCCGCTCCTCCGCATCACTGAGTTGGAGGGAGAGCCGCTGGAGCTGCTGGGCTCGTTCCCGGAGCTGCTCGTTGAGGTTCTGGGCGTTCTCGAGGAGCCCCCTGATTTGGTACTGTCGACTGCGGATTTCCAGAGCGGAGCGCACCGCGGCCAAAAGAGTCGCAGGCTGCAGCGGCCGTCGCAAGAACTGACTGTTTCGCCGTGATAGAAGGTCGCCGAGGCACTCTCTTTCGGTCCAGCTCCGCCCGAGGAGGAGAACCGGAAGATCAGACCAGGCCGGCTGCTTTTCCAGGTAGCGCACGAGGATCTCTGCATTCTCCGAATCCAGGGCTTCCTCGGTAATTAGCAGGAGCCCGGCGGCGTACTCGGGTCCGGCGCTATCGATAAGCGTCTCCACTGAAGGCGCCTGGAGGCAGGGTACACCGCGACGCTCGAGGGAGTCGCGCATTAGGGGCGCGTCCCTGCCGGAGGGTGCCAGGAGCATGACGGTGAGCGCCTTGCCCGGATACTCTGCTGAGTCGGTGTTACTACCTCCCATGCCTACTCCGGGGCCGAGTCAAAGAGCTCGTTCGCCGCGCCCTCGAAACGGGGAAGTCCGGTAAGAACTCCGGAGAAGGCGGAAAGGGGCTCTCCCACCTCCAAGCCAGTGGCTCCGAGCTGAACCTCCCGGATCGTCTGCTCGTGGCTCCCGTACCGTTTTTTGAGCACCGCTATACAACGGCGAACCTCTCCGCGGAACTCAAAATGCCGTAGCAGAACCACCGTGTCGGCGATGTAGCTCACGTCGATCGGGGCTTCGGAAGTTCCGAAGACTCCGTGACTCGCAACAACCATGAGCGATAGCACACCAGCCTCGGAGAGATAACTGAGGAGCTCGTGGAGCTGCGTGATCAGTTCTCGCTCTCCCGGCATGGACTGCAGATACCCACTCAGACTGTCGAGCACTATGATCCGGACTCCGTTCTCTTCCACGTCTCTTCGAATCATGGCGGTGAGTGCTCCCGGAGAGATCTGCCCAACATCGATCTGGTTAAGTTTGATGACTCCGCGATCCACCATCTCATCCAGGGGCATTCCGAGCCCCTTGGCGCGACGCAGTAGTGTATGGATGCGCTCATCAAAACAGTAGACTGAGGACCTTACGCCACGGGCGGCGGCGGTGTGCGCGTAGAGGTTTACCAGGCTGCTCTTCCCGGCTCCGGAGGTTCCGGTGATGACGCAGGTTGTACCTTCTTCCATCCCTCCACCGAGAAGAGTGTCCACCCCCGCATTCCCGCTCGGAATCACCTCCACCGGGGAACTCGGCGTTGCGTTCGCAGTGATTTGGGGATAGACCACTATCCCTCCGGTGACGAGGTCAGCGTCGTGATATCCTGCCTGAAACCTCATACCACGCATCTTGGAGACTAGTGCTCGTCGCCTTGGACGGCCAAAGACCGGCGCCTGCATTTCCAGGCCGATCACGCCATGGACCAGGGTCGCCAGGCTACCGAACTCGATATCTCCGGAAGGCCCCGCGGATAGTATAGTGGTGCAGTCGATGGAGTCGAGGTGCTGCTTGAGCCGGAGGAGCTCCCGGCGTAGCTGAAAGCGTGTGTCGACAAGAACGCTGAGCTCACTCAAGGAGTCAATAAATAGACAGTCCGGATGGTGCTCTTCGATTGCCGCGAGGATTGCGTCGGTCACCTCCGGGAGCTCCACGTCCGCCGGCTCGAATACTGTCTGTCCAAGGGTCGCCGAGTCTCGCACCTCCCTCGGGAGCTCAGTCAGCACAATGCCGTCAATATCCCAGCCATGGGAGGCAACGATGTCCTCGAGCTCCGAGAGAGTCTGAAGAAGGGTGATGCCGAGACATCGCTTCCCGGCGGCGGCTCCAGCCATGAGGTACTGCATCCCGAGGGTCGTCTTTCCCGTTCCCGCCTGACCGTGAACCAAGTATATACGCCCCTCCGGCAGACCGCCGTTAAGAACCTTGTCGAGCCCCGGGACGCCGGTACTAACCCGTTTTCTGTCGCTGCCTTTCTTCACCCGCGGGCTCCTGGAGGAAAAGATTTACAGATCTAGAATTGTACCGTTCGTGGAAAGATATCGCTACCTGGAATATGGACAGGGCCGACGAACAGACTGAACGCCGGCCCCGAGAGAGACGAGTCTCGAATCCTGGTTAGGTGAAGGAGAAAAGCTCCTCTTCGATCTTTTTCCAGGTCTTCATGTAGTTCGGTTCTTTGATCCAGCTCGATACTTCGTCCATGCCGATTTCGTCGAGCTTCTTCCAGATCTTGGCGGTGATTCGGGAGTTGATCGTGAACATTTCCTGCATGTCCCATCGGGTCGGATGGGTGTCTGTGGTCAGGTGGCCGGCGTAACCGTACAGCTTCAGGTAGTAGATGAACTCGATGTACTCTAGGAGGGTGTGACTGCCGCAGAAAAAGTCCCAGTCCCAGCTCTTGTCGTTGTCGTTTATGTGAATGTAGTAGGGGTAGTCGGAGTAGTGGAGCATGCTCAGGGTCTCCGCCGGGTGCTCCCCTCCGTAGACCGAGTGGCCATAATCCATGGTAATACCGAGATTGGTGTCGCCGATATCCCGAAGGAGGTGCAGGGTATCCGCCGCGCGGTTGAGGAAGCAGCGCCCCCGGGTCTCTTTCGGTTTGTACTCGATAAAGAGGGGGACCTCCGGTTTGTGGGCTGCCCCCTCGCCGAAGGCGTCGGCCAAGCGCTTCCACATGGTCTGGTACTCCACCTGAAAGGGAAACTCAAAGCCGTCGCCCAAGGGGCAGCAGGTCACCCGGGGTGCTCCTACTTCCACGGCGAACTCCTTCGCCTCCTTTATGAAGCGGATCGCTTTTTCCCGGACCGCCTTGGAGTCGGAGGTAATGCCTCCGGATACGAACTCGGGCTCGCCTTTTACGTTGACGTTTATCGCCGAGAGACCGAGACCGTGGCGCTCGAGGGCTTCCTCGAGCTCGGCGACGTCGGCGACCTCGTAGGGGTATACCACTTCCACGCCGGTGTAGCCCGGCATGGCGGCGACAATGGCGAACTTCTCGTCAAGACTCTTCGCCTGGTTATAGACGTGAAACCGGTCTTTGGTCTGACCGAGAAAACTGGTGATGATTGAAAACTCTGGTATTGAACGCTCCGGCATCGTTGGTTTACCCCCGTTTTTTCTTTGTGATCAGTGCGCGCGCCGCCTCCGCGATATGTCCGGCCGAGAGGCCGTACTTCTCCAGAAGCTTGTAGTAGTCTCCGCTCTCGGCAAAGGTGTCCTGAAGGCCCAGGTTTGCAAACGGCACCGGATGCTCCTTGAGGGAGAGGTGAGCGAGCTCGTAACCGAGGCCGTTTTTCGCCTGATGGTTCTCCGCTACTACCAGTGCCCCGGTCTTTCGTATCGAGTCGAGGACGGCGTTACGGTCGTAGGGCTTCACGGAGTAGAGGTCCAACACCTCCGCGTCAATTCCTTCCGATGCGAGAGTCTCCGAGGCTTTTAGGGCCTGGAAGACGATGTCGCCATAGGAGACGATCGTAACGTCAGACCCCTGACGCAGCAGCTTACTCCCTCCGATGGGGAACTTCTCCCCGGGGGCGTAGAGGTCAAAGAGGGGATCCCGCATGAGACGATTGAAGACCGGTCCCCGGACGGAAAAGGAACTTTCCACGACCGCCTCGGCTGCCACCGGATCCGCGGGCACCAGAACCCTCATGTTCGGGAGCACCGACATGTTAGCGATGTCCTCGGTTGCCTGGTGGGTCACACCGTCGATGGCGGCGGTAATGCCACCATGAGACGAGAGGATCTTTACGTCGAGATTGGGATAACAGATGAATGAGCGAACCACTTCCAGAGCCCGCATAGTGATGAAGACGCCGTAAGAGCTTGCTACCACCGTGCGGCCATTCGCGGCCATTCCGGCGGCGGCGGCGAACATGCCGAGTTCCGCTATTCCGAGGTTAAAGTAGCGCGCCGGATACTTCTCCTCGAAGAGGTAGGTGTAGGTCGAGTAGCCGATGTCCGCTTCCAGTACGAAAAACTCCTTGTTGATCTCTCCGTACTTCACAAGGCCGTCGGAGAATGCTCGCCTCGTGGGCCGTTTGGTCTTCGCGAGAGTTGTGGTCATTTCGCTCCTCCGGTGAGCTCTTTCTTGGCCGCCTCGTACTGCTCTTCAGTTGGAGGTTTGCCGTGCC
This sequence comes from uncultured Spirochaetaceae bacterium, assembly GCA_964478055.1. Classification (GTDB taxonomy): domain Bacteria; phylum Spirochaetota; class Spirochaetia; order DSM-27196; family Alkalispirochaetaceae; genus CAYZHV01. Next base: position 1,525 of record CAYZHV010000054.1, on the reverse strand, counting down.
AGTAGTGGTCATTCTCCATGAAGCTCACGCCCTTGCCTTTCGTGGTGTAGGAGACGATGCAGTATGGAGTACCCTTGTGCGCAACAGCTCGTCCCAGGGCGGCAACCACCTCTTCCATGTCGTGCCCGTCTATCTTCTCCACCTTCCAGCCGAAAGCTCTAAACTTCTCATCGATGGGTTCGACCGGCATGATATCGTCGGAGAAGCCGTCGTTCTGTATGCGATTACGGTCGACAATCGCCACGAGGTTGTCGAGCTTATACTTATTGGCGCTCTGCGCCGCCTCCCAGACTACGCCCTCGTTTATTTCGCCGTCTCCGAGAAGGCTAAAGAGATTGTACTCCGAGCCTGAGACTTTGGCCTCTATCGCCATTCCTACGGCAATGCCAAAGCCTATGCCGAGGGACCCGCTGGTCATGTCCACCCCGGGGGTCTTGATGACCGGATGACCCTGAAGGATGCTCTCGAACTGACGGAGAGTCTTGAGAGTCTCCATGGGGTAGAAGCCCTTGAGAGCTAGAGTGGCGTAGAGAACCGGGCAGGCGTGCCCTTTGGAAAGGATAAACCGGTCCCGATCAGGCCACTTCGGTTCCTCCGGTCGTACCCGCAGGAACTTGAAATAGAGGGCCGAGAGAATCTCCGCGGCGGAGAAGGAGCCGCCGATGTGACCGGATTGGGCCGTGTAGACCATGTCCAGCACGGCGAGTCGAATCTCCTTGGCTCGTTCCCGCAGTTGATCCAGGGTCACCTCTGCGGCGACCGAGGTGTTACGCATTGTTGCCTCCTCACTTTCTACGTGCGCTGCTGAAGAAGACTCTTGAGCAGCTGCAAACCTCGTCCATACTCCGAGGCGATACTCTCCGGTCTACAACGGATCTCCAAATCATAGGAGCCGGAGTAGCCGGAGCTCTGGAGCGCACTGACCGTGGCCGGCCAGGGTATCGTTCCCGATCCCGGTCGGTCGGAGCGGTTCTCGAATCCATCGTTATCGCACAGATGTGTGCCCAGGAGCTTCCGGCCCATTGTTCCCGGTACAAGCTCTATCCGCTCCTTACACGCCCAGGCGTGGCCGGTGTCGAAGTTGAATCCAACGGACTCAGGTAACTCGTCCAGGAACATCTTCAGTGCGCCGGTTCCGGCCAGGAGCGCGTAAGGCATGAGCTCCAACGCGAGCTTCCCCCCGCTCTC
>CAYZHV010000054.1:0-327 GCA_964478055.1 uncultured Spirochaetaceae bacterium | reverse complement strand
CGGAGACCGCCCTGGCCACGGCCTCGAGCTTCTCCAAGAGCCGCTGCCTGAGGACCAACGGATCGGCCAGCTCCTTTCGCTCCGCTTCAACAGGAGCGAAGGCCGGCAAAGGCAGGGTTACTGCCTCGCAACCTGGAAACAGCCTCCGTGTCTCCGCGAAGCGACCGGCCTCCTCGATCCCGAAACCTGAGCGGAGGGTCTCGACCGAGTCGAAGCCGTGCAGGAGAAAGTGTCCCACCAGCTGCGACGCAACCAGGCCCCTGCGTTCCGCTGCTTCCGCCAGCTTCGGCGCGCCCTCGATCACCCACGTTTTCAACCGCTCTGGAT
>CAYZHV010000053.1:0-18645 GCA_964478055.1 uncultured Spirochaetaceae bacterium | reverse complement strand
GGGCGAGTTGCCTGGAGAGGGCGAGTCCGAGTCCGGCGCCACCAAACTCTCGGCTGTCACTCGTGTCCACCTGAGTAAAGCTGCTAAAGAGCGAGGCCTGAGCCTCCACGGGGATGCCCGGTCCGGTGTCGCGTACCCGAAAGAGGAGCTGGTCGCCGAGGCGCGTCGCTTCGAGGTGGACCTCCCCGGACCGGGTGAACTTGAGAGCGTTACTGATCAGGTTGGTGAGAATCTGGTTAATTCTCCCTTCATCTCCGGAAATCTGCTCGGGAAGGTTCTCATCCAGGGAGGCGTAGAACTCAACGGCGACCTGGTATCGCTCTTTGAGACTCTCGGCGATCAACTCGGCGCCGCGCAGAAGATCGGGGAGAGAGAAGGGCGCGATGTTGAGCTCCATTTGCCCCGCTTCTATTCGAGAAAGATCGAGTATTTCGTTGATCAGGGTGAGGAGCCGGTTCCCGCTCTCGCTAATGAGCCCGAGGCCTTCCTTTTCTCGGTCGGTCAGCTTTTGGGCGGTTTCCCGATTGAGGAACTGGGAGATTCCGAGTATCGCGGTCAGGGGCGTGCGGATCTCATGGCTCATGTTGGCGAGAAACTGCGACTTCGCCCGGTTGGCGGCCTCCGCGGCGTCTCTGGCGGCGGCGAGCTCCCGCTCGATATTTCTCCGCTCGATGGCGCCGGCGAGGGAGGTGGAAAAGGCGCGCAGAATCGAGTACTCCGCCTCGCTCCACTCCCGCTCCTCGGTGCAGTCGTCGAAGCCGACAAAGCCGGCAAAGACGCCCCGATTGAAAATCGGAAGAATTAGAATCGAAACGATCACCTGAGAGTGCAGGAGCTCTTTGAGCGCCCCTTCCGGTAGCTCTCGAACCTTCGCGATAAACGCCTCTTCTGAGCGGATCGCCTCGATAAACTCCGGGAGCTCGGAAAAGGGGACGTTCTGGAGCTCGGGATTGTTGATCTGCGGTGAGCTGTTCCCGGAATTCCACTCAAAGCGCTGGCTCGTATACCCGTTTCCTGCGGGATCATAGTGGTTCTCGAAGAAGTACGCCCGGTCCACGCCGGTAGCCTCACCGAGGAGACTCAACCCGTGACGGATCGCCTTTTCAAGATCCCGTTCCACGAGGAGCTCGTTTGTCGCCGCCGCGGTGGCCGAGAGCATTCGCTCCTTCTGCTGAAGTTCGTCGGTACGTTCCTGCTCTGCGGTCACGTCCTCGGCGATTCCGATGTAACGTGGTTCTTCTCCGTGCTCGCTCGGCATTCGGGCGCTTCTCGCCTGAACCCAGCGAACCGCCCCGTCGGGCCGGGTGATCCGGTAGGTCACGTCGAAGCTGTCGGAGCCGAAGCTCTCGAGCACCTTCTCCCGATCCTCGGGATGAACGCTTCGCAGGAAGGAGTCCGGGTCCTCGTAGAGGCTCTCCCGACTCCGTTGCCAGACCGTCTCGTAGCCGGGACTGACGTAGAGCATTCGCTTCCGCGTTCTCATCCAGACCACCTCGCCGATGTTCTCCGCAGCCTGGTTAAAAAGCGCCTCCGCCTCTTTCTTCTCGGAGATATCGTCGAAAAGGACCAGAAGCGCCTCGTCTCCGCCGGGGAGGCGGGTGGAGACAAAGTCCAGCTCGAGCCAGACCAGCTTGTTAAAACTGGTGCGCGTGGCGGGCAACGAGAGGTGCTGCGGCTCGCCGGTCTCGAAGACGCGCTCCGCCGCCGGAAGCAGGGCGCTTTCCCGCCAGCTCAGGAGCGTACGAAAGTTGAGCCCTTCCAAGTCGCCGGCAGTAGCGGCGCCGAGAATCTCCCCGGCTCGACTATTTGCCAGGAGTATCTCCCCCTCCTTGCTCCAGAGTGTTACGCCCTGCCGGCTCCAGTGCAGGAGTCCCCGGAGGAGCTCGGTTGTTTCCGGCAGGTTTTCTGCTCGATAGAAGATGGTCTGACTCATTTCGGCTTCACTTTTTCAATTGCGTAGAAGGTAATTTGACGGGTCTAGTTTGAGCAAGCTATGCTTCGATCATACACACCGTTAGGAGGTGCTCCTATGAATCGTTTCTCCCGTGTCGGGTGGCTAGTGCCACTTCTTACCCTTCTTGTTCTTCTGAGCGCATGCTCAACCGTGACTGACGCCGTCATGGGAGGCACCGAACGCGCCGTTGGCCGAGCCGTCGGAGAGCGGGTCGAACAGGCAGTCTACGCCCGGATCGCCCCCGCCGGAGATCTGCCTCCCTACGGCGGCGCCCAGTGGAACATATTTATGGTCTCTCAGGCTCAGATCATCTTCGCCTACAGTTTCTCAGCCGGCGGCTACTGGGTCGGGGAGAACGAATTCGAGCCCGGGGATTACACAGTGTTCGAGTGGGTTGATGAAGAAGGAGAGGCTCCGGTTGAGCTGGAAAAGGCGCTCCTCAAGATCAACGACGACGGCAAACAGTGGTGGCGAGTCTCCTGGAAGGACGAGGAAGATAGCTGGGTTTACGAGGGACTTCTGGATCCGGAAGAAGAGCGAATGGTTCGTCTCCGTGCAAAGGATCCCGAGGGTAACGTGGACGAAGTTCCGGTAACGGAGGACCAGTACGTCTACGTCGCTCCCGCGGAGCCCACGGACGAGAGTATTGAAGGTGCCACTGTCGGGGAAGAGAGAATAACGACCCCCGCCGGAACTTTTGATACCAAGCATGTGGTGTATAGCTCCCAGACCGAGGAAGGTCGAGTTGAATGGTGGATCAACGACGAGGTGCCGGGTGGCGTGGTTAAGTATATGGCTACTGAGGAGGATGAAGAGCTCTGGACGAGCACCCTCATCCGAACCGGCTCGGACGCCACAACCGAGCTCGATTCGTTCTAGGTTTGCATTCTAGGAAGGGCCGGGGCGCTTATGGCGCTCCGGCTACTCCTCTTCTTCGGAAGCTTCGTCGGATTCCTCTTCGGACTCCTCTTCTTCCTCTTCAACGAAACGATGATCTACGGGGCCGCCGGGATTGAGATACTCTTTGTACGCTTCCTGATCTTCTTCGGGATTCTCCGCTCGCTCGGCCTTCTTCTTTCGCTTCTGTTCCTGTTTCTTCTTCTTTTCCAATTGTCGGCGACGCTTGTCGCCTGAGTATGAGCGTCTTGCCATAGGCGTTCTCCTTATAATCTAGAAAATATTAGGTAACGGCTGGTTACGAAAAGCGCCGCCCACGGAAGTGGACGGCGCCCGGGGTTAATGAAGAAGTAAGCTTAGTACCGATTCCGCGGCCGCCGGGACTCTTCCCGGGGGCGGGCCTCATTGACCCTGAGATTTCGTCCGTCGAGCTCCGCGCCGTTGAGGGCGCTCTCGGCTGCCCGGGCTTGCTCGTCGTCCGCGTATTCCACGAAGCCGAACCCTCGCGACCGGCCAGTGTCCCGATCCATGACGATATTCAGCGACGCGATGTCGCCATACTGAGCAAAGAGAGAGCGCAGATCCTCTTCCTGTGTCTGGTAATTGAGGTTACCGACGTAGAGCTTGGTAGCCATTGGTCCATCCTCTCAGTCGCCTGCGGCGACCGAATCAAAAAAGTATCTTGGCACGTCGAGATGTGTTGCTTTTCGTTGTAAACACCAGGAAGGTAAGAATCGGCAAAAAGCACAGGTCCACAGGTCGAACGTACCGTTTGTACTATCGCACATCCCGGCGCCCCTAGCAAGTGAGAAAACTATCTGTATATTAGGGGGTAGCAATGCACGATTCCCGAATACGGTTTCTAACCGCCTTTCTGCTTATCCTCATCGTCGTGACCGGCGGCACCATCGGCTACACCCTCATCGAGGGGTGGACGGTGAGCGAGAGCCTCTATATGGCGATAATCACCCTTACCACCGTCGGCTTTGCGGAGGTGCACCCCTTGAGCGCGATGGGGCGGCACTTCACCATTGTCTACCTGGTCCTGAGCGTCGCCACCGTCGGTTACGCCTTTTCGACCATCGTAAGCTACCTCTTTGAGGGACAGATCATGCAGGCGGTAAAGGAGCGTCGAATGAAGCGAAGTCTTGAAAGAATGCACGACCACTATATAGTCGCCGGCTGCGGAGACATCGGTCGGGAGGTGGCCGTAGAGTTCCGCCGGTCCGACACCCGCTTTGTGATGGTAGACCGGGACCCGGAGCACTCGGAGCTCTCAGAAGATGAGGAGATCATCTTCGTGAAGGGAGACGCCACGGAGGAGCATATTCTCCATACGGCACGTATCGAGCAGGCAAAAGGGCTTATCTCGGCCCTCCCGGCGGACGCGGACAACGTCTTTGTCACCCTCACCGCCAGACAAATGAATCCGAAGCTCTCGATCATAGCAAAGGCCTCGGACGAGAGCGCGGCTATCAAGCTCCGTCGAGCCGGAGCGACCAGGGTTATCACCCCCTCGCAGATCGCCGGCCGCCGCATCGCCTCCTCGATCCTCCGTCCCTCGGTGGTTAACTTTCTCGACGTAATCGTGGATGACAACGAAGTCTCCATGCGAATGGAGGAGTTCGTCATTACGCCCAACGCTCCCCTTGTGGACAAGACCTTGCGGGAAGCGGACATCGGTCAGCACACCGGTGCCATCGTCCTCGCTATCACCGACGAGCACGGCCAGACCCGCATCGACGCGACCAAAGCCGTGGTCTCGGCGGTGCCGGTTCACGCGGGAGACCGGATAATCGCCCTCGGAAGTGAGCAGCAACTGCGGGAGCTGGAGGCGTTTCTGGAGGGGCGGCAGTAGGTGGCTACCAGGCCGCGCCGACGCTAACAATGAGGCCGGCCCAGAGTCCGACCTGATGCTCCACCGTTTGGTCCGGCTCGACGTACTGGTAGTTCCCTAAGGATCCACCGACAAATCCCCCGAGGTCGATAAACCTTCCGCCGGCCCGAGAGAATCGGTAGCCACCCTCCCCGAAGAGCGAGACGATGTGTCCGCTGCTCTCGGTGTTGCCCTCCACCGGCTCCACTTCGTAGGTGTAGTTGTTGTTTCGATACTCCAGGGAAGCGCCGTAGAACCACCCCGGCTCCTCGGGCGTACCGGAAACGTAGCGACGGGCGGAAATGCCGGGACTTACCCGTTCCGGTATAGGCTCGAGATCCAGGTAGGATAGCGCGTAGAGCGTCCACCTCAGGTAACCACCGACGGTCCAACCACCACCGAGGTCGTAGGCTGCGCCGAACCTCGGACCGTGAAAGAGAATCCCCCCTAAGTCCGCAAAGAACTCGAGCCGCCGGGCCCCGTAGCGCGCCTCCCCTCGGGCCTCCGCCTCCTCAAAAAGGTCAGCGTAGGGGTTCTCCTCCTGGTTCTCAGGCTCCGCGGCGTGGTCCGTCTCGGGGGCCCGGGTTTCCCGGGCCTCAGGGGCCTGGGCCGTGGTTTCCCCGGCTCCCGCGGTCTCGGCGGCCTGGCGCGCGGTGTCCTGTGCATCCGGGGGTGCGTCGGTATACCCCTCCCCGGCCTCCATCTCGGCGACTCCGGGCCAACGGGCCCAGTCAATGGTGGTGAGTCGTATCCGTTTGCCGACGCTGATCCCCAGAGCGTGCTGCACCGAGGGAACGGCAAAGTAGTCCGTGGGCGGATAGAGAGCGTGCATGCGGTAGTAGAGGAGCGCCTGATAGGGAGAAGTTGCCTCCCGGCCGAAGAAGCGCCCGAGACCTAGAGTCACGTTGGGAGCGTGGATCACGCCCCCTGAGTCGAGGAGGGTGTTGTAGTAGCCGTCCACCCGTTCGGGGTCGCTCTCGCTTGCGATATCCTCGTAATAGGTGGTGTCATCTACGAAACGTGTGTAGCCGAGGCCGAGGCGAGTAAACCACTTGCCGGTCCTCGTGTGATCCCAGAGCAGGCTGAGGTTGAAGGGCTCCCGGATTACCCGGGTCGGATCGGTCTCGGCGAACTCGTTTGCCTCCTCGCTCCAGAGCTCATGCTCCCCCGCCGGGAGCTGATACTCGAGGCCAAAGGAGCTCCGCCGGGTCGCCTGATAGTGTAGTCCGAGCCGAAGGTCCGGCCGTACCCGGCGGAAGGTGTAGGTCGCGCTGTCCAGGTCAACCGCGGGGTCCACCTGCTCGGCGAGAAATCGGCTGTTCTCTCCCTGCTCGAAACCGATTCCCAGAGCGATGTCGATCTTTCCCGGCTCCGCGCTGTCGAGGAACTCCCCATCCCGGCGGCCGGCTCCCCGGCCGTAGCGCATGAGACTGCGGCGGTCCCCCCAGGCGTCCTGGTCCCAGCCGAGCCAGAGCCCGGTTACCCCAGCGGCGGCAAGAAGCGGCACAACCTGGCCGCCGTTGTAGAAGGCCGCGTCGCCGAGGTCCGAAGGTTCGCTGTAATCGATGGCGAGAAAAACTGAGGTCGCCGCCACGCCGATGCCGAGGGCAGAGGCGAAGCCGCGGCGTTCATGGAGCTCCTGCTCGCTCCACCTGTTGGCGACGTAACGGGTCTCCGGATAGTACTCGGCAATAGGCGTAAGGGGTTCCACCTCCCCCAGGGGCGCCCGGGCCCCCATTCGGGCGAGGGAGCGAAAGGTGTCGGATCCTTCAGCGAGTTGCCCTTCGGAGAGCAACCTCCGTCCCCGAAGAAGGAGCTCCCGACCCATGTAAACCGGAGGCTCCGCGGCGACCTCGGCCATCCGGCCCGGGTCGGCGTAGTTATCCAGTCGATTGAGGACGGTTAGGGAGAAGTCAACGGCCTCCAGCCCGGGGGGCTCCGCCCGGGTTCCGGAGTCGAAGGCTTCCCAGGCTGACTCCAGGGTGCGCTGCTCCTCGAGCACCGCCTCGATATCCTGCTCCATGGCGGCGGTGGCGGCGGCCGCAGCGAGCTCCTCTTCACTATAGTCCGGGATGGTGAACGTAACCGCCGTGGTTCTGGCTTCTTCAACCTCGATCCTCTCCCGGAACACCTCCTCCCGGCCGAGTTCCGTCTCCGCCACGATCCTGAGCTCATGCTCTCCGGTGAGGATCGACTCCGCCGCCGCGAGAGAACGACCGAGGAGATTGCCGTCGAGATAGACCTCGTAGGGGCGCTCGGTGGCTCCCTGGGGGCTGAGTCTGAGGGTTCCAAAGGCGATACGCCGTCCGCTAAACCCCGAAACTACCGTCGCCGTCAGATTGTCCGCCACTTGAAAGACGTCGAGAAGTGACTCTGCTGTGGCCTCTTCGGTCAGGACGATCTCGCCCTCGCCGCGGTCGAAAACGCCGAGAACAAGCCGAATCGCCCCGCCCTCGTCGGTCTCGACGGCTCCGTAGACTATATTCTCCGCCGGCTCGGACCGGGCGAGAAGAGACAACTCGCCGTTGGAAGGAGGGTAGTCCAGAAAGCCACCGTATCGGCGGACCTCGTACTCCCCGAGGAGTCGAAGGGTGAGAAGGACCGTGTCGGTGACGGTAGTTGCCACCGCCTCGAGCTGGCTTTGATCAGACTCGTTGCGTACCGGGATTATTAGGACTCGAATCTCCGATTGCGTCGCCTCTTGGGCTCGACGTCCCTGGTTCTGGGACCAGGAGGGAACGAGTAGCAGTGTCAGAAGGAAGAAAACGAGAAGCGTCCGTGGCGAGCGCCGACTTTCTGTGTGGACTCTGAAGCTCATAGACTCCCGCAACACAAAAAGGACCCGCGTACAGTACCTAACCCAAAACCGTACGCGGGCCGCAAGTAGGGATCACAACGCAAGCAGCCGTGCGGGCGTCTCCGTGCCGCCGGCGCCGCGTGGCGATTACAACGTCAGTAACTAGAGGATACTACGATTCTGATGTCCCGTCATTAGAAAAGAGGAAAAAAAGCGGGAGCGCCCCGCCGGCTGGCCGACGGGGGCCTCAGTGGGAAAAGGGTTAGGTTTCTCGTACTGAGGCGGGGCACTCCAGACTCCGTCGCGACGGTTCCGAGCGTCGTCCTACTTGCGTTGTAGTCGCAATTCTACGCGCCTTTTCTCTAGGGCGGAATTGAATATCTTGAAATAGCCTTTGATTTCTTTGCCGTGCTACAATGCCGTCACTATGCAAAGAAGCCAGAAGAGCGTGATTATCACGGCTGTTTCGGCGATTATCCTGCTTGTTAGTTGTGCTCCAGGTACCGGCTCAACCGCCTCTGAGGGTTCCCCCGGAAGCGAAAGTCTCGGAGACCGGGAGGCCGCCGCAGGGGTCGAAATCGGTCAGGGCGAGGCGCAGGATGAGACGATAATCAGCGTTGTGCCGAAGTCCCTTGATAATCCGGTCTTTCTCGATACAAAGCAGTCGGTGGAACAGACCGCAGAGACCCTCGGTATCTCCGCGGAGTGGGTCGGTCCCTTCTCTTCGGAAAGCCAATCCCAGGTAGAGGTGCTCCGATGGCTCATCCGCCGAAGGGTCGACGCGATCCTCGTGAGCGCAAACGACCCGGACACCCTCACGCCGGCCATAAACGAGGCGGTGAGCAGCGGCATTGCCGTGGCGACCTTTGACTCCGACGCTCCGGACAGCCGCAGGCTCTTCTATACCGGTACCGACAACACCGCCGCCGGAAGAACGGGTGCGGAGGTTGTCCTCGGTCTCCTGGAGGAACGGGGCTGGCAGGTCCGCGGTGCAGGCGAGGGCGGCTCCGGAGGGGAGCCCCGGCAGGGCGAGCCGGCGAAAATTGTTGTCATTACCGGGCAGAAGGAGGCCCTCAATCTCCGGCAGCGGATAGACGGATTTCGCCAGGGATTGGAAGGCACAAACGCCGAGATAGTGGATCTGCTTTACTGCAACGATGATATGAACCTGGCGGTGCAGCTTACCGAACAGGCTGCGGCAACGGACCCGGATGTGATCTTCTTTATCGGTGGGTGGGTCTTCTACGCGCCTCCGGAGTCCCTCACGGTCTATCAGGAGTGGCTCGGCAGGGAAGGAATCGCGGTGACCATCGACAAGCACTACCCGGTCCTTCAGGCCCTCAAGGAAGGTAGGATCCAGGCTGCGGTTGGTCAGAATTTCAAACAGATGGGTGAGGTGGGGCTCCGGCGCCTCTATGAGGAAATCCAGGGCGGAACGGTGGAGGAAGTCTACTTTACGCCGATCGAGGTGGTGACCCTGGACAACGTGGACCGATACCTGGCGGAAGCGCCGAACTTTGAGATCCGATAGTCATGAATAGAGTTGGGCTCAGAACAAAGCTGGTCATCTCCTTTCTTATCCTCAGTGTTCTACCGGTACTGCTGCTGCTTTTCACCGTGTTTCGTCAGTACGTACAGGATGTGGAGCGTACGGTAAATCAGTACACCTCGGAGGTGGTGAACCAGGTTCACCGGGGGCTCTCTACCTACCTTAACGACATCGACCGCCTTCTGATGCTGCGAAACTCCTACTACGTCTCCCAGTACGCAGCCCTCCACGACACCGGGCAGCAGGAAGAGTCCTTCCGTTTCGGCTACCGGATCTGGGAGGACTTCAACTTCATAAAGAGGACCAGAAACCACATAGTCGATCTCACCATAACCCTCACCAGCGGACAATCCGTCAGCACCCTGGGAGAGTTTCGAAGCAGAAGCGCCACGCCAACGGACTATCTCGAGGATTCCCAGGACTTGCGGCGCACGACGAGACTCGAGCCCACCCGCTGGACACCCTACGGTGTCTACGCCTTTTCCGTGGCCCAGCCGATTCTGAGCCAGTTCGGCGGCTTCATTGGAGAGATGCGGGTCTGGATCGCCGTGGACTTCTTCGACGAGCTCCTCAGGGACGTCGTCCTCGGCGAAGAGGGATATGTGGCTCTTGTGGACGAAGAGGGACGGATAATCTACCACCCCTCCCGAAATCGGATCGGCACCAACTTCTTTGCCCTTGTCCCGGAAGCGAATACGGACATCTTTGGAGCCGAGGGCACCTCGAAGCAGAGCACCGACGAGCTCATTATCACTTCCCGACCCTACAAGCTCACCGGCTGGCACGTGATCGGTGTCTCCAGGCGGGCAGAGCTCGCCGCGTCTCTCAACCGCTTTCCGGTGCTCTCCATACTTCTCGCCGGCGGCGGGGCGGTGGCCTTTACGGTGATTCTCTCCCTCATTCTTTCCACCTCCCTGGCTAAGCCGGTAAAGCATCTGCAGGAGCAGATGCGCCGAGTCTCTAACAACGATCTCTCCGTGGAGGTCGATATCGGCGGTTCTGATGAAATCGCCGAGCTCGCGGAGACGTTCAACTCCATGGTTCATCGGATACGAGGGCTCATGGACGATTTGGTGGTGGAACAGGGTCGAATCCGCGCCCTGGAGATGCGGGCGATGCAGGAGCAGATAAAGCCGCATTTCATCTACAACACCCTGGACATTATCCTGAGTCTCCTGGAAATGGGAGAAGAAGAGAAGGCGACAGCCACCGTGGAGTACCTCGGCGCTTTTCTGCGCACTGCCCTGAGCCAGGGGCGAGAGATGGCGAGCCTCGCCAACGAGATCGCCCACACTGAGAGCTACCTGGAGATTCAGCGCCTCCGTTTCGAGGGGGAGCTCAACTTCACCATCGAAAATGATCGAACCCTGGACTCCGCGGAGGTCCCAAAGCTCATATTGCAGCCCTTGGTGGAAAACGCCATCGTCCACGGCTTTCAGGAGAACGCCCGGGGCGCGGAAGTGCAGGTGAAGGTGGAGCACGGCGAAAACGACAAGCTCCGTCTGGCGGTGGAGGACAACGGCCGAGGCTTGGCGACGGAGGAAATGGAGCGAATCAACCGGGTACTCTCTCTCGAGGAGCCCGAGGAGGATGAGCTCTATTTCGGTCTCCGAAACACCGCCAGTCGCGTGCGCCTGACCTTTGGGGAGCAGTACACTATCTCCCTCAGCCCGTCTCGGCTCGGTGGAGTCCGGGCGGTAATCGAACTTCCCCTCGAGGAGCATGAGCGCTCCGCCGGCGGCGATCAGCTGAGGCTCGAGGAAGTAGTAGAGAGAGGAACAAGCTAAGAGATGAGTACCCTACTCGTCTGCGAAGACGAACGAATTATTCGGAAACGAATTCTCAACGCCGTGGACTGGGAAGCCCAGGGGGTCGATCGTGTTCTGGAGGCGGAGAACGCCGACGAGGCGAGAGCGATTGCCCAGGCCGAGGAGGTGGATATCCTTCTCACCGATATCCGGCTACCCGGGGCCAGCGGGCTGGATCTGGTGGAGGAGCTGCGAGCCCTCGGCAGCGACGTGAGCGTTATTATCATTACCGGCTACTCCGAGTTCGACTACGCCCACACTTCGGTAAAGCTGCAGGTGGATGACTACATTCTCAAGCCCGTCCGGGCCGCCCGGATCGCTGATTCGGTCCGAAAAGCCCTGGAGCGGAGGCGGGAGCGCAAGCAGAAGGATGAGCGCCTCGAAGAGCTGCGACGACAAATGGAGGAGAATCGTGAGGCTCTCCGGGACAAGCTCTTTCAGGATATTCTCGGAAACTACACCGCCGAAGAAGTCTCCTCGACCCTGGAGTACCTCGGGCTCTCAGACTTCTTTGAGGCCCCGGTCACCGTGGCGGTCTGCCATATCGACTTTGTTTCCGCCGGCGATGGGGACGGAGGAAAGGAGTCGGACCGCTACCTGCTTTTCAACCTCTGTCTCTACGACACCCTTCGGGAACGACTCGAGGAGAGCGGGCTGGCCTACCGTCTTCTGAACTATCGGATGAACCGGCTGGTCGTCTTTATCTCCGGCAATGCCGGCTACTTCACCGGCCTCGCCCAAGCGCTGGTTGAGGAGCACGGCTGCGGCGCGAGGATGGGCCTCACCATCGGCGTGGGCACCGCCGGGAGAGGCGTCGAGGGTACCCTCATCTCCTACCGTGAGGCCACTCGGGCGGCAAAGCTCAGCTATCTCTACGGCAGCGGTCGACTCTTTTTCTATCGGGACGTACAACAGGAGAGTGAAAGTCGCGGAGAGCACATCACGGTGCTTCAGCAGAGCACCATCGAGGACGATTTGCGGGTGGGCAACTTCGGCCGCATCCGGGAGCAGGTTCGCCGCATTTTCGACTCCTTTCGGAAACACTCCCTCGATCTGGACTCCATCTCCGCGGTGGCTAACAGTCTCATGCTCCAGAGCGCCCGGACCCTGGCGGAGCTCGGGCACTCGGTTTTCGATATAATGGGAGCCGATTTCGAGCTCGTCATTGACGCCGAGGACTACAGCTCCATCGACGCTCTCCGGGAAGAGATCGAAAGGTTTTACGAGCACGTGAGCACTTGGATCGAGCGGAGCCGGGATCGACGAAACAGCGAGCTCGTCTCCCAGATAAAGAGCTACGTTGACGAGCACTACCGGGAGGCGGTCTCGCTCAGCGACCTCTCCGAGCGATTTCACCTGAGCACGAGCTATATCAGCCTGCTCTTCAACAAGCACCTCGGGGAGAACTTCTCCGACTACGTCACGAGTCGCCGGATCGAGAAGGCGAAGGAACACCTGACCCACTCGGATCTTCGCATCTACGAAATCGCCGAGCAGGTGGGCTACAGCGACGCCTACTACTTCAGTACCTGTTTCAAACGGGTTACCGGTGTCTCGCCGAGTCAGTTTAGGGAGCAGCTACAGCCGGAACGCTCCTAAATGTTGTCTACCAAATAACCGCCGTCCACAGGCACGGTCACCCCGGTGACAAAGCCGCTGGCGCGATTGCTTGCGAGAAAGAGCGTTGCTCCCTCGATGTCGGCCATTTCGCCAAATCGGCCAAAGGGAGTCCGAGAAATGATCGCAGCGCCCCGGTCGGTGAGCTCGCCGGTATCGTCATCCTTGATGAGGAGGCGGCGGTTCTGGTAACCCACGAAGAAACCCGGGGCGATACCGTTGACCCGAATACCCTTTGAGGCGAACTCCTTGGCGGCTCCTTCGGTGAGGTTCATCACCGCCGACTTGGCCGCGTTGTACGCCCAGACCCCGGAGAGCGCCTTGTAGCTCGTCATGGAGGCGAGGTTGATCACGCTCCCCTTGGTCTCCGTCTCGATCCACCGCTTTGCGAAGACCTTGAGGGGGATGACCAAGCCCGCGGTGAGGTTCATCGAGAGGACATCTTCGAAGAGCTCCACATCGATATCGACGAAATCGCTCTTTCCCTTGTTGCCGCCAACGCCGTTTATGAGGATGTTCGGCATGCCGAGGCGCTCTTCGGTCTCTTTCAGCGCCGCGGCCACCTTCTCTTCCTCAGCGGTGTCTACCTTCACCCCGATGACCGCGTCTTTTGAAACACCGGTCTCATCAACGAGCTTGGCTGCCGCATCCCCCACGGGATGATTGGTGCCCCGGCCCCAGATCGCCACGTTTGCTCCCGCCCTCGCCAGGGCGGAGGCCATGGCACTGGGGAGCACTCCGGCCCCGCCGGTGACAACGGCAATATCACCTTCGAGAGAAAACAGATCTGTAACGATGTTCTTATTGCTCATTTACAACGTCTCCTTGCTACTACGCCGGGAGGTTACACTGCCCCTTGGCAGCCGCCCCTCCCGGGTCCGTTTCCGAGGGTAGCGTGAAGCCCGCGGGGTGTCAAAAGGAGCCGCCGAGCTCGGCTGCAGTGGTCCCACGCCGGCGCTGGAGCCACTCTCCCGGAGGCACGCCGTAGCGCCGGCGAAAGAGGCGATAAAAATGCGAGAGATCCTCGAAGCCGCAACTAAAGGCGGCGCCGGCGATGCTCTGCTCCCCCGCGGCGAGGAGCTCGCAGACTCTATCGAGGCGCAGTCGCTGAAGCGCCGGCGAGAAGGGCTCCCCTGCGACCTGCCGGAAGAGCTGCGTAAACCTGCGGCGGGAGAGGGCCGTGGCCGCGGCGGCGCGATCCACGTCCCAGCGCTCGTGGATCCGCTCGGAGAGACGCTCATGGAACGCCCGCACCCGCTCCGCACTCTCCGGCGGGGCGGTCTGTTCCCGGTTTCGATAGAGGGTGAGAAGCATTTCATCAAAATGGGTGACTCCGGCAAGCCGGGTGGCCGGGGACGGAGGAAAGCGCTGTACCGCCATCTGGGAACGTATCCGGTCGTGGAGCTGCCTCGTTTCCGACTGAGGCGGCGCGATCGGCCGCCCTCCGGGGCGTGCCAGGCCGTCCCAGAGCTCCCGACGGTCCGCCTGCTCCTCAGTGAGGGCGGGATGGATGGAAAAGAGCAGAAGGGTAGAGCCGGCGGTGTCCAGGAGCTTGTGGCCGACCCCGGCTGCGACGGGGAGAAAACTCCCGGGACGAAGACTGAGATGCTCCGTTTGCCGATCTGGTGACCAGCGGAGAAGCACCTCCATCCTGCCGTGGACCAGCGCGAAGATCTCGTGAAACTCATGTTTCTGAAAAGCCATGGTGAAACGGCGGTCGTGGGCGCTCTCGGCGGCGAGAACGCCGCCTTCCGGTGGTACTATGGAAAGGGGCGTCTGGTGGGCCATCGTTCTGTTGCCCATTTTACGCCCGGTAGTGCCCGATGTGCAAATCGGAGTTAGCGCAAAGCACAAAGACCCGCAGGCTGTGCAGTGTCATTGTTGAACCATGGATGGTGAAGAACTGAATAATCCTGAGGCGGTCCTGGTGACCGGCGGCAGCCGCGGTCTCGGTAGAGGGATAGCGGTGGAGCTTGCCAGGCGAGGCTACTCCGTGGGGATCAACTACGTCAGAAACAGCGACGCCGCTGAACAGACCGCGGAGCTCTGCGCCGAAGCGGCTGCGGAGAACGGGTCCGCCACGGAAAGCGAGTCCGGCGCCGAAGGCGTGCAGGAGTTTGTTCCTCTCCAGGGCGACGTCTCCAGGCGGGAGGAGCGCAACGCCCTGGTAGAGGCCGCCTTCGACCGCTTTGGTGATCTCCGAGGGCTCATAAACAACGCCGGAATCGCGCCAAAGGAGCGCAACGACATACTCGAGGCCACGGAGGAATCCTTCGAGGAGCTCATGGCGACCAACTTGCAGGGTCCCTACTTTCTGACCCAGGCAGTGGCGCGGCGGTGGCTCGAGACACCTCGAGAGAAGCGCACCCCGAAGCAGATCATCTTCGTCACATCGATCTCCGCGGACACAGTTTCGCTCAATCGGGGAGAGTACTGCGTCTCCAAGGCGGGCCTCGCCATGGCGAGTGAGCTCTGGGCCGCCCGTCTCGCGGACGAAGGTATTCTCTGCCTGGAGATCCGCCCGGGAATCATGAAAACCGACATGACCGCCGGGGTCCGGGAGAAGTACGACACGCTCCTCGCCGAAGGGCTGGTTCCGCAGCGACGATGGGGCACCCCGGAGGATCTCGGCCGTGCCGCCGGGGCCGTTATCGACGGAGACTTCGCCTTTTCTCCGGGCTCAGTCATCTACAGCGACGGCGGATTTCACATCTCTAGACTTTAGGAGCAGCGCACTATGATACAGACCAAGAACGCCCCTTCCCTAAAGGAAGTTGCGGCCAAACTGCCAAAGGTAATCGAGAGCGCCACCGGTGCCACAAACCGGCTGCGGAAGGCGTGGGACCCGTCCAAGGGGGCCCCGGTCTACACCGCGAAGGGTGTCTACGCTACCAGGGGGTGGACCGAGTGGACCCAGGGATTCCAGTTCGGCAACGCTATCTACCTCTTCGACATGACCGGTGATAAGGAGATGCTCGACTACGGTCGGGAGGGAACCCTCCGGCAGATGGCCACCCACGTGAGCCATATCGGAGTCCACGACCACGGATTCAACAACGTCAGCACCTACGGCAATCTCCTTCGGCTGATGACGGAGGGGAGAATCGAAGAAGACCAATGGGAGCGCAACTTCTACGAGCTCGCTCTCAAAGTCTCCGGAGCGATCCAGGCCGCCCGGTGGACCGAGACTTCCGATGGCCTGGGATTTGTCCACACCTTTAACGGGCCCCATTCACTCTTCTCGGACACAATTAGATCCATGCGCGTCTTGGCGCTCGGTTACCAGCTCGGCCACCTGCTCATGGGAGAACAGGACAAGAAGATCTCCCTCCTCGAGCGTCTGCTTCTCCACGCCGAGGCCACGGCGCGGTACAACGTCTATTTCGGCACCGGCCGTGACTCCTACGACATCCGGGGACGGGTAGTCCACGAGTCGATCTTCAACACGAACAACGGGGTTTACCGCTGCCCCTCCACGCAACAGGGGTACGCGCCCTTCACCACCTGGACCAGGGGACTCTCCTGGATCCTGAGCGGCTATCCCGAAGAGCTCGAGTGGCTCGAAGGTAGGAGCGACAGCGACATAGCCGGCGCCGAGGTGGAGGAAGTTACCGGCTTCCGCGCCAAGGACGACGTTGAGCGGCGTTTCCTCGAAACCGCTTGTGCCGTCGCGGACTTTCACATTGCCACGACCCCTACAGACGGTGTCCCGTACTGGGATACCGGAGCCCCGGGCCTCGAAAAACTCGGCGATTACACGGAGCGGCCGGCGGATCCCTTTAACGAACACGAACCGGTGGACAGCTCCGCCGCGGCCATATCCGCTCAAGGGTTGCTTCGTCTCGGCCGGTACCTCGAACGACACGCGTCGCGCCTTTCCAAGAGCGGCCTCCGGGCCAAAGATTCTCACTGGCCCGACGCACCGATGAACGAGGCGGAAATCCTCGAGCTCGCCGCCACCTACCGCGCCGCGGGCCTGCAGGCCGCTTCCACACTCTTCGACGAGCCCTACCTGAGCTCCGGAGACCATCAGGGAATATTGCTGCACAGTGTCTACCATCGACCCAACGGCTGGGACTACACGCCCGACGCAACCGGGGTGCCTCGAGGAGAGAGCTGCATGTGGGGTGACTACCACCTCCTGGAGCTCGCCGCCTACATCAAGCGGGAGGCCGAAGGGCAGCGGTACCTCGCCTTCTACGACATTTAGGAGGACCACGTGCCACAACAACTAAAGGATACCGAACGGCTCTGCCTCCACACGGTCACTACCAAGCCGTGGAAAATCGAAACCGCCATCGAGGAGTACGCCAGGGCGGGAGTGAAGGGAATATCGATTTGGCGGGATGCCGTGGAAGGCCGCGACCGGGCAGCAGTTCGTCGACAGGTCGCCGACGCCGGCCTCTCCGGTGTCTCCTACGTCCGGGGCGGCTTCTTCGCAAGCGTAGACCCCGCCAAGCGTCAGGCCTCCCTGGAGGATAACCGTGCCATGATACGGGAAGCTTCCGAGCTCGGGCTCCCGCTGATCGTTCTCGTCTGCGGCGCCGATCCCGGGCAGTCCCTGGAGCTTTCCCGACGGCAGATTACCGACGCCCTCGGAATACTCGCCCCTGAAGCCGAAAAGGCCGGCGTTGTCCTCGGAATCGAGCCCCTCCATCCCATGTACGCCGACACCCGCTCGGCGGTAAACACCCTGGGGCAGGCGAACGACATCGCCGAGGCCGTCGGGCATCCCGCGGTGCAGGTCGTCGTCGACGTCTACCATCTCTGGTGGGATCCCTTTCTCCCGGCGGAGATCGCCCGCTCCGGCGCCTCGGGCCGGCTGGCAGCATTTCACGTATGCGACTGGAAAGTTCCCACCGAAGACTTCCTCCTGGACCGCGGCCTCATGGGAGAAGGATGCATCCCCATACCGCAAATTCGCGAGCAGGTTGAAGAGGCCGGCTTCAACGGTTATATCGAGGTCGAGATCTTCTCTAAGCGGTACTGGGAAATGGATCAGAACGAGTTCCTGCAGAAGGTAGTGGAAGCGTACAAGAGCGCGGTGTGACGGTCGCCGGGCCCGGGCTGAGTTGCCCGGGCGCGGTGTGTTTGAACCACGGGCCGCGATCACCGGCGGCCGGGACATGCAATCCTGGGCGCCGAGGCGTGAAACCACGGCCCGGGATCATCGGCCACCGGGATATAGAGCCCCGGCGCCGAAGAATGAGAAAATCGATGCAAGGAGTGAGATAGCATGAAGACCCTAGGCGTAATCATGAACGGTGTTACCGGCCGTATGGGTACAAACCAACACCTAATTCGCTCGATTCTCGCGATCCGTGAGCAGGGCGGCGTGGCCACGGCATCGGGAGAGCGAATCATGCCGGATCCGATCCTGGTTGGTCGGAACGAGGCGAAGCTCGAGGGGCTGGCAAACAGCTACGGAGTCGAGCGGTACACCACCGACCTCGACGCGGCTCTGGCGGACGAGGCGAATGAGATCTACTTCGACTCCACCCTCACACAGATCCGCGCGGCGGGGGTAAAGAAGGCGATTCAAGCGGGAAAGGCGATCTACTGCGAGAAGCCTACAGCAACGACGACGCCGGAGGCCCTGGAGCTCTACAAGCTCGCCAAGGAGAAGGGCGTCAAGAATGGCGTTGTTCAGGACAAGCTCTGGCTACCGGGCCTTCGCAAACTGAAGTACCTCATCGATACCGGTTTCTTCGGCCGGATTCTCTCGGTCCGTGGAGAGTTCGGTTACTGGGTCTTCGACGGCTTCAATCAGCCGACCCAGCGCCCCTCCTGGAACTACCGCAAGGAGGACGGCGGCGGGATCATGATCGATATGTTCTGCCACTGGCGCTACGTCATTGACAACCTCTTCGGAAAGGTCATCGGCCTCAGCTCAATCGGCGCGACCCACATCCCCGAGCGAGTAGATGAGAAGGGTGAAGTGTACACCTGCACTGCCGATGATGCCGCCTACGGCACCTTCGAGCTCGAAAACGGCGTGGTCTGCCACTTCAACTCGAGCTGGGCCGTGCGAGTTCGGCGGGACGACCTTCTCACCATTCAGGTCGACGGAACCGAAGGAAGCGCCGTCGCGGGATTGCGGGACTGCGTCGCCCAGCACGACGCGGCAACGCCGAAGCCGGTCTGGAA
>CAYZHV010000052.1:0-19284 GCA_964478055.1 uncultured Spirochaetaceae bacterium | reverse complement strand
TCCGAGCTGTCAGGTCCCCGTAGTTGACTGACGCCGCCCGTACCCGGATCAGCAGTTCCTTCGCTTCGGGTTCCGGCTTGGGGAGGTCCATGAGTCGGAGCACTTCCGGTGGACCGTACTCTTTGTATGCGATCGACTTCACTATGACTCTCCTTCCATACCTTTTGAATAGTCGTCTTATCGTCTAGGAATCACAATAGCCGGGCCGTTTGTGCAACCGCGCCATATGGAGGAGTCAGAAGCCCGACTTGCCTTTTCTCCAGGATGGTCCACAATTGAATATCAGGAGGCGCCGTATGCTTTCTCTGGTTATGGTGGTTCTGGTTCTGTGTACCGTTGGTCTCGGCATTGTCCTCAGTGGCGTTGGTTTCGGCGTTTACTTCTCCCTGGAGGCGCTGCTCCTCATGGTGATCGCTCCCGTGGCGATTATGCTTATCGGAGTCGCTCCGCGGGTCTTCTTTGGAGCCTTTGGCACAGCTTTCTATCCAAGATCCGCAGACGCCGAGGATCTTCACATTGCCCGATCCGTTCTCTCCCGATACGGACGCCTGCTCCCGCTATCTGCGGCGCTCTACATGACCATCGGGTTAATCGCCATGGCCGGTGGGATTGGTCCCGCCGAGAGCGAACACCTCTGGAGCCTCGGCCCGGGAGTCGCCACGTTACTTCTCGACCTGTTCTACGTCCTTATCCTGGAGGTGGTGCTCGTGCAGCCCCTTCTAGCCCGGATCGATCGGTACATAATAACCGTGGCGTAGATTCCGGGGCCTGCAGCGCCGGCGAGGCAGGTAGTCTGCGCGGTCGATGTCACTCCATGAGCAGCCGCTCAACCAGTTGAGCCGCCTCTCTTACTATTTTCTCGCACCGTTCTGAGAAGACGCCGGCCCTTTTGGCTGCCGCGGCCTCTTCGGGCTCGGCAAGGTTGTACCCAATGAGTTCGGTGCAACGGGTGGAGCCGTGTCGATCTCGAAACGCGTGGACGAACTGAGCGCCAAGGTCGGCGGAACGCTGCTTGGTCTCTGCGTCCCCCCGGACGCGCATGCCTTTAGCGGCACCGAGAGCCATAAGCCCCCCGGTTAGCGCTCCGCAGGCGTGATCGGTGTGACTCATGCCGCCTCCGAAACAGCTGGCGACTCTTAGCATCTGATCTTCGCTCAAGTCGCTTGGTTCAGGCAGCGCTCCTGCGCAACCAAGAAAGACGGATTGCGCGCAATTACAGCCTGCTGCAAAAACTTCACCGGCCCGTTCACTCGCGTTCATAAGCACCTCACTTCTTCTATCATTCATTCTACTGCTGGGAGGAGGAGACCTTCCGGCCCACAACGGAGCCTTCCGTGCCGTCAATGAACTCCACTCCCGGCTCCTCGGCTCTGGGCAGGATCGTGGTCACCCGAGTGCCTCTGCCGGGCTCGGAGTCGACACCGATGCTTCCTCCGTTCGCCTCTACCAGCTCCTTGCAGAGGAGGAAACCAATTCCAGTACCCTTCTCGCCTCGGGTGCCGGGTCGGGAGCGGAGGCGCCCCTCCTCGGTGAGAGCCGTCAGGGTCTCTTCGTCCATGCCAATACCGGTGTCGACCACCGAAAGTCGCGCACGCTCACCCGTCTCCACGGCTTCGATCGTGACACGCCCGCCGGGCTCAGTGAACTTTATCGCATTCGTAACGAGGTTGTTTACCACCATCTCAACGAGTGTGCGATCAGCCTCGAGGTAGATCGACCACGGGACGTCGGCAACGAGCTCGATCTCTTTTGCCTTGGCGCTTGCGCTGTTCACCCAGCAGACCGCCTCAGCTAGCTCCCTGAGGTTAAAAGCTACCCGTTCTACCGCGATGGTACCCATTTGCGTCCGCACGAGGGTGAGGAGATTCTGCAAAAGCCGATTAGCGGACTGTGCAGTCTGGTGGAGGAGCGAGACAGTCTCTCTGGCCGCATCGGGGTCCTCGAGCCAGTCGGTGGAGTCCGTAACCGAGGCGATGCCGCCGATCGGGTTTCGAAGGTCGTGAGCCAAAACGGCGAGGAGCAGATCCCTGTTCTTCGCTTCTTTTCGGAGCTTTGCCTCTCGCTCGGCGAGACGGGTGTGCATGAGGGCGATGGGATTCTGCAAACCCTCACGGATTACCGCAAGGTAGATGAGGACAAAAGAAATGACCTTGAAGAGGTGGCCAAAGAAGTTCGATATGCCGTAGTTGCTGACGTAAAAGGTGAAGAGGATCTCTGCAGCAATCGTTGCGGCGAGAGCGCCAATGAGCATGAGCCGTGTCCGTCCCGGATAACGGTTGCGGTCTCGGGCAACTAACACGAGGCTTACCATGAGCACTATCGCTACGACGTATTCTGCCACAATTTTGAAAGTCGTCTGCCCGACCCCTGGGCGATACGCCTCCGGAAATGTCTCCGTCACAAAGACGGTAACCACCACCAGGGCGGAGATAAGCCCAAGGATGAAAAAGTGCGGAAGATACCCTCGGGACTTGCCCTGGCGCCCGAGGGTTATGGCAAAGAGGAGGGCGCCCGCTTCGATAGCCCGAGTAGCGATCCAGACCTGATTGGCGTAGAACCGGTTCTCCGGGAAAATGCTCATCCCCGTGTAGGAGAGGGTGTGTAGGAGATCGAGTATCGCGACGAAGAGATATGTAATCCCGAGGATTACAAAGAAATCAGTCTCGAATCGGTGGCGAGCGTTCCAGGCGAACATAAACACCCCCGCTGCAACCACGATACTGAAGATCTCCGCAATGCTGTGAAAGAGTAGGTAGTGAACAAGGGTCGCGTAGTAACCTGCTGCCGCCAGTACCCCGAGACCGAGAATCCAGAGCGTTACCGCCCCGGTCGTCGGAGCAGTCGCGCTCCGGGTTTGCAATTTGCCCATAAAGAGCAAGTAGTGTAGTTGTTTCTCCCTGCGCTCTCAATAGCACGAGACTGCTACGGAGGCGCGCCGCTTTCCCCTCTGCGCCGAATCGAGGGTCGTATCGCCGGGGCGGGAGTCCTACCGCCAGAGTGAAAGTATCACCGCCGCCAAAACAACGCCGACCAGATCGTAGCCTTTGTTTATGGCCAGAAGGGTGAAGGTTCGCTCCTCGTAGGTGTAGTGGACGATCGCCGGCAGCAGACTGAAGCCAAACCAGAGCAGTGTCGCGACGAAGATCGCGTCTGCGATCCCCCGGGCTCCGAAGGCGTTCAGGGAAACCGCCAAGACGAAGGCGACCAGGATCTCCCCGCCCAAGGAGACGATATAGTCCCTGGGCTTTTGCTCCAGTTCTTCCTTGCTTTTACCGATCTCCCGCATCCAGGGATTGGCGAGAAGGCCGTACCAGAGGGCCCCTGCCATGAAATAGGCCACCCCCGAGACAAGAACAGCCCACGGATTCACTGAGAATACCGAAAAGGACATGACTCACCTCCTTTCACATCCAGGTCCGGATGCCTTTGATTATACAACTATTTTGCTCAGCAAAGAATACTGATCTGTTCCACACAAGAGAGCCCTCTTCCTCTATACTCATGGTCGAGAGCAATCAACCGAAATGGAACAGTTTCTCCTTTTCTTCTACGTACTGTTTTTTGCCACAGGGTTTATGGGGGGCGCGGCCCTGCTCCTGCTCGATATGCGGGTGCGTAGCTCTCTGCTCAAACCGCTGCTCCTCTTCCAGCTGCTCTTTCTCCTCGGCATGGGCCTTATCGTGGTCTATTACTACGGCGAGAGCAGCCCCGGCGGGCTAGCTCCGGGGCTCGCCATTATCCTGCTCCTATCGCTGCAGGGCTTGAACACGGCGGTATACGGCATCGTCTTGATCCTTGCGCGCCGGGTAGTACCCCGGAAACGGTTGAAACACTGGCTTACGGTAACCACGGAGGTTCTCGCCGCCCTGGTGATGTTAAAAGGGGTGGCCAACATGGTCGTCCTCTCGTTCCTGGCGGGCGGCGCGACGGGTGTGGAGGCGCTCTGGTCCGCGCCCGCCTGGCAGATCAGCGGATACCTCTTCTCCACGGCCGCCATGGTTGCCTTCGGTATCGTAGCTCGCGGCCCCTTCTCCTCCGCCGAACCGACCGCGCTTCGACCGCTCATGCGCGCCTACGGCCTGTGCGCCATCGTCTTTGCGCCGATCGGGCTTATCGAGTACGGAGTGGCGATCGCGGGGTTGCCGTGGCTCTCTTCGATCTCCCTGGATCACTTCTTCTACTTCGCCTGGAACATCGTCTCCATGAGTGCGGCGATTCGCCTCTTCAGGCCGGCTGAACAGGGCACGCCCATGCTCGACTCGGTGCCTGATGAGCGGGTCAAGGCTCTCGGTCTCTCCGCCCGGGAGGCGGAAATGGCGGTAATGATCGCCCGAGGGCTTGCGAACAAGGAGATAGCCGCGGAGCTCAACATTTCGCCCGCCACGGTGCGCACCCACATCTACAATCTCTACCAGAAAGCGGAGGCACGCAGCCGGGTGGAGCTTCTGAACAAGCTGAGGAGCTAGGCCAATCAGCGAAGCTTGAGGTAGCTGCGAAGACTCTCCGGGACTCCCTCCTCCGCGGAAACCTTACCGAACTCTCGGGCCGCGAGGCCGATCATGCGCTCGCGGTGGCGTTCATCAACCTGGAGGGATAGAAAGCGACCGTGAGGCAGTCGGTCGGTGAGAACAGGGTAGTAGCGCTGGTCGTGGATCGCATCGTCCGAGCAGTTGAGGACGAAAACCTCATTCTCTATTGTTTCGAGCTTGCCGGCGAGTTGAAAGTTCCTCGCGGCCACGGCGGCGCGGCGCCACTTTCCGACGTCCGCAGCTCGAATAAACTGTTCCGCCCGTGCTCGCTGTCGCGGTTCGGTCATTCCTCGGAGCTTGAGCCAGACGATGAGCGGTTTTAGAAACCGCACGACGAAATCCGGGGTAAATCGAAAAAAGAACCGCAGCAGCCATCGCGGAAACCAGAGGCTCTCCATCGGGTCCACGAGAAGCACCGTCGGTGCGGTGAGGGTCCGGTCGTACAGACCCTGAACAATAATGGAGGCGCCCCAGCAGGAGCCGAGGAGAAGGAAATCTCGATCGGCCAGGCCGAGGCGTTCTATAGCTTCGGCGATATCCCTGGCGGACTGCTCCACGCTCATCTCTGCGCCTCGGTGGAGCGTGCTACTTTGCTTTTCCCTCGTCTCGAGGTAGTAGAGCTCAGCCTCGCCGTGGAGAAATTCATAGAACTCCTTGAACTCTTCGGGAACGGCGCCCCAGCCGGGAACAAAGAGAATCGGTCTACCTCGGCGCACAGACGCGGTGCGGAGCACCCGTAGCTCCCCGTCGGTGACCGGGAGACGTATCGTCTCCGCGGCCTCGGCAATCTCCGGGCCCGGCTGGGTCTCCGAGTCGATCCACTCGTAGAGCCGCGCCTGTTTCGCAGGCTCCAGTCGGAGAATCTCGTCGATCCACGAACTCCGCTCGGCCACCTCCCGCTCCAGGCGGCGCGCTTCTTCTCGAAACTTCGACACTACTCCTCCTTTAGAAAGTGGTGGTGCGGTCGACGAAAAGCGCGATGGCGGGCGACGTAGAGAAAGCCACCGAAGCCGAGTATGAGGTAGGCCACGGAGACACCGAGGCCGAGCCAGAAATAGAGCGGGTTGCCTGTGGAGTAGGTGTAGGCCGGAAGGTTGATCGCGAGGATAAAGGGTATGCAGACCACGAAAACGATCGCCGTGGAGAACATGTAGTCCGAGGCGACGGGAGTCTCGAAGTCCGGATCGATCACCCGGAGGAGGGCGAGGCCCGTGGGCATGGTGCCGGTCATGGCACCGTAGATAATGAGGAGCCTGTCAAAGCGGTGATCCTTGAACGCCCGGGAGGCGAACCAGGGAACGGTTACCAGGGTAAGAAATCCCGCCGCAGCGGCCATCACTGTAATCGGTATCCAGTACTGCACCACAACGACCACCGATATCGCTCCCACCGCCGCGGACACCATGAGGTCCACGGAAAAGCCCGCGATTCTATTGAGGGCGTGGTTGTCCAAGGTGTACTGAATCCCGAGACGGCGGATGATCACTTTAAATACAAGAGCGGTCAGGGCGGCGAAGACGAAGTTTATGCCCCAGAGATTGACCGCGAGGTCGTTGCCCAGGGGGCCGGCGAAGGCGAGGAGCCAGGTTAGGAGTTTGAGGAACAGGTAGCTCGCCAGGTAGGTGAGAAAGACCATGGCCGCAGTGAAGGTGAGGGAGTCGATCGCCTCGGTCTCCGTGGTCAACTGCATGCCGGTTCGGGTCCCTTCGCCCTTAGGGTAAACACCGGTGCGCACTCCGCGGTTTTGAATAGCCTCCCGCTTCTCCGGGGAGAGCCACTCCTTGCGTATGCCGTAGTTGATCAGCCAGACCCCGCCAAAGCATGCGAAGAGAAAGCCAATCGCCGCAAAAGTGAGTCCCACCGAGCCGCCGCCTTCGAAGCCGAAGGCGCGCCACCCTTCGCCGATCGCAAAGGACTGTCCCGGCCCGAGGGCGAATCCGAGGGGCACAAAGAGCCCCATTGAGGGAAAGAGATCCGGGAAGATGGTCACCATGAACACCAGGGTGATGAGAAGCCCCAAGGTTGCCTGCATGCCGTAGTGAAAGACGATTACCATGGCGGTACCCAGGACCCCGTGCTCTTCGCTCCCTTTTCGCTCGGGACTGCGACGGAGGGTCATCGCGATAAAGGAGATACTCAACAGGTGGTACACCATCGCGCCAAGTCCCTCCGTGGTAAGTCCCAGGAGGGGAGCTAGAACGTTGTAGAAAAAGAGAAGCATGAACCCCGCGGTAAGGGCGTTGGGTATCAAATATCGCTGGAAAAATGCGAAACGAGCCCGCAGATACGTTGCGGCGAGCAACGCCACCGAGATGATGCCGATATCAACAAAGAACTTCCAGGGAAAGTCCATGGCGCCTCCTTGAAGGGCCCATTGTAGGGGATTCTCAGCGGTTAGTGGGGTTTTTTCTCATGCCCTTGCCAGGACTCTTCGTGGGACTCTTCCCGGGACTCCCCCAGGGCCGCCGGCGCGCTTGGCGGAGGTGTGATAGGATGGGCGTCAGAAGGAGGCAGACAGTGGCCGCACCAATTCGCATCGCTCTCATAGGAGAGTCCTGGGTTTCCACCAGCACGCACATCAAGGGGTGGGACTTCTTTTCGAGCTCCGTCTACGAGGAAGGGCATGAGTTTCTGCGAGAGGCGCTCTCGGGTTCGGGTTTCGAGTTTAGGCACATTCCAGGACATAAGGCGCCGACGGACGCTCCCACGACCATGAAAGAACTCGAGGAGCTCGACGTGGTTATCCTGAGCGATATCGGGGCAAACACGCTCCTGCTACATCCCGATGTCTGGCTCCACGGTAAGACCGCCCCGAACCGCCTCATGCTTCTGCGGGACTGGGTTCTTGGAGGCGGGGCTTTGGTGATGTGCGGCGGTTACCTCTCCTTTGCCGGGATCTACGGCTCCGCCAAGTTCTACAAGAGTCCCGTGGAAGAGGTGCTCCCGGTCACTATGCATGAGCGAGACGATCGGCAGGAAGCGCCGCAGGGGGCAAAAGTCGAGACGAAGGTGGCGGACCACCCGGTCTTGGATGGCGTTTCAGGCCCCTGGCCGGCGCTCCTCGGCTACAACGAGGTGATCGCGAAGAAAGAGGCCTCGGTTCTGGCGGAAATTGACGGACAGCCGTTTATTGCAACTCTCGAGCCCGGCAAGGGACGGAGCCTCGTCTGGACCTCGGACATCGGTCCCCACTGGTGTCCCATGCCCTTTGTCGAGTGGGAGGGATACGCCCGAGTCTGGCAGCAGAGCATGCGCTGGTTGGCGAAGAGGGATTAGTCGTAGCTAAGCTCAACGGGTCTCGGAAGGAGCACGCCTCTGGGCCCCGTTTGGTAGACATCGAAGCGCAGGAGTATCGCCTCCGCCTTCGTGAGCGTGCGGCTCAATTCCACGACGAGGGTATCTCTGCGGACCCACCGAAACCGAACCTCCGGTACCGGTGGCTGCTCATAGGAAATCGAGCGGCGACGAAGATTTGGATCTCGAGTGAGCATCGGCTCGGAGAAAGTGACCCGGATTTCGCGTCCTGTCGCTTCTGCCGCTGTTCCGGATGGGGGCTCCAGAGTGTAGTTAACCGTCGATGGGGTAGAGAGGGTTACGAGAACCGCGTCGACGGTGCCCGTTCCGTTAAGGAGCAAGAGCGCCGCGAGGCCGATCAGACTCGGCGTGACCAAGCTCCGCGGGCCGCTCTTCTGTCCGGTCTCCCTGGCTCGGATTGCCGACAAACCCCGGGCGGCCCTTTCGATATCCCCCCGCCAGGCAAAGGCAAAGGGCATCGCGACCACGACTGAGACGAGGTGGAGCACCTGTCCAAAGTTCTCGAAGGGTCTGAGACCGAAGAGGGCTACTTCCAGCAGATGCAACCCGACAAAGTCGAAAAGAAAGAGAAGAAGGGCCACTACGACCCAGGGGCGCCTCATTGTACTTGCTGTGCCGAGTTGCTGAGCTCTGGCAAGAAGCAGAAACAGCACCGGAACGTGAAAACCCCAGATGACTCCGGAAATACCATGCACCGAGGTGAGGTCCCGAAGGTAGGCCGTTGCGAGGGTCATGGTCAGAGTTACCAGAGAGAGCAGCGCCATCCGACGAGAGCCGAGAACGAGCTCCGATATCCCCCCGAAGAAGATAAGCACGACGGTGTTACCCAGGACGTGGGGGAGTAGTATGGAAGGAGAGTGGGAGAAGACGTTCAGGAAGAGGTAGTGGGGGAGCCGGACGCCAAAGAGGGTCCCTGTGAGAAGGTCGTAGAGCTCGGGAAGAAAGAACTGCGGAGTGGTGGTCAGAAGAAGCCCACAGAGGAGAGCGAGGGTTACCAGCGGGGGACGTTCATGGAGTGCGCGGACGAGAGATCGCGGTTTCATGCTGCGGGAGGCAGCGTATCACTTGCTCTGCTTCTTGAGTAGTGCCTGCACGTGGGATAGGTCCTGAAGCTCATGGAGAGTGTCGTGAGATCCGGGGAGGGTCTCACGAAGCAAGCCCACGACGTAGTCCCCGAGATCCCGAGCGCTGATCCAGTCGTAGTTTGCGTCGCTCCCCCTGCTTCTCGTCCGAATCGTGGTGTGAGCGGTCAGAGCGTGAATCCGTACATCTGAGTCGAAGGCTTCGTGGGCGAGAACCCGGGCCATCATCTTTTGTCCTGCCGCCATGATCGACATGAGTCCGCCGTCCGGTCGAATGCTCTCCGCCTCCGGTCCGATGAGGGTGATATAGATGCCACGGTTCTGCTTTCGAAGGTGATCGACAAAGACCCTTTGTGTGTTGAAGTGCGTCACCAGATTATCCTGAATACTCCGATCCCAATCTTCTCGAGGCATCCGGTGGAGTCGGTGACCATAGTAGTCAGCTCCTACCGAGACGATCACGGCGTCGATCTTTCCCTCATTAGAGAGTATTGTGTCTCGCATTGCCGTCACCGCCTCCTCGTCGCAGAGATCCGCGGGAATGGTGCGCAGCTCAGAGTCGTTTTCCACGTATTGTCTGAGTCGTTCGGAGTGATCCCCTGCACGAGTCGGCACGTAGACGCGATAGCTCGTCTCCAGCAGGGCGGCGACGATCCCCTCGCCGATTCCACCGGAGCCTCCGGCGACAACCGCTACTTCTCGATCTGCCATGGTGCACCTCCCTGGGAATTGCTGCCTATTATTATAAGGTATTCCTAGGACCCAGTGCAAAACTACCTAGGGGTGAGCCGGAGCTCGAGACCAATGTCGGGCCAGAGGTTCAGGGGGAGGTTGGTATCTCGCATAACCGGGCGATTTGGTTCGAAGAAGAACGGATACCCGCCGCCGAGACGTAGTGAGAGTCGGTTTCCGGTGCGCAGACGCCGGCCGACCCGTATACTACCACCTACAGAAACCATGCCGCCGGCGAAGGTGACCGGGGCGGCGGCGTTCGGGATCCCGAGAAGGAGATCTAGATTCCAGGGCTCCGCCGGTTCCATGAGAGGTACGACGAGAAGCGCGTCAGCCACGACCAACCCGAGAAGGGAGGCCCCGAAGTCGCCCTTCAGGCGTGTCCGATTGCCGAGCTCCGTCTCAGCCCCGAGGCGCAGGCTAAGTGCCCAGTCCGCAGTAATGGAGAGGCCCAGGAGGGTGGTGGGAACGGTGAGGAGCAACAGGAGACAAAATGGAGCAGCCCAGTGGCGGGGTGCCATTTCTCTTACTCTCCATTCAATTCTAGACCCGCACCACCAGATTAGCAATGAGCAGTCCTCGCCTAAAAGCCTGGTTGCCTTCCTATCCGATTAGCGGCCTGGGCGGATACATCAGTTCGATGCGGATCGCAGCGCAGACTCTGCTGCTTTGAGATAGGCGATCTTGGACCAGGTAGCTCCGGAAACGGCGTCGAGGGCGGTCGTTTGTTCCTGGAGTATACGAGCCTCTAGCTCCGGAAAGGCGTCGGTCATCTCCTCCGGCTCCAGGATCGATACCGCCGTTACGCTACCGTCGGAGATCTCCACGGCCACGGTGAAGCTTTTGTTCGCGACGAAGGTGCCAAAGGGCGCCACAACCTTGTACTCCGCCTCGTACCTCCCATCCGAGATGCCTGCTGGATCTACATGTCGGAGGGTGTGATCCTGTTGGGGAATGCCAAAAGACATCATGCTCAGGCCGAAGCCTAGGATCAGCGCGCCGATCCAGATGAGCACGTTTTTGAGGGTGAAGAGTTTTCGCCTTTTCTTCATTCGCTTCATCTTCCTTTTTGGGTGGCAAGGTCTCCGTGCCGACTGGCCCAGACTTGTCGGGATATTTCAAGCAAACTCGACCCGGTTTCGTCCTTTCTTCTTCGCCTTGTAGAGTGCCTCATCAGCCTTCTTCCGAACGTCGTCGATCTTACGTCCATGACCTGAGGAAAAGGCTACTCCGAGACTGATAGTCACCGTTGCCTTCTGTCTGTTGGAGCCCCAGCCCCGTTGCCGTTTTCCTTTGCGATCCGGGGGGCGCGAACTGCCTCGCAGGACAAAGGGCTTGTCCCCCACCACCGAACGCAGCCGCTCGAGCTCTGCAGTGACTGCGTCTCGGTCGTCGTGACGAAAGAGGATAGTGAACTCCTCGCCGCCGTAACGGAAGACTCGTCCTCCGGCGCCGACGCCTCTCAAGCGTCCGGCGACCATCCTCAAGACCTGGTCACCAACGTGATGACCGTGAGTATCGTTGAATTGCTTGAAGTGATCTATGTCTATCATGGCCACTGCGTACCGCTTGCCGAGCTGCTTACCGTAACTCTCCATGGAGCGCCGGCCGGGCAAGCGGGTCAGGGTATCCACGTAGGCGTGAGAGTACGCCTCGATGAGAATGCCCGTGGTGGCGAGAAGGGGAACGACTGCCCAGGCAAACTCAGGGTCCCCGGGGACGACCTCCTGATAACCGAGGTAGGCTGCAAGCAGAAAGCCGAGAGGGACGCCTTCGGTAACTCTATCCGCCAGAAAGGCTCGGGCGAGAAGGAGACCGCCGACCAGGAGGTAAAGAAGCTCCGCCGGGGTAAACCGCAGGCCGGTGAGAAGCCGCCGCCCTTCGAGGAGGTAGCGTGCTGCTTCGGGAGCAAAGGCCGGGGGCCCCTGAGCCCAGAGGAGGTAGAGGAAGGCAAAGAGTAGGACGACAATCCAAGCCCGGAGTGAGGCTTGCGTTACGATTCCTTTGTCGGAGACAAACTGGAGCACCACCAAGAGCAACGGAAGGAGAATCACCACCGGAAGCGCCGGAGCAGAAAGAAATTTCTCGGAGACTGTCGGTTGGTATGAGAGCCATGCGAGGCTCGTAAGCAGGGAGGTGAAAAAGAGGCGGCTGTTGCCGAAGCCAAGGGAGAGCAGGAGCGCAGCAGGCCAAAACAGCGCGCCTATCCAGAAAAGGAAACCGGAATCCTCGCCGGCGGGTATGATGATCGGTGCTACAACGGCTAAGAGTGCAACGAGTGTGAGAGCCCAGAAAGCGCGCCGGAGTCGTCTGCCGATGTCGCTGCTTGTCACCTAGTTCTACCTCCGGATAGCGGCGCCGCCATAGTAGCTTACCGCACCGGACCAGGCAAGGCTGCTGTCCATTATTGCCGTGAGGATAGAACAGCTCAGTTGCTGAACGGAGGGATAGACTCTATACTGAGCGCCGATATAACACACACGCAAAGACGTGCTCAGTAGGAGATTTTCATGAGGGCTTGGACTGCATTCTTGGTTCTTATCGTTGTAGCTTCCCTGGCGTTCGCCGGAGGGGCATCTGAGTCTACCGCCGAAGGCGGTGAAGACAATTCGCTTCAGTACATTCTGGACAAGGGCGAGCTCGTGCTCGGTCTCGATGACAGCTTTCCACCCATGGGCTTTCGTGGCGAGGATGGGGAGATTGTCGGTTTCGACATCGACCTTGCCAAAGAGGTGACCGACCGCCTCGGTGTGGAGCTTAGGCTTCAGCCAATCGACTGGGACGCAAAGGTGCTCGATCTAAACAGCAAGGACATTGACGTTATCTGGAACGGTCTTACCATCACTGCTGAGCGGGAAGAACAGATCACCTTCTCCAAGCCGTACATCGCGAACCGTCAGATTGTTATCGTTCAGGCCGGAAGCGGACTGATGACCAAGTCGGATCTCGCCGGCAAGACTATCGGTCTCCAGCTCGGAAGCAGCGCCCAGGACGCGGTTGAGTCGGAGCCGGAGGTTCTCGACAGCTTTGCCGAGGTGGCTCGCTACCAGGACAACGTTCAGGCTCTTCTCGACCTCGAGGTGGGCCGGGTCGACGCGGTTGTGGTGGACGAAATTCTCGGGCGGTACTACATCTCCCAGAAGCCCGAGGTCTTCGCAGTTGCGAACGAGTATTTCGCCGAGGAGGAGTACGGTATCGGCTTCCGAAAAGGTGAGGTAGCCTTCCGGGATCGGGTGGACGCGATCCTCGACGAGATGGTGGAGGACGGTGCGGCAGCGGATATCTCCGCCAAGTGGTTCGGCGAGGACGTCCTTCTTCCTCGTTGATCAGTTGACACCTCGGGGTCGCCGGGCAGGAGGCCATGCTCAGCGACCCTAGTGGGTGCATTCTTTAATGGAATACTTTTTTCAGACGACCGGATACATCCTGGAAGGGGCTGGAGTAACCCTCCGGCTCTTTGTCTTCACGCTTCTCTTCTCATTGCCCCTGGGCTTTGTCGGCGCCATGGGCAAGACCTCTGGCAATCCGCTGCTCAAGACGCCCCTGGGTCTATACACCTCGGTGGTGCGAGGGACGCCGCTGCTGCTGCAGCTCTTTTTCGTCTACTACGGTTTGCCCCTCCTCGTTCCGGCGCTTCGGTTCGAACGCTTCACCGCGGCGGTCTTCACCTTCATAATCAATTATGCCGCCTACTTCGTGGAGATTTTTCGAGCTGGCATACAGTCCATCGATCGCGGGCAGTACGAGGCAGCGAAGGTCCTCGGTATGACCTACCGGCAGACAATGCTCCGGATCGTCCTTCCTCAGACGATCAAGCGAGTGTTACCCCCGGTAGCGAACGAGGCGATAACCCTGGTCAAGGACACGGCTCTGGTGGTCGTTCTCGGGATCGGTGAAATCCTGCGCAACTCCAAGGAAATTGTCAGTCGGGACTTTACGGTGAGCCCCTTTGTCATCGCTGCCGTGATCTATCTGATTCTCAACTACGGTTTGGTCTGGTTCTTCAACAGACTGGAGAGGCGGTACTCCGTCTATGAGTGAGCCGATGAGTAGTCAATCACCGGTAACTGCACCGATGATCAGGGTAGAGAACCTGCACAAGTCCTTTGGGGAGCTGGAGGTGCTCAAAGGAGTGGACCTCCAGGTGAGTCCTGGGGAGATCGTCTCCGTAATCGGGCCTTCCGGCAGCGGAAAGAGCACCATGCTTCGCTGCCTCATCCATCTCGAGGAGGTTACCCGAGGTACCGTTGAGATCGAAGGAGAGCCGATTGCCCAAGAGCAGCACAACGGCCAGCAGCGGTCAATCGGGGAGCATACGATTCGTCGACGGTGCCGAAAGCTCGGGATGGTCTTCCAGAACTTCAACCTTTTTCCCCACAAGACCGCCCTGGGCAACGTGATCGAGGGGCTCTTGGTGGTGGCGAAGTTGCCAAAGGCGGAGGCGGTCAAGCGTGGCGAGGCAATGCTCGCTCGGGTTGGGCTGAGCGACAAGCGAGACGTATACCCCGCCTACCTCTCAGGGGGACAGAAACAGCGTGTTGCGATCGCCCGGATGCTCGCCATGGAGCCGGACATTATGCTCTTCGACGAGCCCACAAGCGCCCTGGATCCTGAGCTCGTGGGAGAAGTCCTGAGCGTTATCAAGGATCTCGCGAGGGAGAACATGACCATGGTCGTTGTTACCCACGAGATGAGCTTTGCCCGGGAGGTCTCGGACCGGGTGGTATTCATGGATGAAGGGCGAATCGTGGAGATTGCCCCACCGGAGAAGCTTTTCACCAATCCCGACCATCCTCGAATTAAGGCATTCCTGCAGAAGATGCTCTAGAGAAGAGTCCGGAACCGTAGTTGCCTCTGCAGCGTTATCAGGGCCTCGTACTTCTTCAAGAGCGCCACCGCCTCCGCTCCTGAGCCAACTTCCATGAGATCCTGGACAACCTTTTTGTGACGGAAGAGCCGGGCGAGGCAGGATAGCACTGAGAGATAGGCGTCCCGTTTCGTGGGAGGTGAAAGAACGAGTACTACGACGTTCACCGGCCGATGCACAAGAGATGAGTAGAAGTCGATTCCCTCTGGGGAACGACCGACGGCGATGGTGATATCGTCCACGAGGTCGGTCATTAGATGCGGTATTGCTACACCGTGACCTACATTTGTGCTCAGCCGCTCCTCTCTGAGGACTATGCCGTCGATAAGGGCGTCCACTTTGGTAAGATCTTCGGTCACGCCGAGGAGCTTAATGAGCTCTTCTATGGCCCGGTCCCTGGTGTGTGCAGCAAGGGTCAGGGAGACGTGCTTTGCCTCGATGAGGGTGGAGACGCAGCTACCAACAAAGGGTTTCTCCGCCGCGGGATGGTGCACCGCCGCATCCTCCTCCTCGATGCCGTAGCGCTTTCGGTACTCCGGGATCGAGACCATGGGAGGCCGCTCCCGTCCACGGATTTCCTCCACATCGAAAGAGTAGCCTTCGGCCTGGCGACTAACGTAGTGCAGCTCATGCCCCAGCCCCTCGAAGAGGGCGAGCTTGCCGAGCTGTTCCGACCGTCGCATGAGCACCGAGAGAATGACATAGGACATCCTGCGAAGACTTTCGATGCTCTGATTGCGGTGCACCCTGACGTCCATATCCACCTGCGCGATGGAGCGAATACCAAAGCGATGCTCGATATCTATGAGAAGGCCCGTCTCGACGCCATAGCCGGTAAAGAAGGGAACTCCCTCCAGAATGGCGCGCCGTCCGGCGTACTCCCCCGAGAGGGGCTGGGCCAGGACGGTCAGGTCCGGAAAGAGAAGGTTGAGAAAGGGACGAACCATGAGCTCCGTCACCCTTCCTCCCCCGGGAACCGTTTTGTGCCCCACCCGGAGGGGCCGTCTATAGAAGGACTTAACGTAGCCTATATCCCTGTCCCGGAGGAGAGGTCCGAGAAGACCGTAGACGAAGCGGGGATGGATGTTGCGAATATCCGCGTCGACCCAGACGATGATCTCTCCCTTGAAGAGATAGAGACTCTTCCAGAGATTCTCGCCCTTTCCCCGGTACGCCGGTAACTCCGGCAAGCACTCCTCAGCGAGGAATACGCTGACGCCGAGACGACGGGCGATTTCCCGCGTCCCATCAACCGAGCCGCTGTCCACGATGCCGATCTCGTCGAGGAGCTGGTATCGCTCCAGGAGGCTCCGCTTCAGGACCTTGATCACCTTTCCGATGGTCTTTGCCTCGTTAAGAGTTGGAAGACAGAGGCTTATTGTTATTCCCTGTTCCTGTTTGAGCTTGACCAGCTCCCGGATGTCGCTGAACTGCGAGTGGTGAAAGGTGCGTTCTCTAAGCCACAAGTCGGTGTCACTCATGACGTCTCACACCTAAAGTATACACCCCGGGGAACGTTTCTACCCTCGAGTGACTATCTGTGCCTCAGTGGTGAAAGTGCTCCCGGACTCGCGCGATGATTTGACCTTCGGTCATTTTGTCACCGTTCTCGAGCTCAATCGCAAGGCTGGAGCCCTTTGCGTCTCGCAGGAGGTGACTCTTGAGCTCGTACTTCGCCTCTCCCGGGCCGATGATGTAAATCTTCTGGCAGTTTCCAAGGGCCTTTGCCACCCTGTCGTAGTACTTCTCGAGGTGCTGTTTGTACCTGCGGTTTATACGGTCTTCCGGGATGATGTCCTTTGGCCCGAAGGGCGAGGGCGCGTCGGGGTCTCCCGGGGCCGCGGGTCTTCGACTGGCGTCGGAGTAGATGGTGATGGAGTTTGCCACCTGATTCAGGAGTACAAGAAAGGCGCGTCGGTGGTCGATCCACACCCCGATAGGTGTGCTCATAGGACCTCCTCCGTGGCCGGCCTTCAAGGGGCCGGCCTACCAAGAAAGTACTAGATTTCTTATCCAAGATACAGGAGAATCACGCCTTCTCAAGCTTTTCGACGAGCTCCCGGGTGGTCTCGGACCACGTGTCCGCCTGGTACCACTCAGCCATCCTTTCCAGAAACTGCCGGTAAAGCGAAGCAAACTGCTTTGCCGCATCTTTATCCTCGTTCTGCTTCTTGTAGAGCTTCATGAACTCCGGGTGCTCAGCCTTCCAGGCTTCCTTCTTCTTCTGCATCTCCTCCGGAGCTTCGATCCAGCGGATCAGCTCTTTGCCCGAGCCGTCCCAGAGCGAGACGACCGGAATGTGATCATCCCCCTCGCTTTCGTACATTTCCTTGAGCTCAGGTTCCTCGGAACCGCGAAAGACGCGAAACTCGATGTCCGCTTTCTGAAAAAGGCTCGTGAGAATCGGCATATTGCCGGCGGCGTCGCCGCACCAGTCCTCGGTCATCATGGTCGCTCGTACCGGTCCGGGAAAACGCTCTGCTGCGCTCTTGAGAGCCGAGGCGTGACTGGAGTCAGCCTCGGCGTCGTCCATTAGGCGCTTTACCAGGGAGCGGTAGTTTCTCAGATTGTTGACGTAGGTATTAGCGTCATAGCCCCGCTCAAAGCGGTTGTTGTCCATTGTGATCTTCATGCTCTACTAGATACCAATACCCCGCGTCGGTGGCAATCTAGGAGTAGAATTTCCCGCAGAGCGCCTCTGCGGGTCGGGGGTTATCCGGGAGGCCTTTACCGACCTCGCCGCGGCCCCTTTCCTCGCCGGGAGTTTCCGCCGCCGCGCTTGGGATGGCTCGGCCTGTCGCCACCTTTTGGTCCTCCCGCAGATACGGGCTCCTTGTGGTAGGGATGGAGGCGGTCGACCTCCACCTCACGCTTCAGCATTTTCTCGATCTGTCTGAAGTCGGAGAGCTCCTCACTGTCACAAAGGCTAATCGCCTCTCCGACGCTGCCGGCCCGGGCCGTGCGGCCTACCCGGTGCACGTATGTTTCCGGCTCGTTCGGAATCTCGT
This sequence comes from uncultured Spirochaetaceae bacterium, assembly GCA_964478055.1. GTDB lineage: Bacteria > Spirochaetota > Spirochaetia > DSM-27196 > Alkalispirochaetaceae > CAYZHV01. The sequence goes on along the minus strand of CAYZHV010000052.1, from coordinate 1,751 downwards.
AGTTGATTACGTGTGTTATGTCGTCGACGTCGATACCCCGGGCGGCCACGTCGGTACCAACAAGAACTTGTACCTTGCCGTTCCTGAAGCTCTCGAGGGCGCGCTGCCGCTGATTCTGCGTCCTGTTGCCGTGGAGCTCATCAGAGGGTATTCCATTCTTCATTAAGACCTTGGCAACTTTCTTTGCCCGGTGCTTTGTCCTGGTGAAGACGAGCACTCGAAACATGTTGCGGTCCCTGATCAGTTCCGGAAGGAGACCGATCTTCGCCTCTCGGGCAAGATGGAGGACGCTCTGTTTGATGCCGTCCGCGGTTATCGCCTTTGGAGCAACGGCGATTCGCTCAGCCTTGCCGAGAAGCTCTCTGGAGAGCGCCTCGATTTCCGGGGGCATGGTAGCGGAGAAGAGGGAGGTTTGCTCTCGGCTGGTTACCGCCTTGGCGATACGGCGCACGTCCGGTATGAAGCCCATGTCGAGCATTCGATCCGCTTCGTCGAGGATGAAGTACCTCACCGCAGAGAGGTCGATTTCCCTTTCGCCCATAAAATCGAGTAACCGGCCGGGTGTTGCCGCCAGAATGGCAGGATTCTTCCTGAGCCCCTGGAGCTGTCGTCCCTTTGGGGCGCCTCCAAAGATCGCGAGATGAGAGACTCCCGATCCGCGGCCATACTCTTCGAGACTACTATCTATCTGAATGGCAAGCTCTCGGGTTGGAGCGAGAATGAGTGCCGCCGGCCGAGCCGGGCCTCTCGCCGGCCCCCGGCCGGTGCCGCTTCCACGTGCCTGAGCGCCGCCGTTTCTGCGATCGGCCGCAAGGCGCTGGAGCAAAGGGAGGGTAAACGCGGCGGTCTTGCCGGTTCCGGTTTGAGCCGTGGCCAGGAGGTTGGCGCCGGATAACAGCACCGGAATCGCCCGAGCCTGGACTTCCGTGGGCTTGGTGTAGCCTTGAGAAGCGACGGCATCCAAAAATGGCTTGGCTAGGCCGAGATCCGAGAAAGAGTGAGATTGCATATAGGTCCTTTTGTAGTGAAACACGTCCCGCGAAGGGTCACACTCGGTTATCTGCGGGAGAAGGAGGGTTACCGGACGATAAGAACCAGAAGGGGTACCTGCGGGATCGCCGGATCAGTCCACCGCGAGCTATAGAAGACACCATTTTATCCTGAATGTCAACGGTTCGTTCGTGGGAATCTACGCTTCGACATGGTGAGGAGCCAGGGAGTATCATTTAGATATGAGTGATTCATACGGCCTAGAGCGGTTTGTTGAAGCCCAGGAGGGTGTAAAAGAGGAGGTTGACCGGGAACTTGCCAGTGGCATGAAGCGGAGTCACTGGATGTGGTTCGTCTTTCCCCAGATCCAAGGGCTCGGTATGAGCATGATGGCTCAACGGTACGCCCTCAACTCCCTGGAGGAGGCTCGGGCGTATCTCGAGCATCCGGTGCTCGGAGAGCGTCTTCGCGAATGGACCCGCCTGGTGCTCAACGTAGAAGGAAAGAGCGCAAAGGAAATCTTTGGCTATCCGGACTATCTCAAGTTCCGATCCTGCATGACACTTTTCAGCCAGGTCGCCGAAGCGGGTTCGGTCTTCCACCGAGCCCTGGATAAGTTCTACGACGGAGAGCCGGACCAAAAGACGTTGTCGATTCTCGGAATCGGTTGAACCCTACCCTTGGAGATCGTAGCGCAGCTCCTAAGCCTGGTCAGAGCTAGTTGGCACGGATAGCTCGAAGACCGGCGGAGCGCTCGAGAC
>CAYZHV010000051.1:2892-19690 GCA_964478055.1 uncultured Spirochaetaceae bacterium | reverse complement strand
CACGGGTGTAGCCGTGGTCCCTCGGCTTCCACGCTGCCTTCCGCTTGGCGAGCTCTTCGGCGGATAGGTCTACCGAAAGCTCCTTCCGATCACTGGAGATGGTGACAGTATCGCCGTCCTGGAGAAGGGCGATAGCGCCGCCAACGGCGGCTTCCGGGGCCACATGACCCACCACCATTCCGTGGCTGCCTCCGGAGAAGCGACCGTCGGTGATAAGGGCAACTTCCTTCTGCAAGCCCCGACCCGCTATGGCGCTAGTGGGGGCGAGCATTTCCCGCATCCCCGGTCCGCCCACGGGACCTTCGTAGCGAATGACCACGACGTCACCGCTGACGATCTTTCCGTCGAGAATCGCCTTCATCGCCTCTTCCTCGGCCTCGAATACTCTCGCCGGTCCCCGGTGCTCGATACGGTTGAGGCCGCAGGTCTTCAAGACCGCTCCCTCCTCAGCGAGGTTGCCTTTGAGGACGACAATGGGACCCTTCGGCTGCTCGGGCTCGTCGAAGGGATGAACCACTTCCTGCCCCTCGAGGTCGACCTTCACATTGGCCAGGTTCTCGGCGATTGTTTTGCCGTTGACGGTCATGCACTCTCCGTGGAGAAGACCGCGGTCCAGGAGCATCTTCATAACGACCTCGATGCCGCCTGCCTGCTCGTAGAGGTCCTCCATGACGAAGCGTCCCGCGGGCTTCATGTCCGTCAGGATCGGCGTGGTATCGTAGAAATGGTTGAAGTCCTCTATTGTGAGCTCCACATCCGCCTCGTGGGCGAGGGCGAGAAGGTGCAGCACGGCGTTGGTGGACCCACCGAGGGCCATAACAACCCGAATAGCGTTCTCGAAGGATTTACGGGTAAGAATATCCTTCGGTTTGATGTCGTTCCTGATGCAGTGCCAGAGTGCCTCGGCGCTCTCGGACATGATCCGGTCGCGCTCCACATCCACCGCCGGAACCGAGGCGTTTCCCGGCACTCCCATGCCGATCGCCTCCATGGCGGAGGCCATGGTGTTCGCCGTGTACATGCCACCGCAGGCGCCGATTCCGGGACAGGCGGCGCATTCGATCTCATGCCGCTCCTCCTCGGTTATCTTTCCGGCGCTATACTGACCTACCGCCTCAAAGGCGGAGACAATGTCGATCTTCTTGCCGTTCCAGACACCGGCCCGAATGGAGCCACCGTAGACAAAGACCGAGGGGACGTTCATTCGGATCAGTCCCATCACCGTCCCGGGAATGGTCTTGTCGCAACCGCCGATACCGAGAAGGGCATCCATCTGGTGTCCCCGGGCGTCGAGCTCTATTACATCGGCGATAGTGTCCCGGGAGATCAGGGAGGCTTTCATTCCCTCATGCCCCATAGCCTCGCCATCGGTCACGACAAAGGTGTGAAAAAGCATCGCCGCGGCCCCGAGATCCCGGAGTCGCGCCCGGGAAACTGCTGCCATCTTATCGTGGCCCATGTTACAGGGGCTCACGTCGCTCTCGGCGCTCGCTATACCTACAATCGGCTTCCGGAAATCCTCGTCTCCGAATCCAACGGCCCGAAGCATTGCTCGGTTCGCTGTTCGAGCGAGACCTTCGGTCATGTTTTTGCTGCGTCGGTTATACTGTTCCGCCACGATTCTCTCCCTTAAGAGGCGAAGTTGTTCAAATACGGAATGCTCTGCATGGTCTGGTCTATCTCCGGCAGGCTCGAGAGGAGCACGGAGGTGGAATCCCAGGTTCCAGCGGTGAGGGCGTTGAGGTAGGCGGGGGGAATGTCGAAGGAGTACACCTTTCCGCCCACCGTTAGAACACCCTTTGGCAGATCGATGGAGATCTCCGTGGCGGGATCGGATTCCACACCGTTCATGATCTCCTCAACCTCCTCGTGAGATAGCTTGACAGCCGGGACTCCCATGGCGGTGCAGTTTCCCGCAAATATCTCAGCAAAGGACTCGCCGATCACTGCATGGATCCCGGATCGCATGAGCGCCTGCGGCGCGTGCTCCCGGGAGGAGCCGCAGCCAAAGTTGCTGTTCACGATGAGGATGGAGCTGCCCTCGAACTTCGGGTCGTTGAAGGGGTGGGGCTTCTCATTACCTTCGGCGTCGTATCGAACGTCGTAAAAGGCGTACTGTCCGAGGCCGTCAAAGGTTACGACTTTCATATACCGGGCGGGTATTATCTGATCCGTGTCGATATCGTTGCCCCGGACGACGATTCCCCGTCCCTGGACCTGCTTAATTGGTTGTTGTATGCCGCTCATTCTCTCTCCTTGCGCTTCTGAGGATTGTCAGGGCCCGGGCGGTTATGCTACCGGCGCCGGCTCTCCGGCGAACTCTCGAATGTCGACGACCTCGCCGGTGACGGCGGCTGCCGCCACCATGGCGGGGCTCATGAGGAGCGTTCGCCCCTGAGGCGATCCCTGGCGACCAACGAAGTTTCGGTTCGAGCTGGAGGCGGAGATTTCACGCCCCTTGAGCTGGTCTGGGTTCATACCGAGACACATGGAACATCCCGCGCCTCGCCACTGGAACCCGGCCTCTTCGAAAATCTGCGGGAGCCCCTCGTTTTCCGCCTGTTTGGCAACCTGCATCGATCCGGGGACAACGAAGGCGCGAACGGAGTCGGCCACTTTCTTCCCTTTTAGGATCCGGGCAGCCTCCCGGAGGTCCGAAATACGACCGTTCGTGCAGGAACCGAGAAAGGCGACGTCGATCTTCTTACCCTTCATCGGCTCTCCGGGATTGAAGCCCATGTGCTCATACGCCTTGAGAGCGGACTCGCGCTCGGAGTCGGGGAGTTCTCCCGGTATCGGAGTGTTCTCCCCGATGCCAATCGCCTGGCCGGGGTTAATTCCCCAGGTGACCATCGGCTCCAGGGTGTCCGCGTCGAGGGTGTAAATGTCGTCATACTCCGCGTCTTCCTGGGAGGCTATGCTCTTCCAGAACTCCACGGCACGGTCATACGCCTCGCCCTTCGGGGCGTAGCGGCGTCCTTTGATGTAGTCGAAGGTGGTCTCGTCGGGATTGACGTAGCCGACCCGGGCGCCCCCCTCGATACTCATGTTGCAAATGGTCATCCGCTCTTCCATGGAGAGCTTGTGAATCGCCGGCCCGTTGTACTCATAGGCGTGACCCAGGCCACCTTTTACGCCGAGGTCGGCGATAATTCGGAGAATAATGTCCTTGGCGTAGACCCCGGGCTTGAGAGTGCCCTCTACCTGGATTCTCCGCACTTTCGGCCGGCTCATCGCCATACACTGCGTCGCGAGGACGTCCCTGATCTGGGAGGTTCCGATACCGAAGCCGATCGCCCCGAAGGCGCCGTGGGTGGAGGTGTGGCTGTCGCCGCAGGCGATGGTCATGCCGGGCTGGGTTAGGCCGAGCTCGGGACCAATGATGTGGACGATTCCCTGCATGCCGCTGCTCAGATTGAAGAACTGGATGCCGAACTCTTTCGTGTTGGACTCCAACGCCTTCATCATCTGCTCTGCGAGAATGTCCTGAAAAGGGCGGTCCTGATCGGCGGTCGGCACGATGTGGTCGACGGTAGCAAAGGTGCGCTCGGGGTGGAGGACCGATAGTCCCCGCTCTCTAAGCATTTGAAACGCCTGGGGCGAGGTAACCTCGTGGATAAGGTGAAGACCAATTAGCAACTGGTCTTGACCGCTCTCCAGGGTCTTTACTTTGTGAAGGTCCCATACCTTGTTAAAGAGATTCTGCGACATATACTCCCCGTTCTGTTAAAGCTGAGTCCAATGATTAGCGTCTTGCAACGGTTTACGCAACCCCCCGGTACGATCGCCCCCGGGGTTCACCCTTCAGGGGGTGAGTGTCTCTCCCCGGGCCATGAGAATCTTTCCGGTTCGCATTACTTCCTGCACGCCGTAGGGCTCGAAGACCTTATTGACGCTGTCGAGCTTCTCCGATGTGCCGGTGAGCTCGAGGGTTATACTGCGTTCGCTCACATCCACGGTGTCGCACTTGAGCGCATGGGCGAGTTGAAGGATATCGCTTCGTTGGCTCGGCTCGCAGTGGAGCTTTACCAAGGCGAGTTCCCGCTGAATGATGTCCTCATCCGTCCGGTCAGAGGCGTGAACCACGTCGATAAGCTTGTTGAGCTGCTTCAGGATCTGTTGCAGCACCTTCTCATCTCCGGAGGCGACGATGTTCATCGTCGAGAACTCGGGATCGTTCGACGGAGAGACGACGAGGCTCTCGATGTTGTAGCCCCGTCGGGCGAAGACGAGGGAAACCCGAATGAGTACGCCGGGCTTGTTGGCCACGTAAAGACTCAGGGTGTGCTTCTTGTAGTTGATTTCCGGTATTGCTCCCATTCTTCTCTCCTTTTAGGTACTACCTACAGGTCGCTCGAGCTTCTTCGCGTTTGGCTTCGGAGGCTCGATAATCATCTGCTCGTAGGAGGCGCCACTCGGAATCATCGGGTAGACGTTGTCCTCCTTCTCTACCTCAACGTCGATGAGACAAGGCCCGTCATTATATTCGAGAGCCGAGCGGATCATCCGCCGCACATCCGCGCTTCGCTTGATTCTGATGCCCTTGACTCCGTAGCTCTCGGCGAGCTTAACGAAGTTGGGGTTACCCTCCATATCCACTCCGGAGAGGCGGTTGTCGTAGAAGAGGTGCTGCCACTGCCGAACCATGCCAAGAAACTTGTTGTTAATCAGCAGAATCTTGATTGGAAGCTTGTTAATGACCGCCGTGGCAAGTTCCGGGAGAGTCATTTGAAAACCTCCGTCTCCGACCACTGCGATAACCGTCTTGTCCGGATGGGCGAGTTGCGCGCCAATTGCCGCGGGAAAGCCGAACCCCATGGTTCCGGCGCCACCCGAGCTGATCCAGTGGAAACGATCATCCGTCAGGTAGTACTGGGCAGCCCACATCTGGTGCTGACCGACGTCGGTGGTCACGATCGCTTTGCCACCGGTTTGCTGGTAGATCTCGTCGATGGCGTGCTCCGCCCGGAGCTTTCCACCCTTCTTGTACTTCATCGGGTAGAGCTTTTTCCACTTCTGGATCTGGGAGAGCCACTCCTTGGTGTCGCCTCGCTCGGCCACACTGGTGAGCTGTTCCACCACCAGTTTCGCGTCTCCCTGAATGGTAACGTCCATCTCGACGATCTTGTCAAACTCCGCCGCATCGATGTCGATGTGGATCTTTCTCGCGTGACGGCAGAACTCGTCGGTCTTTCCGACAATCCTGTCGTCCCAGCGGGAACCGATGGACATGATGAGGTCGCAGTCCTTGACTGCCATGTTCGCGTAGGCGGTGCCGTGCATCCCGAGCATGCCGAGACTGAGCTCATGGGACTCCGGAAAACACCCTTTACCGAGAAGCGTGTTGGTCACCGGAATCTGCATCTTCTCGGCCAGATATGTGATTGCCTTCTCCGCCCCCGAAATGACTGCTCCGTGACCGACCAGCAGCACGGGCCGTCTGGCGTTCTCGAGCATTCTGGCGGCCTCTTCGACTCGGGTAGGGTCTCCTTCTCCCGGTACTTTGTATCCCGGCAGATGCATGTCAGCGCCGTAGTCAGCCTCTATGGTGGCACTGGAAACGTTCTTGGGAACGTCCACGAGAACTGGACCGGGCCGACCGGTCTGGCAGAGGTGAAACGCTTCCTTCATGATCCTCGGAAGCTCCGTGGCGTCCTTGACCAAATAGGAATGCTTTACCACCGGATAGGAGATACCGCTAACATCCGCCTCCTGAAAAGCGTCCAGCCCGAGGTTCCAGGTGGTCTGTTGTCCGGTAATGACCACCATCGGTATAGAGTCCATTTGAGCCGTAAGGAGGCCCGTTATGGTGTTTGTAGCGCCGGGACCGGAAGTGACGAGTACTACCGCGGGCTTTCCGGTAGCGCGTCCGTACCCGTCGGCCATGTGAGTAGCACCCTGCTCGTGGCGAGTGAGTACCAGTTTGACCGGCGAGTCGACAAGCGCGTCAAAGATCGGGATTGCAGCTCCCCCGGGATAGCCGAAAATGTATTCGACCTCGTGGTGAGCGATCATATCTACTATTACCTGCGCGCCGGTTTTGCGTGTAGTGCTCATAGGTCCTTCCTTTACCTTGAGTATTTCCGTGAAGACTATCGCTTCAGGCCGCTATGGTCAACGCTTTATCACAAATTTGAACGAGAAAAGACGGAAATTTCGACTAAACTTCAAGTAGAAGGCAGAAATTACACGACGCAAAGCTAAAAGTCGGCGGGTTTTCCCCTGGTGGAGCGGAATTCTCTACGCTCAAAAAGTAATTATTCGGTGCGTTACCCGACATGACCGCAGAATTCTTACATGATAAGGCGGGACAAAGAGCATCCGGCACGTCCGGAGCTAATCGTAACGTTTATTAAATTAGTGGTAGTATTTCCGACCATTATGTTAGTATTTTCTGCGCACTTGAGGAGGAGCAGGGCGTGGCAGACGCGATCCATTACGAGACCTTTAAGAGCGGGAGCAAGACTTATTTCAACTCCAGCGTCTTCTTTCCCCGAGATGTTCGGGAAGATGTCTTCGTTCTCTACGGTTTTGTGCGGGTGGCCGACAACTACGTTGATCAGGTACCACAGGACGCCGCGGGATTTTACGAGTTTCGCCGGGCTTACCACCAGGCCCTCGATGGTAAACCCTCCGGGCGGGTAATTATCGACTCCTATGTGGAACTCGCGGAGCGTCACAACTTTCCGGACAGCTGGACAGAGGCGTTTCTTCACTCCATGGAGATGGACCTGTCAAAGAAACGACACCTGACCATTCAGGAGTCCCTTGAGTACATATACGGCTCCGCGGAAGTGATTGGACTGTTCATGGCGAAGTTGATGGCTCTACCGGAAGACGCCTACCCGGCGGCGCAGATGCTCGGCCGGGCAATGCAATACATCAACTTCATTCGTGACATTGCAGAGGACAACGAACTGGGGAGGACCTACCTTCCCCTGTCAGAGACGACTCTCCCGGACCTAACGGAAGAGAGTGCCCGAGAGAATCCTGAGGAGTTCCACGCCTTTCTGGCGGCCCAACTCGATCGGTATCGGATTTGGCAGTCCGAGGCGGAAGAGGGGTACCATTTTATCCCGAAGCGATTCCTGGTTCCCATTAAGACTGCCGGGGATATGTACAACTGGACCGCCGCTACAATTGCGAACGATCCGTTCCTGGTCTATAGTCGCAAAGTAAAGCCACGCCGGGGGCGAATACTCGCGCAGGTAGTGCGAAACGCTCTCACGCTGTAGAAATTTCCATACACATTAGAGGATCGTCCGTGAAAGCTTACCTGATGTCCCGAAGGTCTGAGATACGCGAAGCTCTCGAACTGCACTTTGCCGAAGAGCGAGACCGTCTGGAGGAAATCAACCCCTGGGGGCCCGATGCGATTGACCGGCTCCGTAACTACATGGAAGGCGGTAAGATGATCCGGGGCTCCCTCGTTTTTCTCGGAGAAGAGCTCTTTCGGGAGCCAGTGCCGCACAATTCCGTTCGGGTCGCCGCCGCCATGGAGCTCCTGCAGGCGTTCCTACTGATCCACGATGACATCATGGATCGGGACGACCTGCGACGAGGAAAACCGAGCATGCACGCCCAGTACCGGGAGGTCGCCTGGAGTCGCAAAAAGCAGCTTCGTCTGGAGGATAGCGCGGACTACCATCTTGGTGAGGCTCTGGCGATCTGTGTCGGCGACATAAGCGCGTTTCTCGCCTTTGAACTGGTGGCGCAGATACACGTACCGGACCAGATACGAGTTCATATGCTGCGCCTCCTCTCCCAGGAGATTGTAAAAGTCGGCGTCGCCCAGATGCAGGATGTATACAACGGCTACGTCCGTGGCAATGTCCCGCGGGAGAACATCATGTCGGTCTACACTTACAAGACCGGACGATACACCTTCAGCCTGCCGCTTATGCTCGGCGCCCTTCTGGGAGAACGGGAGGAAGTCTCTCTCCTTTCTCAACTAGCGACAATAGGCGAGCGCCTGGGCCGAGCGTTTCAAATCAAGGATGATCAGCTCGGACTCTTCGGCACCGCCGAGGAGATCGGAAAGCCCGTTGGTTCGGATGTCAAAGAAGACAAGAAAACCATAGTTCGCACCCTTCTCTTTGAAAAGGCCACGGAAAAAGAGAGAGTGGAGCTCGACTCCTACTTCGGCAACGGTGACATCGGTGATAAGGAGATCAGCCGCATTAGAGAGATCGCCGAGGTCCACGGGATCCCAAAGCTTATCCAGAAACAGGTGGATGAGGAGAACGACGCGGTGAAATCGGCTATCGACGGGCTCACCGTGCGGTCCGAGGGAAAGCGGCTGCTTACCGAGCTCTTCGAGTACAACCGGGGCAGGTCGAGCTAATCTCGGGATCCCCAGGGCAGAGCCCGCGCTAGGTCCGTCGCCGAACCATCTCCAAAAAATAGGAGTGAAGCCGAGTATCCCCGGTGAGCTCCGGATGAAAGGTAGCCGCAAGAAGGGTGCCCTGCCGCACTACCACCGGAAGCTCTTCGTAACTCGCGATGGTCTCCACAGGGGGCCGGATTGATCTAATTATGGGGGCCCGAATAAACACGCCCCGCAAAGGCTCCTCGCGAAAGACTTCCGAGGCAAAACTCGCCTCGAAACTATCCACCTGTCGCCCATACGCATTTCGCTCCACCTCCATCTCCATCAGGCCGAGACGGGGTTGATCGCTGTTGCGGATATCTTTTGCCAGCAGGATCGCTCCTGCACAGGTGCCGAATATGGCAAGGTCTTCCTCCTCCGCCGCCTTCCTCGCGGCGTCAAGGAGGCCAAAGCGATCCATGAGCATGCCTATTGTCGTGCTCTCCCCTCCGGGGATAACGAGCCCGTCTATCTGCGATATGGCCTCGGGAGTTCGAACGGATACCACATCCGCGCCGAGCTCCTCGAGACGCGCTGCGTGGCGGGCAAAGTCTCCCTGGAAGGAGAGGACGCCGACGCGAAGATGATCTGACAAGGTGATTCAGCTCCTACCAGCCTCGACCGGCGAGCCGCTCCTCTGCCTGCATCGCGGCGGTGTTGAGCCCGGTCATCGGCTCACCGAGGCCTCGGGAAATGGCAGCCAGTTTACCCGGATCATCATAGTAGGCTACGGCGTCGACGATAGCCCGGGCCCGCTTCTCGGGATCCTTGGACTTGAAGACTCCGGAGCCTACAAACACCGCCTCCGCGCCGAGCTGAACCATCAGCGCGGCGTCCGCGGGAGTTGCGACGCCGCCTGCAGAGAAGTTCGGGACCGGTAGCTTCCCGGTCTTGGCCACCTCGAGCACGAGATCGTAGGGAGCACCGAGGTCTCGGGCGTGACTCATCATCTCTTCCGGTGGAAGGGTGGTGAGGACACGAATCTCGTCCATGAGCGTTCGCATGTGGCGCACCGCTTCAACGATGTCTCCTGTACCCGCTTCGCCCTTGGTTCGAATCATCGCCGCACCTTCGCCAACCCGGCGCAGCGCTTCTCCGAGATTTCGGCAACCGCAGACAAAGGGGACTTTGAAGGGATGTTTGTCCACGTGATACTTGTCATCCGCCGGGGTGAGCACTTCGCTCTCGTCTATAAAGTCGACGCCGAGGGCTTGCAGTATTTGAGCCTCCGTAGCGTGGCCGATACGGCACTTCGCCATGACCGGGATCGATACGGCTTCCATGATATCTTCTATCATTTTGGGGTCGGACATTCGGGCAACGCCGCCCTGGGCGCGGATGTCAGCGGGGACACGTTCGAGGGCCATGACTGCTTGAGCGCCGGCGTCAGCGGCGATTTTGGCCTGTTCCGCATCGGTGACATCCATGATAACCCCGCCCTTTAGCATTTCGGCGAGGCCTACCTTGGTCTTCCAGGTAGCTGTTTGACGCTGAGACCAGAGTGTGTCGGACATATTTGCCTCACTTATGGGATTCAACCGGTTTGATGTGGGAAAGCTACTCCAGTTAGTTAGGGTAGTCAACACCGTCTTGACCTCCTCTTCCGCGGTGACAGAGGGGTGGGTACATGGTATCTTGGGAACATGGGTGAAATGGCCGATCGCATCAGTGCAGTTCGAGAAGAAATCGCCGAGAGCGCCCGAAAAGCGGGGCGAAAACCCGAGGAAATTCGACTCATGGGAGTGACGAAAAACCATTCGAGAGAAGTGGTCGAGTCCGCGGTCGCCGCGGGGCTGGCGCTCCTGGGAGAGAACCGTGTGCAGGAGGCGGAGGAGAAGTACCGAGACCTTCCGGGGGAGTATGAGCTCCATCTCATCGGCCATTTGCAGCGCAACAAGGCAAAAAAAGTTCCCGAGCTCTTTAGCTGGGTGCAGTCCATAGACGCGGTCCGGACGGTCGACGCTCTTGATCGTGCATGCACGGAGGCGGGACGGAAGATGTCAGTGCTTCTGGAGGTCAATATTTCCGGAGAGGAGCAAAAATACGGGGTCACCTCCGATGCGGAGTTCGAGGAGCTTCTGGACGCAGTTGAGGAGAGCGCCTCCCTTACCTGTCGCGGCCTAATGGGCATCGCGCCCTGGGTGGCAGAAGAAGGCAAAATCCGCAGCGCTTTCGCGGGACTTAGGGAACGGTTTGAACGGATTCGTTCGGAGCGGAAAGCAGCCTCCTTTGACACCCTCAGCATGGGGATGTCCGGTGATTTTCGCCTCGCCATCGAGGAAGGCACCACCCTCGTGCGGATCGGTACGGCTATCTTCGGAAGCAGAGGGTATTAGGGGATGTCTGCGCTGAGCCCCTCCAGGCTTCGACGAGTCCTGGCGCTCTTTCTCTCCTTCTTACTTCTTCTTTCTCCGGTCTGGGCCCAGGACACTGGCAGTGACGGCGAGCAAGAGGAAGAGACCGACGGGGTAGAACCGGTTCCCTACAGCCCTGATGAGTTTCCTGGTTGGGCCCACGACCTTAGACGGGGGGAGATCATAGCCCTCGGGGCTTTCCCGGTGGCTCTCATTCTGACCAACGTCGGGTACCGGCTGGGCCGGTTTACCGTGGAGAGTGTAAAACGGGGGGAGTTTGCCCAGGAGTACGCCCCTGCCTTTACGACCCCGGAGCAACGGGCGGGACTCAACGAGCAACAGCAGCTGGGACTGCTCCTTACCGCGGGGGCGATTTCCCTGGGAATAGCGGTTGTGGACTATCTTCTAGGCCGGAGGGAGGAGCGCCGTGGCCAACGGGGAGAGTGAACCCGCGGAGGCTCTGGTACCGGAGGAGTGGGCCGGAGAGCGCCTCGACCGATTTCTCGCGGAATACCTTGCTCTCTGCAATCGGAGCCAGCTGAAGAGTCGGGGAGTCAGGACTACGGTCAACGGCGAGGAGGCGCGCCTCTCCCGAAAGCTCCACCAAGGGGAGCTGGTTCGAGCGACCCTCCCGCCCCTGGCGCCGACTCATCTCGACCCGGAAGAGATCGAGCTTCCCATACTCTATGAGGACGATCGAGTTATCGTGGTCAACAAGCCCCAGGGGCTCGTAGTCCACCCCGGCGCAGGAAATCCCGGAGGCACCCTTGCCAACGCTCTGGTATACCACTCTCTCGAGCTCCGGGACTCCTTCGAGGGAGCCTCGGAAGAGCGACCGGGTATCGTTCACCGGCTCGACAAGGAAACCTCAGGGGTGATCGTCGTCGCAAAGAACCCGGAGGCCCTGGCGGCCCTGGCACGTGAGTTCAAGCAACGAACCGCGCAGAAGCGATATATCGCAATCCTCCGCGGAACTCTGCCAAAAAGCGAAGGGATTGTAGAGGGCTTTATCCGGCGCGACCCTCACAACCGAAAGCGGTTTGTCTGGAGTCCCGTGGAGGGAAAAGAAGCGGCTACTGCCTACAAAGTGCTCCGCCATCTGCCGGAGGGGTACAGCTTGGTTCGTTTCGAGCCAAAGACCGGGCGAACCCACCAGCTCCGGGTCCACGCCGCCCATCTCCACGCTCCGATTCTCGGAGACCCGGTCTACAGTCGCCGGGACCAACGCTTTCCGGAGGCGACGATGATGCTTCACGCCTTCTCGCTCCGGATCAGACTCCCCGGAGAGGAGGAGTCGCGACTCTTCAGAGCCCCGCTGCCACCTCGTTTTCGAGCGGTCGTGAGCAGCCTCAGAGACGACTCTCTTCGAGGAACTCCCTGAGCCATGGGTTTAACGCCCGCTCCGAACGGACGTTCGAGGGCGGCCCGAGGGCCGGTAGAATTGGCGTCTCATCAGGATAGGCAAAGAGATGATCGATGACGCTCGCCGCCAGAAGTGCTTCCGCGTAGCTGTTCGGCGTTTCTCCGAGAGTTCCGGCATGCATAATCATCCCGGTAAAGAGGACTCCGTTCACAAAGAAAACAAGTGAGCGCCTGGTGTGCGGAAGCATCGGAATAGCGGTTACCTCCAGACCCCCGACGGAGAAGGATGTCTGCTCCTGGATGCAGTTACAGGCGATATCCGTCAGGGAGCCTGTTCCGGCGACCACGTTTACTCGGTAGATCTTCTGTACGGTCTGAATCGAGTGAACGTTGTGCCGTTCCGGCGTTGTAAGGAGGATAGTATCGAGATAGAACCCTCTCTCCTCCATTTGACTCAGAAGATTGATGTCGAACTCCACGGGATCCACGAGGATCGCCGGCCCCCCGCCGTCCGGGGCGACGAGATAGCTATTGGTTCCGTTCTTCTGGGCCTGGTGGACTGAGACGTACATCAGCGGGTTCCCTCGCGAAAGTAGGCATCCTCCACGTTTGTGTACTTGAAGCTCACATCGTCTCGGACGCTAAACTGAAAAAAGGTCCGCGTGCAGTTGGCGTTCTGAAAACTGCTGTTCCGAAGTCTCGCGTTGATGAATCTTGCGTCCTCCAGATCGGTGTCATCGAAGGAGCTCTCCCAGGTTTCCACCCCGTTGAAATTGCATAAAGGCAGATCGGACCCCTCGAAGCTGCACTTATGGAAGCGGGCGGAGGCGAAAACCGAATGAGAGAAGGTACACTCCTCGAAGGTGACGTTATCAAAACTGGCGAAGTCGAAAAATGAGAGGTTGAACCGGCAGGAGTTAAAGGTGACAGAGGAAAACTCCGCTCGGGAGAAACTGCATTGTCGAAAACTCGCGCCACTAATCAGGAGATTCTCGTATCGGGTCGCCGGAAAGCGAGTCGCCTCGACAACGGTCTCTGGGCCCGCCTGTTTGAGGAGAGCGATCGCATCATCGGCTGTCTCTAAAGTGTTGGCGAACATCTACCTGTCACTCTAACCACCGGGACCGGCCGTTGCAACTATTGCGGCTTCAGCTCTCCTCCCGTACAATACTTTTCCAGTATGGCACGCTGCTTTTCCTGTGGCCACGAGTTCGATTCTACTCTCAAGGCGTTCCGATCTACCCTCTGTCCCTCCTGTGGGGCAGATGTCAGGGTCTGCAAGAATTGCGTTTTCTACGACCCTAAAGCGCACTGGGAGTGTCGCGAGACTATCCCTGAGGCGGTTCGGGACAAAGAGCGAGCGAACTTCTGTGACTACTTTCGCCTCGGAGAAAACCCTGTAACCCCCGGGGGGAGTGTAGAGGACTCATCCAAGAAAGAGGCCCGAAACGCCTTCGACTCGCTCTTCTCCGATGACGGAAACTGAGGCGCTCATCGCCGAAACAGGGCGGACGAGGCTCCTGGTCCTAGATTCCGGTGTCGGCGGCCTCGCCTACATCCGTCGTCTACTGAACATCCGGGACGCCTACACGATTTGCTACCTGGCGGATACGGCGGGTTTTCCCTACGGAGAGAAGGACCCGGACTGGCTCCGGGCCCACATCCTCCATCTCGTGGGTCGGGGATTGATGCAATTTCCCGCGGATATGGTACTCCTTGCCTGCAATACCGCCTCGGTAAACGCTCTCTCCGCTCTCCGAACCACCTATGACATACCCTTTGTCGGAACCGTTCCGGCGGTGAAGCCCGCTGCGAACCTTACCAGGAGCGGCACAATCGGACTTCTAGCCACCTCCGCCACCGTGGGCGACGACTACACCGATCGTCTTGTGGCGGACTTCGCGGCGCACTTCACGGTTATCCGATCCGGAGCTTCGGAGCTGGTGCGGAAAATCGAAGGGGGCTTTCCGTACCTCTCCGAAACCGCAGAGGTTGAGCAACTGGTGCGCAGGGAGCTTGTCGGTTTTTCCGAGGCTGGGGCGGACGTGGTGGTTCTTGGCTGCACCCACTTTCTCCACATTACGCCCCTCCTCGAAAGAGTCGCCGGAACTCTCGGGAATACTCTGCGGCTGGTGGATAGCTTGGACGGAGTGGCCCGTCGGGTTGTCGACCTAACCCACCGGGACCAAGTCGCCACGGTCACCGGCTTCGGCCGCGCTCTGGTCAAACCGGGGCGCTCCGGCGGAGCCCGCTGCACCGGTCTCACCGAGCCGGCTAAGGGGTTGCTTGCTACAACTCGCTACGACACCCTTGGCGCCGTGGCGGACCATCGGAGATACGTCGGAATCGCCGAGGCCTTTGGCCTGCGGTATTTCGGAGAGCTGCCGCTGTGACCGAGGGTATCGTCCTCTGGGGGAGTAACAACATCTTTCACCTGGAGCTCCTGAGTAACCAGGAGGAGCTCTCCCTGGAAGGGGGACTACCCCAGGGGGTGGAGTGCCGGATCAAGGGAAAGCAGCTGTCGGGCACCGGCAAGGGTTACAACCCTCTGGCTCCTGGGGACCGTGTGCGGGTGAGTCTGGCGGAGAACGGCAAGCAGGGGCTCATCGAAGAACGGCTCGACCGCAGAAACGAGTTCGTGCGCTGGAACAGGAAAAGAAACGCCATTCAGACTATTGCCGCGAACCTCGACCTCCTGGTTGCTATAGCCTCTCCCGGGGAGCCCCCTTTTCGACCTCGTTTCATCGACCGTGTGGCAGTGGCCGCGGAGCTCGGGGAGATCCCCTTTGCCCTGATTCTCAACAAGAGTGATCAGGGCGTTTCGGAGGAGGTCCGCTCACGGCTCGAGAGCTTCCACGCCCTGGGGTACAGGGTACTCGAGACAAGCGCTCTTACCGGAAGGGGCGTTGAGGAGTTAGGCCGCTGGATAGAGGGTAAGAGCGTCGCCTTTCTGGGGCAGTCCGGGGTAGGAAAGTCGAGTCTCCTCAACGCTATCGCTCCGGAGATTGGCGCCCGGGTGGGGGAGGTTTCCAGAAAGTACCACCGTGGGCGGCATACGACGACCCTGGCGGTGCGGATACCTGTGCCGGACCGCTCCGCGGGAGTGATAGATACGCCGGGTATTCGGGAGATAGACCTCTACGCCTTTCCCCGGGAGCAACTCGCCTGGGGGTTCCCGGAGATGCGGGAGCACATTCCGGAATGCAGGATCCCCGGTTGCACCCATCTCCACGAGCCAGGATGTGCGGTCATCGCCGCCCTGGAGCGGGGAGCGATCGATCCGGACCGGTACGAGAGTTATCAGCGAATCATGGTGGACCACGAAATAAGCCAGAAACTGGCGGGAGAACATCGATATGCCGCTGGACGTTGACCAGCATACCCTGGAGCTCCTGGAGTTCGACAAAATTCGAAAACGCCTGCTCGATTTTGCGCTCAGTGAGCCCGGGAGATCCGCCCTAAAGGAGAATCAGTTCGAGACCGATCCCACCCGGCTCCGGGGCCGCCTCTCCATTGTCTCGGAGATCCAGAACCTGCTGCTCGAGCGGGACCGACGGCCCGAGGCAGATATCCCCTCCCTTGGCGCCATAGTGAGTTCCGCCCGCCATGAGGGGAGCGTCCTCGAACCGGAGGAGCTCAACGAGATTGCTCGTTTCGTACGGGGAGTTCGGCTGTTGCAGGGGTGGCTCTTCGATGAGAGTGACGGCAGTGCCCGGGCGACTCTCAAAGGAGAGCTCGCCTCGGCGCCGGCCCTGGAACGGCGTATTCGTACCTTTATCGACGTTGACGGATCGATAAAGGAAGACGCCATTCCCGAGCTCCGAACTATACGAAAGGAGATCGCCCGAACTCACACCGAGATAGACGAGCTGGTTCGTTCTTTCTTTCAGAGAGGAGACCGGGAAAAGGTCTTCACCAGTGACGTGGCTACCCAGCGGGACGGGAGGACCGTTCTGCCGGTAAGCGCGGATCATCGCGGAAAGATCCAGGGCATTGTGCACGAGGTATCCCAGAGCGGGGCGACCCTCTTTGTGGAGCCCGAGCCCCTGGTTCAGAGAAACAACGCCCTGGTGGAGCTCGAGGGGCGCGCCTTTCAGGCGATTCGCAGGACCCTGAGAATTCTCACCGAGGAAGCCCGGGAGCAGCTCGACCTCCTCGCGGGACTGGAGGAGTATCTCGCGGTCCTGGATGGTTACTACGCCCGGGCGCTCTACGGAAACCGTCTCGAGGGGCACCCTCCGGCGGAAGCCGGGGAGGATGGTGCTCTTGTCCTGGTCAAGGCTCGCCATCCCCTCCTGGGCCCGGAGTGCGTACCGATTTCCATTGAGGTGGAGCAGAAGACCAAGGCCCTCATCGTGACGGGCCCCAACACCGGTGGTAAGACAGTATCTCTCAAGACCGTAGGGCTTTTTGCCCTGATGCACCAGTTTGCGATTCCCCTTCCCGCGGAGGATGGAACGGTGATGCCGATGTTCCACTCCCTCTACGCCGATATCGGGGATGAGCAGTCCCTGGAGGAGTCCCTCTCCACCTTTTCCGGCCATATGCGGAGGATTTCCTTCATTGTCGACCACGCGGACCGGGATAGTCTGGTTCTCCTGGACGAGCTCGGCTCCGGGACGGACTACGAGGAGGGTGCAGCCCTCTCCATGTCGATTCTCGATACCTTTATCAGCCGGGCCCGGCTGACCATTGTTACGACCCACCACACCGT
>CAYZHV010000051.1:0-2882 GCA_964478055.1 uncultured Spirochaetaceae bacterium | reverse complement strand
CGGATTTACCCGAGAGGAGGCTGAGAACGTTTCGGTCTCCTTCGATACCACAACGCACCGTCCCACCTTTCAGCTCCGAGTCGGCGAGCCCGGGGCGAGCCACGCCTTGGATATCGCGAGCCAGAACGGCATCGGCCCGGTTCTCATAGAACAGGCGGAACGATACCTCGAGGAACACCAGTCTGATGCGGCGGAGATCATCCGGCAGCTAACCGAAGAGCACACGCTCCTGCAGGAGCAGCGCCGGGAGCTGGCGGAGGAGCAGCGTCGGTACGCTCGACAGGAGGAACTCTTACGGGAAGAACGCGAAGCACTCGAGGCCCGGGAAGAGGAGCTTCGGCGAGAAGGGATACGAGAGCTCCGCTCCTTCGCCGCAGAGGCGCGCAAGCGTCTGGAAAATCTGGTCCGGGAGCTCCGGGAAGGAGAGATCACCCGGGAAAAGACGCAGAAGGTGAAGGAATACATCCAGGAGCTCGAGGAGCGAGAAGAAGAGGAGACCGCCCGAATCGGACGGGAATACTCGCCAACGGAGGAGGCCCTTCGGGAAGCGGAGAAACGCCGCCGCTCCGGAGGAGCTCGGGGTAGAGGCGATCCGGGCAAGACGTCCCCCGGGGCCGGGGAGAAGCGTCGCCGTCAGAGAGGCTACAGGGAGGGAGACGAGGTCCTGGTAACGGCGAATGGTCGCCGAGCAACACTGATTCGGCAGAACAAGGATGGGAGCTGGCTCGTTGCGGCTGGACCGATCAAGCTCTCCCTGAAGCCCGAGGAGTTCGAGCCGGTTCGAGGGAGACAGGGGGAGAATGTCTCCGTTTCTTACGAGCAAGGCAGCAGCGCTGGTCCGGTGGCGGAGTTGGACCTTCGGGGTCAGCGACTGCAGGACGCCCTAAAGGCGGTGGATGACCAGATCGACCGTGCCGTTCTTAGCGGTTTGCACCGTTTCGGCATCATTCACGGCATGGGCGAGGGGGTGCTGCAGAAGGGCGTTCGATCACATCTTGCCGATCACGATGCGGTTGACTCCTTTAACTACGCCTCACCGGAGGAGGGGGGCTTTGGGAAGACCATCGTGCAACTGAGGCAGTAGTCTTGTACAACCGCTCCACCCCGGATAGCATGGGCCCACAATGAAGCGTGGACTCCTCAAGACGACTCTGTTCTTGCTCACACTCTTTCTTCTCACCGGCTGCCTTTCCCTAGAGACCCGTGTCACCTTGGCCGACGGGGAGCGTGGGGAGCTGACCTACGTCTATACCGTAGACCGGGAGCTCCTAAATGCTGAAGTCTTCGATCGGGAGGCGGAGAACTGGCCGATCCCGATCGCTCGACGGGACTTCGAGCTATTTGCCGACGCGATCTCCGAGGCGGAGCTACGCAGTTACTCTCGAGAGGACGGGCAAACGGAGTCGGTGGTAACCGTCACCTTCGGATTTGACACCCTCGAGGCCTTGGCAAGGCTCCTGTCAACTCGAGAGGCGATCTCCGTGGAGCCGAGGGAAGGGGAGTTTGGCCTCCGATTTCAGCTATCTCCCCTCGGCGTGGCAGAGCTCTCGGAGGAGCAACGCCTATTTCTCCGAAGTTACCTCGCGGACTCAACAGCCACCTTTAGTGTCACAACTCCCGAACCGGTCCGATACAGTAGCCTCGAAGAAGCGACGGGGCGGACGGTCACGGTAGTCCGGTCTATGGAGGAGCTCCTCGACCGCCCGACGCCGCTTTTCCTGGAGCTCGGCTGGTAAACTAATAGGCCCCTACCTTCCGAGTTGGTAGAGGAGCTGGTCCCCACTATTGAGGGTGAAGCTGCCCTGTGGCCAGTAGGCGTCAGTGTCCGTCTCGGCGCGAATCGTATGGGTTCCCGGAGAAAGAGCTACGGTGATAGTGCCGGTCTGTCCGTACTGTGGTGTTCCCGAAGGGAAATGAGAGCTCAGCGCGCCGCGATAACTCCCGTTTATGTAGACATAGACGTTTCCTACGTCTCCTACTGATGTCCACACGGATATTCCCGTTGTACCTACGTCGCCCCCGGTTCCATCATCACCAGTGTCGTCCCCGGTTCCCCCGGTGTAGGTGAAGCTTCTGCCATTGACCGAATAGTCGCCAGAGAACTGGCCGTTACTGTCCAGGTTCCAGGAGAGCTCCACGGTGTAGTTCGTGCCGCCAGAAGAGACCACAAACGATCCGTTGTAGCTGCCCGTGTATGCGGAGCCGTCGAAGTTACCGGTCACCGTGAGGGAGCCCGTTACAGCGCCGGCGGAGGAGCCGTAACTACTCAGGGTAACTGTAAGAGTGTAGCTGAAGCTACTGCCGCTGCCCGAGGTGTTCATAGAGCCCGTGACACTTACCCCTGCCCCGGAATAGTTCACGTCGTAGGTTGCCGCCGGCTGCAATACGAGGCCCGATCTACTACTCGAGACGCTCGTTCCCGAGAGGCCCTCCGCCAGGGCCTCGGAGACAGCCGTGCTCACGGCGCTCATCGCCCCGGACGCAACCTGGGCGGCCTCGCCTTCGGTGACCCCACCACCACTGCTTCCGCCTCCACCGGTCTCCGGTGTGGTCGGGCTCTCACATCCCAGCAGCAAGAGGACTCCAATCAACGCAAAGAGCAAAGAAATGCGATTTCGAGTACTCATGAAGGTACCTCCTGAGGAGAAAGGCAAGCGAAACTCGTACCAGTTTTAGCGAGAGGGTAACAATAAGAAGCATCTCACTCCCAGGACGGAAGTTAGCCGACCGGAGCGCCTCCGATCCCCTCCCTACGGAAGGTCCCAAGGCGCCATATGCGTTACGATACGTTTCAGCCCTACACGTAACGTGTAAAGAGCGGACCGCACATCATTGTCTCTTCTCCTCTAGGTGACTCCCACGTCGGGGATTCGTATTTTCCT
>CAYZHV010000050.1:7707-19781 GCA_964478055.1 uncultured Spirochaetaceae bacterium | reverse complement strand
GCGTTGCCCCGGCTCCTCGGATTCCAATATATTGTGGGACATGAGTATTCCCCGCTTCCCCAATTTTGAACCAATCTCCCTGGAGATGCGCGATGAACTCCATCCGCGTCTCTCGAACCTCGAGGAAGGGATCTCGGAATACACCTTTGCAGGACTTTACCTTTTTCGGAGAGAGTACCGGTACGAGCTCGCCTGGCTGCCCGAAGGCACCCTCGTCATTTCCGGAGAGAAGAAGGGCAAGCAGTTCTTTATGCTGCCCTGCGGTCCGCCCCAGGACAAAGGGATTCTGAAGCAGCTCTTGGAGAGTCACGATTACATTAAGGGGCTTGCGGAGCCTCACGCCGACGCGTATCGGGTGGAGCTCGAGTCCATGGGATACGCGGTCATAGAGGATAGGGACAACTTCGACTATCTCTACCTACGCAGCGACCTCGCGGCCCTACAGGGAAAGAAGTATCACAAGAAGCGAAACCTGGTTAACTCCTTCGTAAACAACTACGATTTCGAGGAGCGCTTTCTCGGGCCGGATAATCTCGATGACGCTTTCTACATCCTCGATAAGTGGAGAGAGGAGCGGGAGGACGAAGGGGACTACCCCGCCGCCCGGGAAGCGTTGGAGCTCTACGAAGAGCTCGGACTCAAGGGGTATCTGGTCTACGTTGACGAGAAGCCCGCTGCCTACGCCCTCGGGGAACCCCTTGCCCGGGGCAGGAGCTTCGCGGTTCACTACGAGAAGGGGATAAACGACTACAAAGGCATCTATCAGTTTATAAACCGCGCCTTTGCGGCGGTGCTTCCACGGCACTACCAGTACATCAACCGGGAGCAGGACCTTGGCGACCCCGGTCTCCGGCAGGCCAAGATGACCTACCGTCCTCAGGGATTCGTTAAGAAGTACCAGGTCTGGAGCGCCGACAAGATCCGCTCCCAGGTTATTCCCGAAGAGGCGGAGGTTCGTGAGACGCAACCTGCTTGAGGAGCTTCCGGGCTCGATGAGCGAGAGCTTCTCGGAAGAGGAGCTCCAGAGCCACCTTTCCATTCTCGATGAGCTCAGGGAGGAGGCCCCCCTCAGGATCAACGTCACCCCCCGGGACGACGGTTTTCAGGTGGACCTCTACTCCTTTGACGCGCCGGGGCTCTTCAGCTTTATTACCGGTGGCCTCGGCGCCGCCGGCCTCAATCTCACCAGCGGCCACGTCTACACCACCAGCGGCACCCCTTCGCTCATATTCGACACCTTCTACGGCGAGGCGGAGTATGAGGGCGAGCCGGATCAGTGGGCCCGGGATACCACGGAACTGCTCTACCGCCTCCTTGCCCCGCTGCAGGAGCCGGGACGGTCGCTCAAGGCGCACAGTGTGACTCTCGATCGCTGCCGACAGAACGTTATAGAGGCGGTGGCGGAGGTCGCCTCGGCCCGGACACCGGTGGAGCAGCAACTCATGCCGATCGATGTCACCTTTTCCCGCCTCGACTCCGGTTTCACCCGCCTAGAGGTCGCCTCCCAGGATACGCCGTTCTTTCTCTACGGTTTCTCCACCGCCCTCAACCTCCACCAGATATCCATTTATCACGTGGAGATCGAAACCGTGGACTCCCTCATCCGGGACACCTTTGACGTCAGGGACTTCTCCGGAAAGCCCTTGAGCGACGAGAAAGAGGATCGGGTGCGCCTGGCGGCGGTGCTTACAAAGCAGTTCACCCATGTCCTCGATCGCGCGCCGGATCCTCTGGCAGCGCTCAAACGGTTCGAGCAGCTCATACAGGAGTATGCCGCCGCCGGGGACGGTGAGGCGGTGCAGGAACTCTTGGCGGACACCTCCAGGCAGCGGGAGCTTGCCAGGCTCCTCGGGGCAAGTGACTTCCTCTGGGAGGACTTTATTCGACTGCAGCAGGAGAACCTTCTACCCCTTCTCTCCCAGGTGGAGGAGCATCGATTGCTCTCAACCGATAGTGAGGAGGTCACCGAAAAGCTCCGGGCGGCAATAGATTCGGAGCGGAGCCAGGAGGGGAAGAAGCGCGCCCTCAACAGCTTCAAGGATCAGGAAGCGTTTCTCATCGACATAGACCACATACTCCAGCGGGAGCGGAACTTCTTTTTTCTGAGCCACCGGCTTACCCGACTCGCCGAGGCGGTGGTGCAGGCGGCGGTGGAGATCGCCTGGGAAGGGCTCACCAAGCGGTACGGTACGCCGCGGAGCGCCGCGGGCATGCCCGCCCAGTGGGCCGCTTTTGGCCTCGGCAAGCTCGGCGGTTCCGCCCTGGGCTACGCCTCGGACATAGAGCTCCTCTTTCTCTACAGCGACCACGGGGAGACCGACGGTGGCGAGGCGATTCCCAACAGGGAGTTCTTTGAGCGCCTCTTCAAGGAGGCCACATCTCTCATTGAGGCGCGCCGGGAGGGAATCTTCCAGGTGGACGTGCGTCTTAGGCCCTTCGGCAACGACGGCCCCCTGGCGGTTCACGTGGAGAACTTCATCTCCTACTACAGCAAAGCGGGAGGCTCCCACAGTGTTGAACGTCTCGCCCTGGTTCGCCTCAGGGCAATCGCCGGCAGCAGGGAGCTCGGAGAGCGGGTCATGAAAATCCGGGACTCCCTCGTATATGAGACCGAGGCGATCAATGTAGGCGAGATACGGGAGCTTCGGGAGAAACAGCTCAGCGAGAAGCTCGACGCCGGAAGCTTTAACGCCAAGTTCAGCCCCGGGGCGCTGGTGGACCTGGAGTACAACGTTCAACTACTGCAGATTCTCCACGGACGCACCCATCCGGAGCTCCGGAATCCTGGAATCCACGCCACCCTAAGGGGTCTCTCGCAGGTCGGGACCATCGACGAGGATGAAGCGGAGGGGATGATCCGGGCGTATCGCTTCCTTCGCAATCTCATCAACGGCCTCAGAATGCTCCGAGGTAACGCTCAGGACCTCTTTCTCCCGGAGTACGGCACCCTGGAGTTTCGCCATCTTGCCCGGCGCATGGGTTACGAAGAGGAACGGGGAGTCTCCGCTGAGGAGCGACTCTGGCTCGACTTCGAGACCGAAACCGCCAGGGTCCGCTCCTTTGTGGAACGACACCTCGGACGGGAGGCGATACCGGGAACCGCCGCGGGAAACCCCGCAGACATTGTTCTCTCCGAGTCTCTCGCGGAGGAGGCGGGAGTTCTCACCCATGCGGGTTTCGAAGATCCCGAGCGGGGAGTGATGAATCTCAAGAGTATCGCCGGAGAGGGAGAGAGTCGCGAGCTCTTCGCCTCCCTTATCGTCCTTGCCTGGGAGCACCTTCTCAACACCTCGGACCCGGACATGGCGCTGAACAACTGGGAGCGGTTTACAAAGCAGGTCGGAGACCGGGCGGGGTTCTTTCGGGAGCTCCTCTCCCAGCCGAGGCGGCTGGAGCTCATGCTCAAGGTCTTTGCGGGAAGCCAGTTCCTCTCGGATACGCTGATTCAGAATCCGAGCTTCCTAAGCTGGATCGCCGATCCCAAGGCGGTCCACCGACGCCGGGACCAGCGCGCCATGGAGGCGGAGCTACGGGACTCCGGAGCTCCTGAGAGTAGACGGGAGTGGCTCAACCGGCTCCGGAGCTTTCGCAAACGGGAAATCCTCCGTATCGGCACGAAGGATATCTGTCTGAGGCAGGACTTTCTCGAAGTGGTCACGGAGATCTCAGCCCTTGCCCGGGCGATTATTAGCGCCGCCTTCGATGAGATCGTCGCGGGTCTCGAGCCGCCGGAACAGGCCGCTGCAAAGAACATGTCCATTCTCGCCTTTGGAAAGCTTGGTGGCCGGGAGCTCAACTACAGCTCCGATATCGATCTCCTCCTCGCCTACGAGCCGGAGGGAGAACGGCGCAACGATCTGGAAGCGAGGACCGGGGCAAAGATCCTCCAGCGGCTCGTCCGGGACCTCACGGATTTTACGGATCAAGGGAAGGCGTATCGCGTTGACCTTCGGCTCCGTCCCTATGGTGACTCCGGAGAGGTGATCAACACCGTGGATCAGCTGCTTACTTACTACGGGAAGAGCGCCGGCCTCTGGGAGCTCCAGGCGCTGATCAAGCTATCCCCGGTGGCGGGGAATATCGAGCTCGGCTGGAGCTTTCTCGAACGGACCAAGCCGCTCTTCGTGGAACGAATCAAGGCCGCCGGCGGTCGGGACGTGGTGGTTCGGAATATTCGGGAAATGCGCAGCAAGGCCGTGCAGCAGTACCGGAGCGACGCGCCGGACGTAAAGAACGGCGTTGGTGGCATTCGGGACATTGAGTTTATCGCCCAGGCGCTGCAAATGGTCCACGCCCGGTACTACCCGGAGGCGCTAACCGGCAATACTATTATGGCTCTCTCCAAACTCGAGGAGGGAGGCGTTCTCGATCACGAGACAGTCACACAGCTGAAGAGCGACTACGTCTTTCTGCGGCGAATAGAACACTTTCTCCAGGTCTATGAGGACCGACAGCTCCACACTATCCCCGGGGACCCCGGGGCTCGACGCAAGCTCGCCCGCCTCGTCCTGGGACCCGAGGAAGATCTCGGCCGCTTCTCGGAGCGATTGGACGAAGTGCTTCGGCGGGTTCGCGGCTTCTACGACCAACTCCTGCAGTGAACAAAGTGAGGCCGCCCCGGGGAGTCTCCCCTGAGGCGGCCTCGAAACCAAACCACTGAATTTCTACGGAGTAGGGCGGCCCTTCTCGGGGCCACCGCGGCCGGGAGAGGTCTCCCGGCAAGAGGATCAGATGTCGTAGTAGAGCGAGAACTCGTACGGATGGGGCCTGAGGTCCAGGGCCATCACTTCCTCACTCAACTTGTAGTCGATCCAGGTCTCGATAACGTCCTCGGTAAACACGTCTCCTCGCAGGAGAAACTCGTGGTCCGCCTGGAGCGCCTCGAGTGCGCCTCGAAGGCTTCCGGGAGTCTTGGGAACGCCCGCGGCCTCTTCCGGAGAGAGGTCGTAGATGTTCCGGTCCAAGGGCTCTCCGGGGTGGATCTTGTTCTGAATACCGTCGATTGCGGCCATGAGCATCGCCGAAAAGGCGAGGTACGGGTTGCTCGACGGATCCGGGCAGCGGAACTCGAAGCGCTTCGCCTTCTCCGAGTTGGAGTACATCGGAATACGGACCGCGGCGCTTCGGTTTCGCCGGCTGTAGGCGAGGTTGACCGGTGCCTCGAAGCCCGGGACCAGCCGCTTATAGCTGTTGGTTGTCGGGTTGGTAAAGGCAAGAACCGCCGGAGCGTGCTTGAGCAGTCCTCCGATGGCGTAGAGAGCCATCTCCGAGAGGCCGGCGTAGCCGTCGCCGAAGAACTGGTTCTTTCCGTCTTTCCAGATCGACATATGGACGTGCATACCCGAGCCGTTATCGTTAAACACCGGCTTCGGCATAAAAGTAACCGTCTTGTTGTACCGTCGAGCGACGTTCTTGATAACGTACTTGTACTTGGTCATGGCGTCGCTCATTTGCACCATCGGGGCAAAGCGCATGTCTATCTCGCACTGCCCACCGGTTGCCACTTCGTGGTGGTGCGCCTCCACGGGGATTCCCATGTTCATCATGGTGAGAACCATCTCCGTTCGCAGATCCTGGAGACTGTCGGAAGGAGGTACCGGGAAGTAGCCTTCCTTGTACCGCGGCTTGTAACCGAGGTTCGGGTTCTCCTCCCGTCCGGAGTTCCAGCGACCTTCGGTGGAGTCGAGGAAGTAGTAACCGGAATGCTCATTCTGATCGAAGCGAATATCCTCGAAGACAAAGAACTCCGCCTCGGGACCGAAGAAGACCGTGTCTCCCAGGCCTGTCTCCTTGACGTAGTTTTCCGCCTTCCGGGCGATATTTCGGGGATCTCGAGTGTAGTCCTCACCAGTGATCGGATCGCCGATGTTACAGATCATCACCAGGGTCTTGTACTGGGAAAAGGGATCGATAAACGCAGACTCCGGAACGGGCCTGACAATCATATCTGACTCGTTGATCGCCTGCCAGCCACGGATACTCGACCCGTCGAATCCGAGCCCCTCTGTAAATGAATCCTCGTCGATCTCACCGGCGGGCACCGAGAAATGCTGGGCAATGCCGGGAAAGTCCATGAATCTCAAATCCACGATCTCGACGCCTTCTTTCTTCATCAGCTCGAGAACGTCTTTGGCCGTCTTGATGTCACTCATCAATACACCCTCCGTAACGTAAGGTTTTCACCCGGATCCAGCATCCGAAGGGAATCCCTGCATGCCGTCACCGATCTTTTTCCGTACATATCGTCAGTTCTCAGCGTTATTCCTACATTTATGTAGCCATATCTACTGAATCTAACGTATGTGTGGTGTATAATACGCTTCTCTACATTGAATGTAAAGTGTTCGGTCGAAAATTTCTTTCCTGAAGGCTATTTTTCCCTGTTGGACATGTCGGTTAGGGGTGGCTTTGGGAAGAGAAGAGGGGGGCCGGCCGATCGCGGTCGGCCCCCAACATGAGTCGATCTAAAGGACCTCGTTAGTGGTAATCGTCCCCGTCAGTGTTCCGGCAGGAGAAGCGTCGCTGGCTCAGGCTCCCTGGGGAGCCCAGGACTATGAGCTCAGGAGTTGTCTTTCGGATTCCGCATATGGCGGAAAAAGACAATCAGGTAGTCGCTCAGGGAGAGATAAGCGAGAAAGAGCGCGACAAGGAAAACCACCAGGGCGAAGATTTCTATTGGTCCCTGGTAGGGAGAGAGCGAGTCGATCCAGCGCGCCATGGCAACGAGAATTCCCGCGCCTCCGGCAACGGCATAGAAAACCGCCTTGAGCTTGCCCCCTTTTCGGGCGGCCATGGCGGTGCCGGTACGATACATCATCATTCGCAGGAAAATAATCGTGTACTCCCGATAAAGTATGAGCAGTACGATCCAGACGGGCATGATGCCGACGGCGGCAAAGGTAATGAAGTAGGTGAGGCGACTGATGACATCCGCGAAGGGATCAAATAGCTTGCCGAGGTCGGAGACGATGTTCTGCTTCCGGGCCACGGCGCCGTCGAGGACGTCGGAAATCTCGATCGCAAGAAAAACTACCCAGAGAAGGATCACCGTAACGAGCTGATATGAGCCGGTCCATTCAGGAAGAAAAAAGAGAACGAAAAAGACTGGCGAAAGAACGAGGCGGGAAGCGGTTAGGGCGTTCGCTAAGTTCATCGCCTCATGCTATGGAGGGGACCGCTAACTGTCAAGGTTATGTTGACACCCCTGAGGGCTTGTCGTAAGGTTTTCGCGTCGTGGCACAGAACAACCGCGTGGTCCCCTCGATCGTTTTCTCCACCGGTCTGCTCCTTGTCTTTCAACTTGCCGTGTTTTTCGTTGTGGCGGCCCGGCAGGCCCTGGAGGAGTACGCCGTCAGTTTTGTCCTCACGACAGTCGGGATTCACCTCATCCTGGTCACCTTTCTTCTGGTGATGCGTGGTGATTTTGCTCTCGTTCCTTCCGGTCGTCCCCTGAGGCGGATCAATATCGCCAACCTTCTTTCCATGTTTCGGATCAGTTCCACTCCGAGTATTCTCTTCTATCTCATCCTCTCTCAGGAGTACGCGACGCTGCGGATCCTCCTAGTATTTACCGGAGTTGCCTTTCTGACTGATCTCTTCGACGGCTTTCTCTCTCGG
Organism: uncultured Spirochaetaceae bacterium; assembly: GCA_964478055.1. GTDB lineage: Bacteria > Spirochaetota > Spirochaetia > DSM-27196 > Alkalispirochaetaceae > CAYZHV01. The sequence goes on along the minus strand of CAYZHV010000050.1, from coordinate 12,164 downwards.
CGTCTTCAGCAGGTGACCCGGATCGGCAGGTATCTGGACAGTATGAGCGACTACGGCATTCTCCTGGTAATCTGCTTCGCCATCTATCACTTTGCCCTGATCTCCGACTGGTTTTTCATTCTCGTCCTCATCAGGTTTATCGGTCAGGGAGTGGGCATGGGGGCGCTGTTGGTCTACCACGGCTCTGTTGAGAGCCGCTCCACCTTCCTCGGCAAAGTCGCCGTCTTTGCGACTATGGTAACCTTTGGTCTGAGCCTGCTTCAGCTCGTCCCCTCGATCTGCCAGAGGATGGAGGGGGTGATGACGACTGTCGAGTTTCCGGTCGCCTTCTTCCTCCTCATCTCTTTCGTGGAGAAACTACTGCTACTGAGGAACGGCTTCCGCCGGGCGATCAGGGAGCAACGCAGGAAACGGGCGGAGCATCAGTCGGCGTGACTTCGACTTCTCACGAGGGCAGGTTCTCGCTCCCTCAGGGTAAGCTCGTATCGAGCAAGCAACAGATCCTCCGACGGAATGGATGCCCGCCAGCTCGACCTGCGCAGAAGGGAGAACCATTCCAGAATCCCGATAACCCGCTCGCTCCTCTCTGAGAGCGCAACAAACGGCTCTTGAGTCCCGGTTGAGCCCTGGAACCCGGTGATTCGCGCTCCCACGGAGGGCAGACGCCACCAGAGATAGGGGTGAACAACCACCATTTCTCCCTCAACGGTGAGGGCGGAGGAGCTCAAGGATAGCGGAAAACTGTAGTCCACTCCCTCCTCGAGAAATCGTCGTCCCGCGACGGGAGGAAACTCCGCGAAGAGGTCCAGGCGTTCCTCTCCCGCCTCCCGGACCTCGAAAAAGGCTACTGGTTCTCCGGCCGCCGGAAAGAGGTAGCTCCTGGTGCTTTCCCCTTCAGACCAGAGGAGAAGCCCGAGAAACAGCAGGACCAAGGGAGCTCCAACCGCCGGAAACCGGAACACCCCGGCAAAGATGAGAACACCGGGAATAACGAAGAACGACAGTGACTGCAGCGAAGGAAAGCTGGCGGCGCCCGGAAGAAAAATGGAAGCTGGTATGGAGAGGACCGAAATGAGAAGAAGAACAAGAATCGCGAAAGAGCGTCGCCGCCGAAAGAGAGCCGGGTAGCGGCGCCGGCCGGCGCGGATGGTGAGCAGCGCCACCACCGCGCCGAGGGCGACGGTCAGCAGGGTGAGCCAGGAGTAGGGCGTGACCTCAAGATAGGCCGTAAATTTCTCCATACTTGGACTCAAGGTAGCGCACGAAGTACCCTGGGTCCAGCTCCTCTCCGGTTACCTCGGTTATGAGCTCCTTGGGCGTCTTGGCGGCACCGTGAGAGTGTATCTTCTCCCTCAGCCAGCTGAGAATCGGGGCAAGCTCCCCGGCTGCGACCTTATCGTACGCGTCGGGGATCTCCTGGAGCATCGTCTCGAGGAACTGGGCACCATAGAGATTGCCCAGGGCGTAGGTGGGAAAGTACCCGATCGCCCCCATGGACCAGTGCACATCCTGGAGCACTCCCTTGGCGTCGCTCGGGGGCGTTATACCGAGAAGCTCCTCCATTGTTGTGTTCCACGCCTCCGGCAGATCCTTCACCTCCAGCTCCCCGGTCATGAGCTTGACCTCGAGCTGGAACCGCAGGATGACGTGAAGACTGTAGGTTACCTCGTCCGCCTCGATGCGAATGAGCGACGGCTCAACCCGGTTGATGGCGCGATAGAACTGCTCCTTCTCAACTCCCGAGAGCTGTTCCGGAAAGAGTTCCTTGACCCGGGGGAACCAGTAGCTCCAGAATTCCCGGCTGCGACCCACCATGTTCTCCCAGAGTCGGGACTGGGACTCGTGGATGCCGAGGGAGGTACCGGTGGCAAGCAGCGTGTCGTGGTACTTCGAGTCCACGCCGAGCTCGTAGAGGGCGTGCCCCGCCTCGTGGATGGTCGAGAAAACCGCCGAGGCAAAGAGGTCCTCATGATACCGCGTAGTGATGCGCACATCGTTGGGGCCGAGGGTAGTCGTAAAGGGGTGGGCGGAGACGTCGAGGCGGCCTCGGTTGAACTCGTAGCCGAGAGCGTTGAGAAACTCGTTGCCGAGAACTTCCTGCCGCTCCGCCGGATAGGAGTGATGAAGAAAGACGTCGTCCACCTGAGGCGCTTCGCTAATGCGCCGCACCAGGTCCACCAGGGAGTCCCGGAGGCCGTCAAAGACCCGCTCTACTTCCCGGGTCTTCATAAAGGGTTCGAACTGATCGAGGAGCGCGTCGTAAATGTGCTCCTCGTAGCCGTAGCGTTCCGCCTTCTCTTTGTTGAGTCGGACGAGCTCTTCCAAATGAGGCTGAAAGCTTCCAAAGTCATTGTCGGCCTTCGCCTTTACCCAGGCGGCCTGGGCTCGACTGGTCACTTCCGCGAAACGGCGCACCAGTTCCGGCGGCAGCTTGGTGCTCATGGTGTAGGCGCGCTGCTTTGCTCGCAAAAAGGCGCGGTCCTCCCAGGGTAGGGACTCATCTCCGAGAGGGGTCTCGTCGTTGGAACCGAGCTCAGCGAGGAGCTTTCCCACTTCCTCGTCAGTGTTTCGTTCATGGGCGAGAGATTCGAGAATCGCCACCTGCTCCGATCGCGCGTCGATGGCGTCCTCGGGCATGTAGGTCTCCTGATCCCAGCGCAGCGTTTCCGCCGCCTCCCCGAGGCGGAGCGCCTCCCGGTCCAGCGCTTTTAGTCTATCTACTTTCTCGTTGCTCATAGTTCCGCCTTACTCTCTACCTTCTCCTGGAGAAACGCCTTGAAATCGTCAAAGGGTACGCCGTTGGCCCGCTCGTTGGTCCGGGTGCGGTAGCTCACGGCCCCCGCCTCTACCTCGTTCTCACCGACGATGAGCATGTAGGGCACCTTCTGGCTCTGGTGGTAGCGGATCTTGGCGTTCATCCGGTCGTCGCTCAGGTCCGCGGAAGCGCGAAAGCCCGCCTCCTTGAGCTGCTTCGCCACGTTCTCGGCATACTCCGAGAAGGCCGGGGCCACGGGAATCACCACCGCCTGCTCCGGAGCGAGCCAGACCGGAAAGGCGCCGCCGTAATGCTCCACCAGGACGCCAAAGAAACGTTCCAGAGAGCCGAGCAATGCCCGGTGCACCATAAAGGGGCGCTTTTCCTTGCCGTCATGATCCACAAAGGTCATGTCAAAGCGCTCAGGCAGGTTGAAGTCGAACTGAATCGTGGACATCTGCCACTCCCGGCCCAGGGCGTCCTTGACCTTGAGGTCGATCTTGGGGCCGTAAAAGGCGCCGCCCCCTTCGTCGAGCTCGTAGTCCAGTCCCTCCGCAGCTACCGCCTTCTTGAGAGACTCCGTGGCAGTGTCCCAGTCGCCCTGGGCTCCCACTGATTTTTCCGGCCGAGTGGCGAGATACGCCTTGATATCCTTGAAGCCAAAGGCGTCCCACATCCGCAGGGAAAAACGGAGTACCTCGAGGATCTCATCCTCCACCTGGTCGGGAGTGCAGAAGATGTGGGCATCGTCCTGGGTAAAGCCGCGGACCCGCAGGAGGCCGTGGAGCACTCCGGAGCGCTCGTACCGGTAGACGGTACCGAGCTCCCCCCAGCGCAGCGGGAGATCCCGATAACTGCGCATTTGCGTCTTGTAAATCATAATGTGGAAGGGGCAGTTCATCGGCTTGACGTAGTAGTCAGCGTTGTCGAGCTCCATGGGGGCGTACATGTTCTCGGCGTAGAAGTCGAGGTGGCCTGATGTCTCCCAAAGCCAGCTCTTGCCCACGTGGGGTGTGTAGAGAAGCTCGTAGCCTCCTTTTCGATGCTCCTCCCGCCAGAAGTCCTCAATTGAGAGGCGAATGCGCGAGCCCTTCGGATGCCAGTAGATAAGCCCCGGCCCCGCTTCCTCGTGGGTTGAGAAGAGGTCCAGCTCCCGGCCCACCTTGCGATGGTCCCGCTTTTCAATCTCCTTGAGCCGCTCCAAATGTGCTCGCAGCTCCTTGGGCGAGTCCCAGGCGGTACCGTAGATACGTTGCAGCATGGGACGCTTCTCGTCACCTCGCCAGTAGGCGCCGGCGGTGTGGAGGAGCTTAAAAGACTTGGGGTGAATCTCCTTGGTGCTTTCCACGTGGGGCCCGCGACAGAGGTCTAGAAACTCGTCCACCAGATAGGTGGAGATCTCATCCTCTTCCGGGAGGTCCGCGATGAGCTCGAGCTTGTACGGCTGGTCCGCGAAGATCTCCTGCGCCTTCTCCCGAGAGACCACCTCCTTCTCGAAAGGATGGTCTTCGGAGACGATCTTTCGCATCTCCTCCTCGATCTCCTCGAGATCCTCAGGCGTGAGAGAGCGAGGCAGATCGAAGTCGTAGTAGAAGCCGCTCTCGATCGGGGGTCCTATGGCGATCTTTGCCTGAGGAAACTTGCGGAGCACCGCCTCCGCCATGACGTGGGCGGTGGAGTGTCGTATGCGATACAGCTTCTC
>CAYZHV010000050.1:0-7607 GCA_964478055.1 uncultured Spirochaetaceae bacterium | reverse complement strand
GCTCGTCAACGCTTCGCCCCTCACTGAGGACGAAAAGCTGACGAGCCTTCCGCGGTACCACCTCAATTCGATAGCCTCGGAGTCCACCCTCCCCTCGCTATCGCTCTCGAACCGCCGTATCGTGGCTAGGACGGCAGGAATAGTGAGGCGCTCCTGCGCCCGTTCACCCTGCGGCTCCGGAGTGGTTTTCACCCTTCGTACGTCGAGAAGCTCTCAGCCACGGCTTCTCTCTCTCATGACGCCGACGAGGGATACTCGTCTCCTTCAACGCCTTCTCGTGGTATCCGATATAGTGCCGCCGGTCGACCCGGGGTGTCAAGACTTGCTTTGCAGCAGTGCCATGGAGCGCGGCATCAGCACGATCCGCCGCGGGTGCTCGAGCTCATCCTCATAGCCCGGCTCCCTAATATCGTGGGGCGGAGCCGCGCCGGTATAAATGACGCGAGTCCACCGGTGTCCCGGCCTCACCGAAGGAAGCGAGAAGCGGTGGGTGTGCTTGCTCCCGTTGAAGAGAATGTAGAAATCATCGTCGGGCTCGTCCCCTACCATCTCGGTCTCACTACCGTCGATGTAGACCGCAAGACAAGACTCGGACCCGCCCCAGTCCATGGGCTGGCCGTCCAGGGTAAACCAGGAAATGTCAGGCCGCTTGCTCGCGTTGTTATCGCGACCAGTGTAGAACTCCGGTCGGGTGAGGGCGGAGTGGCTCCTACGCAGGAGTATGAGCATCCGGGTAAATCGAAAGATATCCGAGTAGGGCACTCCCAGAAAGTAGTCGTTCCAGGAGATCTGGTTGTCCTGGCAGTAAGCGTTGTTGTTGCCCCCCTGACTCCGGGCGAACTCATCTCCACTCAGAAGCATCGGCGTGCCCAGGGAGAGCATGAGGGTGGCGAGAAAGTTCTTCATCTGCCTGTTTCGGACAGCCTGAATCTCCGGGTTCTCGGTCTCCCCCTCCACGCCGTGGTTATAGCTGTAGTTAGCGTTGTGACCATCCTGGTTGTTCTCGCCGTTCGCCTCGTTGTGCTTTCGGTTGTGGCTGACCAGGTCCCGCAGGGTAAACCCGTCGTGGGAGGTGACGAAGTTGATTGAATGAAAGGGCTTTCTACCGTTTCGGAGATAGAGGTCCGAGCTGCCGGCAAAGCGAGTGGCGAGGAGGCTGATCATGCCCGTGTCTCCCCGCCAGAACTTGCGGACGTCGTCACGGAACCGGTCGTTCCACTCCGCCCAGCGCTCTCCGGGAAAACTGCCAACCTGGTACGCCCCGGCGGCATCCCAGGCCTCCGCAATAATCTTTGTATCCCGCAGGACCGGCTCCTCGGCGATCCGCTCGAGGATTGGCGGGTTTTCCATCATGTTTCCTTGGGCGTCCCGGCCGAGGATGCTCGCGAGATCAAACCGGAAGCCGTCGACGTGCATCTCCGTCACCCAGTAGCGCAGACAGTCGACGATAAAGCTGCGCATGATCGGATTGTTGCAGTTCATCGTGTTACCGCAGCCGGAGTAGTTGCGGTAGTACCGCCGATCGTTATCCAGGATGTAGTAAATCGAGTTGTCGATGCCCCGAAAACTCAACGTCGGGCCGAGCTCATTACCCTCGGCGGAGTGGTTAAAGACAATGTCGAGAATTAGCTCGATTCCCGCCTTGTGGAGGGCCTTCACCATCTCCTTGAACTCCCGAACCTGTCCTCCCCGCTTTCCATCAGCGGAGTAGCAGGACTTGGGGGCAAAGAAGGCGATAGTACTGTAGCCCCAGTAGTTCTTCAGCTGCTCACCGGTAATCGGGTTCGTTCGGAAGTTCTCGAACTCGTCGAACTCCTGCACCGGCAGTAGCTCCAGGCTCGTAATGCCGAGCTCTTTCAGGTAAGGGATCATCTCGATTACTCCGAGAAAGGTCCCGGGATGCTCCACCTCGCTGCTCGGATGGTTGCTCAAGCCCCGAACATGAGCCTCGTAAATAATGCTCTCCCGCAAGGGATAGTTTAGGGGGCGGTCATCCTCCCAGTCGAACTCGTCACTCACCACAACGCCCTTGGGCAGATGCGCGGCGCCGCGATCCGAGGCGAGAGAGAGGTCCTTCTCTTCGCTAGCAGGGTCGTAGGCGAGGGCCTGGTCGAGGGCCCACCGGTGATCCCCGGTTATCGCCTTTGCGTAAGGATCGAGAAGCGGACAGTTCGGCGTAAACCGATGTCCCGCGGCGGGATCAAAGGGGCCGTCGATCCGGTAGAGGTAGAGCGCCCCCTCCTCGACCTCCGGGACCAGAAGGTGCCAGATGTCGCCGGTCCGGTTTATCCCCGGGTCGAGCCTGATTTCGCGATAGGGATCGGCGTCCGTGGACTCCCGATAGAGAAGAAGGGATACCGCCGTGGCGTGGCGGGAGAATATGGAGAAGTTGACTCCCCGGGGGGTTACCGTCGCCCCGAGAGGGAGGGCGTGTCCTGTGATCGTGGCGGTCTCAACACTCATTTGAACGGCTATGCTGCCCCCTCCAGAAACCGACGAACTTCATCGAGCAACGACTCCCGGCGCTCCGCGTGGAGCCAGTGTCCGGCGTCCTCGATTGTCCTGAGCTCCACCCTGGGAAAATACGATCGGGCAAGCTCCAGGTCCTCGGGCACGACGTAAGGGGAGCGCCCGCCGCGAACAAAGAGTACCGGCCCCTCGTACACCCCGTGGTGCTCGGGCCAGGCTGAGATTTCCCGGTAGTGTTCCCGAAGGCCGTCGAGATTGAAACGCCAGTCGTACCGGCCATCTCCAGTCTCTCGATAGTTCTTCAGAAGAAAGGCACGAATCGCTCGGCTCTCGATACGCTCAGCCATTACCCTGTCCGCCTCCCGCCGGTTCTTCGCCCCGGCACGGCGAACCTCCTCCATCGCCTCGAACTCCTCCTGGTGCCGCGGCTTGTACTCCTTGGGGGAAATGTCCGCCACGATAAGCGCCTCCACCAGCTCCGGCCGCTGCAACGCGAGGCTCATAGCGATCTTGCCGCCCATGGAGTGGCCGAGAAGAACGCATCGCTCCAGCTCGAGCTCCTCGAGAAAGCCCGCCACGTCCCGGGCGACCTCTCTATAGCCGAAGCGGTCCGTATGGGGCGAGGCGCCGTGGTTCGGGAGGTCCGGAGCAAGGACCGTCCCCAGATTCGTGAGCTCCTTTGCGACACTGCTCCAGTTATCCCCAGCACCAAAGAGGCCGTGGAGAATAACGATGGGCACTCCTGAAGCTTTCGACTCGTACTGCAAGTAGTTCAGTTTCATGAGGCGAGTTCCGGGATTTTTCCAACTCCTTCGAGAACATTGTGAGGGCTATAGGCAAAGCGTCCCATCTCCTCTCGATCGGTAACGCCGCTCAAGACCAGAATTGTCTCGATTTCCGACTCCAGGCCCGCGACAATATCCGTATCCATGCGGTCCCCCACGATAAAGGTCTCTTCCCTGCGGCATTTGATCCGCTTCAGCGCCTGCCGCATCATGAGCGGGTTGGGCTTGCCCACGAAGTAGGGATGAACCCCCGTCGCAAGCTCTATAGGGCGGATCAGGGCGCCGCAGGCCGGGACTATTCCCTCCTCCACGGGTCCCGTTACGTCGGGGTTCGTCCCGATGAGCTTTGCCCCTTTGAGAACGAGATTGATCGCCTTGGCGATCTTCTCGAAGCTGTAGCTCCGGCTCTCTCCGACCACAACATAGTCGGGATTAACGTCGTCCATGACGAATCCCAGGTCGTAGAGAGCGTTGGTAAGTCCCGCCTCGCCGATGACGTAAGCACTCCCGCCAGGATTCTGGCTCGCAAGAAAACCCGCTGTCGCAAGGGCGCTCGTGTAGAAGTGCTCGAGCTCCACGCTGATACCGAGCTTCTCGAGCTTCTGCTTCAGCTCCTTCCGGGACCGCTCGCTCGAGTTAGTGAGAAAGAGAAACTCCTTCTCCTCTTTCTTCAGCCACTCCACGAACTCCTTGGCCCCTGGGAGCAGCCTGTTCCCGTGGTAAATGACTCCATCCATGTCGGATATGAAGCCGCGCTTCTCCCGCAGTCTCTCGCCCAGTTTCTTTAGGCGCTCACCTTCGTTCATCTATTCCGCTCCGTCCACTCGTTGTAGGATACCACTTCCGAGATAGCTTTTCGGTCTCGTGGACTCTTCTCGGCTTCCAGGTGTTTTTCCGAGAGATGGTCCATTGTACCGGGAAATCCGATAATCACCAGGGTCAAAAGCACCAGGGACTCGTCAATGCCGAAGGCGGCGCGCATTTCCGGAGCCCGGAAGCCGGCAATCGGGTGGGCGATCAATCCTTCAGCAGTCGCCTGCAGTATCAGATTCTGCACCGCCAGGCCGCAGTCAAAGAACGCGTACTCCCTCCCGCCGTCTAGCTCGCAGTCCAGTTCCTTTCGCGTAACCACGCCGATGATCAGGGGTGATCGCTCCGCCCAGTAGTTTCCTCCAGCCAGAAAGGGCCGCGCCATTTCCAGAGCTTTGGAGTCGTCGAGAACGAGAAACCGCCAGGGCTGATTGTTGAAACAGGAGGGAGCGAGGGTTGCTGCCTCCAGTAGACGGTCCCGGAGTTCCTCGGGTATCCGCTTCTCCGAGAGAGCGCGCTTAGCTCTCCGCCGGCTGATAGGTTCCAGTATGTCCTGCATGCCCCCAGTATACAAAAAAAGCACCACTCCGTGAGGCGGTGCTTTCTCCTGAGAAAAAGAACCAGGGGGCTGTCTCCAACCTGGAGACAGCCCCGCCGGCCGGCAAATCCTAAGTAGCTCTATACTGGAAGGACTTTTACTTCTTTCCTTTTCGCTTGGCCCGGGAGACGTTCCTGGTACCCGCGGCGGGGCTCTTCTTCTTACTAATCTCCCGCTTGACCGCATCCACGTCCACCGCCGCTTCCGCCGGAGCCTTCTCGCCGGCGGCCGGCGCTTTTTCCTCACTGGGGGAGGCGGGTGCTCCGCCGTACTTCTCCATGTCCTTCTTCTTGGCCCGCTCCTTCGCCTTGCGCTGCCAGAGCAGGAGGGTCGGAGAAGCGACAAAGATCGAGGAGTAGGTACCGACGACCACGCCTACCATGAGGGCGAGGGCAAAGTCCTGCACGGTCCCTCGGGCGAAAATGAAAATCGCCAGAACCGCCAGGAAGGTGGTGACGGAGGTAATTACCGTACGCCCCAAACTCTGGGTAATACTGGTATTGATCCTGTGCGCGTAGCTCGTCTCTCGCATCAGGCTCTCATTCTCCCGAATACGGTCGAAAATGACGATCGTATCGTTCAGGGAGTAACCGATAATCGTGAGCACTGCGGCGATAGTGGCTGTGGTCACCTCCATTTGAATCGTGCCGATAAAGGCGATCACAAAGGCGGTGTCGTGGACCAGAGCCGCGATGGCGGAGATGGCGTACCCGAGGCGAAAACGGAACCAGATGTAGACCAGGATCAGGACCAGAGCAAAGGCGGTAAGGAGAATCGCCTGCCGGGTAAGGTCCTCGGAAAAACGGCTCTCTACAAAGTTGGTCTCCAAGGTTTCCACGTTACCGGCGCCGTACTGCTCCGCGAGGATCTCTTCTACCCGGGTAGAGATGGTGTTGGTAAAATCCTCACCCCCCTCGTCCTGGCTCACCCGGACGCTAAAGGTGTCCTCATCGGGATCGCCAATCCGGGTTACCTGCACCCCTTCGATTTCCTCCGCGAGGATGCCCCGGAGGGCTCCGGCTTCGGTGTCTTCGCTGGTCTCGATCCGCACGGTCTGCGTGAGGCCCGCCTCGAAATCGATACCGAGGTTAAAGCCACCACGCAGAATCGTGGCAACGATCCCGGCGACAATGAGCGCCACCGAGATTGCGAGCATTACATAACGTATTTTCGTGAATTGGATGGTCTGCCTCATCTGATCCTCCACCCGATGCTGAGCTTGGAACGTTTCAGCACCTCAGTGCTGAAGTCGAAAACGAGTCGGGAGACGAACAGCGCCGTGAACATCGACGAGACGATACCAACCGCCAGAGTAACCGCGAAGCCCTGAATCGGGCCGGTTCCCAACTGGGAGAGAAAGATCGCCGCAATAAAGGTAGTGATGTTTGCGTCCATAATCGTCCAGAACGCCTTCTGGAAACCCGCGGTAACCGCAGCTCGGGGGCTCTTACCCAGACGGTACTCTTCCTTGATGCGCTCAAAGATGATGACGTTTGCGTCAACGGCCATACCGACGGTGAGGATAATACCGGCGATGCTGGTAAGGGTGAGCGTCAGGTTGAAGGCGGAAAGGACCGCCACGATAAAGAAGAGGTTGAGCACCAGGGCGAGGTCGGCCACGATACCCGCTCCCTTGTAGTAAAGGAGCATAAAGAGAATAACCAGGGCGAAGCCGAGGCCGATCGCTCTCAATCCCGCCTGAATAGTCTGCTGACCGAGGGAGGCGCCGATGCTCTCCTGATTGAGAACCACCAGGTCCACCGGAAGCGCCGCGGTCCTCAGGACCAGGGCAATATTCTGCGCCTCTTCCTGACTAAAGCCGCTGATACGCACCTGTCCGGTCGGGATCTCCTCCTGGATTCGGGCGTAGGCGCGGATCTCATCGTCCATGACGATTGCCAGGGAGGAGCCAACGTTGTCCCGGGTGAGCCTGGCGAAAATATCCGCTCCCTCACTGTCTAGAACAAAGTTGACCACCGGCTGGTTCGTCAGCGGGTCTCGGGCGGTCTGGGCGTTCTGAATGTGCGAGCCGTCAAGGCCGTACTCGTCTATGTCTTCGTAGATAACAATCCAGCGTACATGCTGGTCGATGCCGTACCGGTCCTTCGTGACGTACTCCGCAACAGTGCTCCCGGCGGGAACCCACTCCGGAACACCGTCGATCTCCGGGGTCCAGCCCGGCTCGCTCTGCTGCAACTGAATAAGTCGCTGCGTCGCCTCTTCGTGGACAATGTGGAAGTTCAAGCTTCCTCGCCCGCGAAGGAAGGAGTTAACCCGCTCGGGGTCGGCGTCACCGGGAATTTCAATGAGAATCTGATTGTTCTCCTGGCGACGCACGATCGGCTCGGTCACACCAAAACGGTCGATACGGTTGTTGAGAATCTCCATGGCGCGGTCAACCGCGTCGTCGAGCTGAGCCTGAGAGGGCTCCTCCCCGAGGCGCTCCCCGAGACTCTCCTCGTCGGCCTCCAGGGTTATGCTCATACCCCCGGAGAGGTCGAGACCAAGTTGAATGATCTGCGATTTTTCCTCTTTGAGGGTGAAGATCTCGTCGGCGTAATGCTGCTCCAGGGTGTCAAAGGCCTCGTTCTCAGTCCGGAAGGCGCTCAGGACCGCTTCGGCGCTCCAGCTCTCCGGCAGATCCTCCCCCTGGAGGCGATAGTTTTCCTCAGCCACCTCCGCGAGAAAGCTGTAATCCTCCGGCAGAGGATTGCCCGCCTGGGCTGCTACCCGGAGGTCCCCAAGGGCCTCCCGGGCCTGCCTGACGGCGTAGTCCCGAATCTGCATTCTGGAGGAGGAGGCGAGCTGCTTCATATCCTGGGGCACCGCAAAGTACCATTGAACGGTCGGATAAAAGGTGACCACACCAAATCCGACAAGTAACAGAATGAGCAGTAGTCGTAGTCGTTTACTCATGAGATAGCTCCGGCGTGTAGAATTTCGGC
>CAYZHV010000049.1:0-19973 GCA_964478055.1 uncultured Spirochaetaceae bacterium | reverse complement strand
AAGCCCGCACTGACCGAGGCGTTTAAGGTGCCGCCTATATCAACCGTGGAGTCTCCGGTTAGGGTGATCGTCCGGTCCGCGGGTTCGTCGAGAACGATGGTGATCTCCAGATCTCCGCCGGGTATGACTTCGGTCCCACCCGGGAGAGTTCCAGTGGCCGAGGGATATCCGTACTCGTCAAAGGCAACCACCGAAACCGAGTACGGTTGTCCCTGCGCAGTGGGGAGGTCTGTCGACGGCGTGTAGACCGTGTTTGAAACCTGTTCCACTATCGGCGTGAAGCCGGTAGCGCCGTTCGAAATGGTGATTTCATATGTTCCCGATCCGGAGACGGTATTGCTCCAACTCCAGGTGGGTCGTTGATCGGCGGTCAAGGCGGGACCGCTCACCGTCGGAACGGTGCTATCCAGACCTATGGATACTCCGGTTGAAAGGACACTTATGTTGCCCGCGGCGTCGTACTCCCCGGCCCGGAGGATGCCGGTTCCCGGAAGGAGGGTGAGAGGCCCAACAGCCGCATCGGTGAGCTCCGAGATGGCTGCCGGAGCGGCGCCATCGTAACTGTACTCCATGCTTCCGTTGCCACCACCAACCAAGGCACCGACGAACTGTACCGTCATTGGGTCCTGATGTGTTCTCACCGTTCCTGGCGCCGCTACGTAGGTGCCGTCTGCCTTTCGAAGCAAGACGCTCGGCGTCGCCGGGGCAACCGTATCGATGGTGAGATAGTGGGAGCCCGGTTCGGTCCATCCTCCGAGAGCCCGTTCCTGCTGTACGAAGAAGTTGTAGGTTCCGTCCGGAGAGGCCGGGGCGGTGAAGCTATACGGCGGTCCAGGAGGAGAGATTTCGGTCCAGTCGACCCCGTTGAAGCTGTACCGCCAGTTGGTGACTACGTCGTCACTCCCGATGTCGGTGAACTCCCAAGTCGGGGTGGTGTCCTGAGTGAAGAGCCCGGCTGGGCCGAGTGGGCTTGTCACTGCCGGGGCAGGGGGGAGGTCCGTGACAACGCGAAACCGAAAAGACCCCGATCCGGACCAGTTTCCCGCCTCGTCTCGCTCCTGAATCTCGAAGAGGTAGTCCCCCTCCGCGGTGATCTGCGCGGCCTCGTAGGGCGGCGGTTCTAGGACAGTCTGCCAAGGAGCACCATTTATGCGTACTCTGAACAGTCCGATTCCGCCGTTTCCCCCGGAGGTCCAACTGATGGTCGGAGGGAGGTCGGTGTTCACGTCCAAGTAGAGCAAGCCGCCACAGGACGGGCTGTTCGGGGCGGAGGTATCAAAGATCTCCGCAGCGGAAGGTTTGCTTTCCAGGGGGCCACCAAAGAGGGCGGTGCAGCTGCTCACTCCAAGGGAGATGAGGAAAGAGAGAACAAGAGCAGCAATCAGAACCCGTACCCTTCTCATGGGTCGTATCCCCTTGCCAGGGACTCCTCGGCTCCTTAGGTGGCCTCTCTATCGGTTGAGCGCATTCGGTGTGGGTTTACATTCAAACTTTACATCACTGTCTTGGAAATATCCAGAAGCGGCGTGATTTCGGACTTGCACGCCGGTCTCCCTAGGGCGATAGTTGTACTCAGAGGTACCGTTCCAATGAGTGATCCTGTGGAGTTTCCGGGAGGCGAGAGCGCGGGAATCTCCGAGGCGGACCAGCGGGATATTCGCGAAGAAATCGAGCGGGTTGCTGCTGAGAACCGCATTCAGATTTCCGGTGAGCTCCTCGAGTTCTCGGCCCAGCGAAATGGCGCGCTTTTTCCCCTAATCGCCAATCTGGCGGGGCTCTTGCTTCTAGCCGCGGGGATAGCTGTCCTCTTCTTCCTTTTTCAAAGTGATGATGCGTCCATTCGGAGCGCGGAGCAATCTGTAACGGCCACGGAGAGCCGACTCATCCAGGAACTGAGACGGGAGACGGAGGAACAGCTCGCAGCGAAAGACTCGGAGATAGAGCAGATCGTGGCGCGCCTCGAGTCCATTAGCGAGGAGCGCGCTGCCATTGCCCAGGATGTGGAGGAGCAGATCCTGCAGCGGGAGCGAGAACTGCAGGAGCAGTTTGAAGCCGAGCTGGAGGCGGAGCGGCGTCGACTGCAGGCTCTCAATTTGACGGATGCTGAGATCGAGCTGCGCCTGGCGGAGTTCGAGGCGCAGAAACGGCAGGAGTATAACGAACGGCTGGCCGCTTTTCAGGACCGAATGCTGGCGGAACGGGAGCGACTGGAGGAGGATCTGGACGCTCTGGAGGGTCAGTTCACCCAGACTCTCGAGCAAGCGAGCCAGGAGCGAGAGGCAATACTCCAGGAGAGCGAAGCCCGGATTAGCGAAGTGCAGTCGCAGTTCGAGTCTCGCCTCTCCCAGTCACAGGCGGAGCTCTCGGCGGCACAGCAGGAGTTGACCAGGCTCTCCCGCTCCCGGGAGCGAGAGATCCTGATACGAACACAGATCACCGGTCTCTTTAGAGACATTTCCACAAACATGCAGGAGGGCAACTACGAAGCTGCCCTTGGCAACCTCGCCACGATGGAGACGCTGCTCAACGAGCCGAGTACTCTCCAGATAGAGGCGCTTCGGGAAGAGCGGGGTACAAATCTCTTCATGGTTCGGACCCTCCGTCAGTACATACGGGATCTCGATGAGACCAACGATCCGGAGACCCTTTCCCGGCTTTCCGATGCATCCCTGGTACGCAGAGCGACGGAGCTTTCCGAGGAGGCGGATGCGGCGCTGGAGGAAGGAAACGAGGAACTGGCGCGGACGCTCTACCGGCAGTCTCTCGAAACAATCCCGGCTGTTGCGCAGAGCTTTGCCTACTTCGAGGCCGCCGGATCCGGCACCGGTCCGGAGACTCTTGCTGCGGACAACGAGGCAGCGTCCCTTCTTGTCTCCGATGCAGAAAGCGCTGCCCGGGCGGGGAACCATCGCCTGGCGGTGGACAATTTTGCCCAGGTGGTGCAGCTCTACCCCGGGAGTATCTACCGTGGTAGGGCGGTCACCGGAATTCTGGAGAGCGTAGATGCCCTGCAGAGTGAGCTCGATGAAGAAATCACTACGCTGTCCTCCGAACGGAACGCTCTCGAAGCGGCGGTGGAAGAGGCGGGCACCGTAAGTGAAGAAGTGGTGCAAACCCTTCAACAGGAAAATCGTACCCAGGAGACCCAGATCGTCCAGCTCGAGGCGCAGATAGATACGCTTCAGGATCAACGCAGAGCCCTGGAGACCCAGCGCGAGACCCTCCGCGGTCAGCTAGAGACCCTGCAGACTCAACGCAACACGCAGCAAGGACGTGTTCAAGAGCTCCAAACCCAGGTTGAAGAGCTCGATACGGAGATCAGGGAGCTCGAAACGACCATCACCGAGAAGGATCAGTCCCTGGCTGAGAGTCGCAGGAACGAGGCGCTCCTGAATGAGCAGCTCCAGGTCGTTGCGGAGACCGGCACGGCGGATCCGGAGGTGCTTTCAGAGCTCGCCGAGTTACGAGAGTTGCGCAGGGAGTTGGCCGGGGCTGAGCGGCTTTACGGCGCCTACCTCGAAGAGGCGAGGCAGCTCGGGACGGACCCCGAAGGCGTTGAGATCGTTGAAACCAAGCTCAAACTGGACGAGTTTCTCGGCTCTCAGACGATGTCCCGCTTCTTCCCGGAGCTGAAGGATGAAGTACGGCGGTATGAGTCCGCCTTCGAGGAGAGTGGCCGAGAGAACGCGATGGTGGACGTGGCGGACCTGATCTACGAGTTGTCGCTCCTCGACTCTTCTAATGACAGGATCCGGAGGATCAGGCGGGAGCGTTCAGTTAGTGAAGAGCCGCTTATGAGGGACTTTCTCGATGAGCTCGAACTGCTCCTCGAGGAGTAGGCGAGCTAACGGCGGTAGATCTTCGCGTGTATCCGGGGCTCGGGCATACCCAGGGAGACTCCCACGGCGGAGTAGAGCTCATCCACGGCGGAGCCGGTCCAGTAGAGGCCGAGGGGGACAATAGTCCCTGGCTCATAGCTCTCGAGGACGCTCCCATCACTATCGTATTCGACTAGCTCCTCCCCTTCTTTGACGATGAGCGTTCCCTCCGGAGTGGCGTGTGAAATCACACCGCCGATAGGGATCTCGGTCTGACTGGTCGCGGGGTTATTCTCGTCCCAACGGTAGGTGAGGTAATCGAAATCATCCTGCACGGTCAGGTAGTTTAGCCCGTTTACCGGATCCCGAACGAAGGCGACGTTGTAGATAAGTATGTCGTCCGTAAGGTTAGGTAGGGTGAAAGTGCCGCCCCCGGGTACCACAGGCCCGGCGAGGCCGCCGGTAGAATCTAGGGTGAAGTACGCCTCCTTAAAGGTTGCCGCGTTGTCCTCCCTCGCCAGGACGGCGATTTCTTCGCTCGTCCCGTCCAGGGCCCTGAAATAGATGCCCACAATCCTCGGATTCGTTATGGCGAATCCTGCCGAAGTGAGCAGATCCACCAGGTTGATCTCGTCAACGAATCCCCCGCTATTGTGGATCTCTATTCTGCTAAACCCGTCCTGAAACGGAGCGAGTAGGAGGGGCTTTTCCCCAGGATTGAGCGGATCTTCTACGTTCGCCGCCCGGGCCACATAGCTCCGGGCGAGTTGCTGGTCATCGAGCCACTGGTCCGTCAGCCGCCGGGAGGAGGAGCCGCCGACGTAGTAGACGTATAGCGAGTTCGATACGTTCCAGATTGCATAGCCCGAGTCTCCGAAAGGAAAGGTCGGGTGGAGTTCCTGCGGTCTCGGCAGGCGATCCTCGTCGTTCTCCGTGTCGGCGTCGAAGGAGGCGGGACCTATCTCAGCTACTTCCGATAGCTCCTCGGAAAAGAGGTACCCTTTCAAGGACTCTTCGTTGTACGGAACGAGGCCACAGCCTACGCCCAATAAAAGCGAGCCCAGAAGTAGTGCCACGACTCCGCCTCGCACTGTTGATGCAAATCCAGGATCGCATTTCATGGCGCGTACCTCCCTCCGATGGAGAGCGTCACCGGCTGCCAGAGTGTCGGTAAATTCCCGAGACGATAGGTGAAGTCGTAGGGTGCGAGAAAGGCCGGCTCCCGAAGATAGTAGAACCGACTATCCAAATTGGCAAAGAGAAAGAAGTGCTCTCCGAGCTCATGCTGGGCCCCTATCCGGACTGCCACGCCCGCCGGAAGCACCGGATCAAAGCCAGAGATATAGTCCGCATGGAGAAAGCGACCGAGGAGTTGAACTCCGACAGAGGGGCGAAGCAGACGATCCCGGTTACGAAGGAAAAGATCCGCACCCAGGGCAAACTCGCTCACAGGGTAGGATGAAAAGAGCCTCGGATCGTCCTCATCCTCCTGCCGGTTCATCTGTATGAAGGGGGTGAAGCCGATCCCCCGGGTGGTGAACTCCCCGTAGACGTAGAGTGAGGTATCCCGAAGAAAGCGGCCGCCGCCGACCCGGGGAAATGATACCCCCGCCAGACCAAGCTCGACCATCCAGCGCGGATAACGAAGGAGGTCGAGGTGTACTTCCATTTCCTCCCGTTCCACAAAGACTGTTGTGGAGTCGGACCTGAAGCCGTCGAGCTCGGCGGTGAACCTATAACTGCGCATGTTTCTGAGACTTATCGTGGCACTCCCCGCCTCGGAAGCTTCAATTTCTCCGCCCTCTCCCCAGGTGAGTTGCGCTCCCGGCTCTGTGAGGACCACCACCTCCGTGAACGGCCGGTACGCCTCGATGTACGGCGCGAGCTCCTCTACCGCTTCCTCCCAACTGGAGGAGCGTAGATAGCGCCCGAGGCGGCCCATGCTAATGGTGGTCTCCATCGCGCCGAGAAGCTCCCCTGCCCGGACATCGTAGAGCGTGAGCGCCACCGAGTGTTCGTCCTCTGCCTCCCTCGAGCCGAGGGTTATCATGACGAAGAGGTCGAGAAGCGCTTCATCCGCGGCGGCTAGGTCCGGTTCGCCCGACGAGAGAAAGCGGTCGGAGGGAGCGTCAACGAAGAGCGCCTCCGGGTGACTCTGGACGAGGATATTGGAGGCACTCGCCTTAATTCTGCTCAGGCTCGCCTGGTCCTTCTCCTCGGTAGCCTTTGCGGCTACGCCAATCCTTGTTCGCTCCTCCGGCCGAGGTTCTTCCTGGGCAGTGATCGCTGCCGGGACCAGGAGGAAGAGGAGAAGAGCCCCAAAAAGGGAGGCGAAGTGTGGACCACGACCCAGACCTACCACCATGGGGAGACCTCGTAGAGCAGTTCCCGCTCCCGGTCGAGAATCAGATAGCTATTGCCTCGAAGGAAGAAGGCAACAATGAGCTCGTCCCCGAAGCCGTCGTCATCGCCCTTGGGCCTAAAGGTATCCAACCGTCCTCCGGTTTCGTTGCTGTACCTCGCGATTTCGCCGTGGTCATCGTCGAGGACGACTATGCCCTCCCTTGTCTTGGTCACGTGGTTCGGTCGGCCTGTGGAGAGGACCACGGTATCAAAGGCGCTCGTCTCGGGGTTGTCTACACTAAAGAGTGGGCCAGAAAGGCCGGGCACCGCGGAGTCTGGGATATCTATCACATAGAGGGGGCCACCGTCGTTGCTCACGCTTACAAAGAGGACGATGCTTCTGTTGCCTTCGCCATCTATATAAGCCTGGCCGTGGACGAAACCTTGAGGAATCGTGTCCGCCGAGAGCTGCACCTGCCGGCCACCTCCGGTAGGGATGAAGCTGCTATTGTACTCTTCGATATAGATCGCGTTTTCATCTCCATAGCCGAAGGTGTAGAAGGTGCCGCCTACCTGGGTCCCCGCAAAGTTCTCACCCTCCGGAGCCGCCGTATTGGTGACGGTGTTCGCCGCCGGGTCGTACAAGAGGTTGCCGAGAAGAATCCGATCCTCAGCGGTGACCAGTCCACTTCGGTTGAGCCGGACAGGAAACTCGTCGCTCCGCTGGACCCGGAGGTTGAAACCGTCGTCCACGAGAAGCAGGCGATCAAAATCGGCCCTGAGCTCCGCTCGGCCGATGAGCGCAACAAATGACTGGTCCGAGGTGGCGACTGGGATCACCTCGACATGGAGAAGAGGATCGGGAATTCGACCCTCAACGCTCAACTCGTTGATCACGTAGGTCAAATAGGGCGGCACCGGGGTCCGGGTCACAAACTCACAGCTCCCGAAAAAGAAGAGCAGAAGCAGCAGCGGTAGCAGCCTCGCCGGCAGAGCAAACTCCCGGAGCGATCGCCTGTGGAAGTTTTTGCGGCAGTGCCGGGGTCTACCTACCATACTAACCTCAGCCCTGCGGCTACCGCGGGATTGAAGAAGGAGGATTGGGTGCCTTCTTCCAGGATAGGTGAGTCCGTGCTGAGAACGTAGTTGGTGCCGATTCGCGCAAAGGGGCGAAAACTCCCGACGCGAAGCTCCACCGCTGCGTTCAGGACGGAGACATACGGGTCGACGTAGCTGCTGGCGGTGGCCACCAGGGGGGCGGTGATGAGCATTCCGAAGCCTGTCGACAGATCGAGGCGGAAACGGTTTCCCGGGGAACCCGGACGAAGGCCGAAGAGAATCCTGTACTCGTTATGCAGGATCTTACTCGGTGCACCTGTTCCAACGCCGGACAAAAAGAGATCCGTTTCGAGAGCGGCATAGGCGCGATCAGGGAGGGGATACCATCGTCCGCCGAAGCCAAAGCCAACCATTTTTCCCATACTGTATTGAAGCTGAGCACCGAACCGTTCCTTGTCCGGCAGCTCCGGTATCACTATCTGCTGCTCCGGGTCCTCTATCTGAATAAGCTCCGACCGAGGTTGGGAGTAGGGGGCTTCGTACTGAAGCAGAATCTCGCTACCCAGAGTAACCGGATACCCCTCTACCACCGCCTCCTCATCCTCCGCGGCGAGGAGCCTCGGGCCGTGTATGACCGAAACCTCCACGGGCCTGTTGTCCTCCCGGCGAAACTGCAGTCGGCGCACCTCGGGGATGGGGACAAAGGGGTTTGAGGGCTCCGCGATGTACTCCTTGTAGGTGATGAGGTACGGTTCGAGCTCCTCGAGAAACTGATCGATCGAGTTCAACAATGTCACGTTGGTACGCCCGGACCCGTTGACCCCGGCGATGAGGGTGCCGGAAGCGGTGTCGTAAGCCGAGATGGAAAGGTGCAACCGGGGCGGAAAGGGGGCCGACTCTATGAGAACCTCGAGCTCCGCGGGGCCTTGCCCATCCACCATATCAAACCCGAGTTGTCGCAGGGAGAGCCCAACGGTATCCGCAACCACCTGATTGTACCGTCCCTCGATCTCGTCGCTTACCTCAGGAAGACGGATGCGCACCCGAGGGTTCTGCGCGACGGCAAACGCCAGGCAACCGAACAGAAGCAGGAGGGCGATGCAGCTGCGTGGAGCGGGAAGGCTCGCCTTGGGCCTCATAGGCTACTTCTCCGTAAGGATCTCAACACCGTTCCAGTCGGCCGGGGGCGGGTTCTTCGCGTAGGCTCTGCTCCGATCGGCCATGGCCAGGGCGCTCTTGTCGGCGGGTAGGAGGTTGGTCACCTTCTCAAAGCTCTGGATGGCCTCTTCGAACTTGCGTTCGTAGAAGAGACGCATTCCCCAGTTGTGATGCTTCCACCCTTTTTCGGTCGCATCGTCCAGAGAGCGCCTGACAGTGAAGATCCGCACCCCTTTGGTCTTTCCCTTGACTGCGACCGTATCCAGAAGCCGCCAGGGGAGCGTATCCTTTACGTAGGGGAAGAGGGATTCGGCAATTATGATCTCTTCGCCGTACCGCTTGGTCAGCCCCTCGAGGCGACTTGCGAGGTTTACCATGTCGCCTATGACGGTGTAGTCCATCTTCTTCTCGGTGCCGATATTGCCGACCGTAACGGTCCCGTAGTTAATCCCGACCCCGATCTTGAACTCCGGTTTACCGAGTTCCTTCTGCTTTTTGTTAAACCGGTGGAGCCCATCGATCATGTCGACCCCCGCCATAACCGACTGCACCGGATCATCCTCGTGACTCACCGGCGCGCCGAAGAAGGCCATAATCGCGTCACCGATGTATTTGTCGATGACGCCGTTGTGCTCCATGATAATGTCTACCATTACTGAGAAGTACCGGTTCAGAGAGTCCACCAGGTCATCCGGCGGCATCGCCTCGGATATGGTGGTAAAGCTTCGGATATCGGAGAAGAGGACCGAGAGCTCCCGGTTTTCTCCCACGAGCATCGCCTCGGGGTTTTCGAAAAAGCGATCGATAAGCTCCTGGGGCACGTACTTCTGGAAAATGTTGCGAATTTTGTACTCTTTCTTCTGGGAGAGAACGGCCTTGAAGGCGTAGTTCTTGATCTGCCCGTAGGCGCGGTCGAGCTCGCCAATCATCAAGTTGAAGGTGTGGGCAAGCTCCCCGGTTTCATCTTTGAACTCCACAGGAACCCGGGCGGAGAGATCGCTGCTCTGGATAATACCCCGCATCGCCCCGGCAATTCTTCCGATCGGATTTGTGAGCTGTCTCGCGAGGAGAAGGAGCACCGCAATGGAGAGCAGGAGCACCAGAACGAGAATCAGGGCGCTCTCCCGGATAATCCGGTCCACGTCACGGTAGAAGCTGCCTCGTTCGTCGGTGACCATGTAGAAGTAGTCGAACGGTTCGAAGAGAAAGCCCGTGCCTACCCGCTCGGTTCCACCGAGCACCAAGTCCACCATTCCGTAGGAGGCGGAATCGTAGAGCTCCCGCAACTGGTCACGCTCTTCTCCCTGGACGGTGACCTCTCTGGTTGAGGCAACCATTTCCCCGGAACTGTCGATGGCAAAGATGAGCTCGGTCTCGTTTCTGGTGAGGCTCTCCGCAAAAGTCGTCACCCCGGACTTGGTCGCTTCAACCATATCGGGACGCTCGGTAAAGCCGTTCTCCACGAGGAGCGCCCACTGGCTATTCGCGTGTTTCTCCAGCTCCGAGGCCTTGAAACCGAGAAACTCCTGAGCGATCCGGGTAATACCCCTGGTGGCGGAAAAAACCGCGGAGCTCCCGGTGAGAATAATGGTAACCGCCAGAAGCGGTAGGACAACCGTTACGATTTTCCAGCGTACTTTCACGAGGCAGCCTCACCCACGGACCGTATCCGGACAAACAGACCCGGCGTGCCGTCCGGTTTACTCACCTTCAATTGTTGTGTAATGGCTTGGCGCTTTCCACTCTTTCGGTCAGATTTCTCAGGCGGTAGTAGCCGACGGCGAGGCGGCCTTGGAGGAGTCCTCCTCGAGAACCGCTTTATAGCTTCTGACTTTCGTGGTAGCTTTAGCCAACATGAAGCGAATAGTCACGTTACTGATCGTCTGCGGCGTTGTTGGCCTGGTGGTGGGATATCTGGTTTTCGGAAAGATCGGAAATGAGTACATAGCCATCTCGACTCTCATCACCGGGAGCGAGAACATCTTACAGCGTGCCGCCAGAAAGATCGCCGGGATCGAGGAAATGCGAAGAAACATCCTCCTCATGGGGGCCGGTGGCGCGGTGGTTGGTCTGGTGGCGGCTATCTTCGCACCACGAGGACGACGCCGGCGGTAGCGAGCCCCGACCTCAGCCTTCCAGTACCTCCGTGATCCGATCCACGGCCCAGTCCACGGTCTCCTCGTCGATGACCAGGGGCGGCGCGAACCTAATGATGTTGCCGTGGGTCTCTTTGCAGAGGATTCCCGCCTCCTTGAGCGCCTCGGTGTACTGACGCGCGCCCCCGGCCTCCGGTGAGAACTCAACCGCCATGAGGAGCCCCCGACCCCGCACTTCCCGAATGTATGGATTCCCGATTTCTCGGAGCCCGGAGAGGAAGCGCTCGCCCATTCGGGCGGCGTTCTCGATCATCCCCTCCTCGATGAGCGCTCTCAACGCGGTGCGACCCACCGCGGCAGCCAAGGGGTTGCCGCCAAAGGTGCTTCCGTGCTCGCCGGGTTTGAGCACATCCATAACCTCGGTGTTCGAGAGCACCGCGGAAATCGGATAGAAGCCTCCGGAGAGCGCTTTGCCGACCAGGGTGAGGTCCGCTTCGATCCCTTCGTGTTCCTCCGCCAGGAGCTTGCCTGTTCTGCCCAGGCCGGTCTGTATTTCGTCGAGGACGAGCTGAACGCGCCGCTCATCGCAGATACGCCGAACATCGCCGAGGTAGCCCGCCGGAGGGATGCGAACCCCCGCCTCTCCTTGGATCGGCTCGATCAACACCGCCACGGTGCTATCGGTGATCGCCTGTTCCAGAGCGTCGGCGTCGCCGAAGGGCACGATCCGAAAACCTCCTGGAAAGGGGCCAAAGCCGGCGCGAGAGCTCTCCTCCGTGGAAAACCCTACAATTGCGATGGTACGACCGTGGAAGTTGTCGCTGCAGACAATGATCTCAGCTTCTTCCCGGGGGATGCCCTTAACCTCGTATCCCCACTTTCGGACTACCTTGATCGCTGTCTCCACCGCTTCGGCACCGCTGTTCATGGGCAGTACTTTATGGGACCGGGTTGCTTCGGCGAGCTCCTTGTAGAAGAGTCCGAGCTGGTCGTTGCGGAAGGCTCGGGAAGTCAGGGTCAGTTTGGCCGCCTGCTCCACCATGGTTTGATAGATCTTCGGATGGCAGTGTCCCTGGTTGACCGCGGAATAGGCGGAGAGGCAGTCGAGATACCGCTTTCCGGCCACATCCCAGAGCCAGACACCCTTGCCCTTCTCGAGCACCACGTCCAGAGGTTTATAGTTGTGAGCGCCGTATCGCTGCTCCAGAGCGATGTAATCCCCGGTGTTAATGGAGAGCCTCCTTACTGTTCAGTCGGTACCTCCGTACTATCTCCGGAAGGAAGAGTTGTCAAGCCTGCGACTGGATATTGCGAGTCAATCGCTGGTACTCTCTAGGCGTGTTCGAACGTGTTGTCAATCGAATCCTTCGCTGCGTGATCCGGATCGTCTTCCGCGTCGACGATCGGGAGCTCCGTAAACTTCCAAGAAAAGGCCCGGCGATCCTGGTTTCCAATCATACGACCAACCTGGAAGGTCCGGTCTACTACGTCCTTATTCAGCCTCGAGAGGCCACGGGACTCGCAAAACGGGAGCTCTGGCAGAATCCGGCGACGAAGTTCTTTATGCAGCTCTGGGGGATGATACCGGTAACCCGGGGTAGACCGGACCCAAAGGCGATCAATCGCGCCATGAAGGCCTTGGACCGAGGAAAGTTTCTCGGTATTGCCCCTGAGGGGACTAGAAGCAGAGGAGGGGAGTTGCAGCGCGGCTTCCCCGGGGCGGCCCTGCTCGCCACGGCAAAGCAGGTGCCGATTTACCCGATGGTCCAGTGGGGGATGACGGAGTTCAGTCGCAACGTCCGGCGTCTTCGGCGGACCCGCATAACCTTCAGGGTCGGTAGCCCTTTCGTGCTTCTGAAACCGAGCGGAAAGAGACCGAGCCTCGACCAGCTTCGAGAGATGACCGACGAGATGATGTTTCAGCTCGCTCGGCTCCTGCCGGAGCGGTATCGCGGTTACTACCAAGACCTCTCGCAGATGCGGACGGAGTATCTCCGTTTCCTCGAGGAGGAGGCGGGCTGAGGGCAGCTAGGAGAACAGCTCCCTCAGCCGGTCCTGATCCGGTTGCACCGCCACGCCGTTGTCAGTTCGCAGAATGGGCTGCTTGAGTAACAAGGGATCCTCGAGGAGTTCCTCCCTGGCGTCATAGGCCATGTACTCCATCTTCCTCTTCTTGAACTCCTTTGACTCGGGATCCACGAGCTCCTCGTGGCCCCCGCTTTGCTCAGCGATCTCGTCGAGCTCGCGAGGAGAGAGAGCCCGCTCGTTTAGATCCACAAACTGAAAGGAGACCCCACGCTCCTTCAAGAAACGCTCTGCTTTTCGGGTCTCCGAGGATTTCTTGGTTCCGATGAGCTGCGGGGTCATCGCTCACCGAACCGTAAAGAAGAGAAGGATCGCCGGGTCGAGAAACCTGTAGGTAAAGGACTCAGTGAAAAAGAGCTGGACCTTCTTTGTGTCATGGGCGTGGTAGCCAATGGCGATGTCCTGACCGAGGACGAGCTCCAAGTCTCCGCCGCGCATGGAAACAAGGTAGGGTGCCTCGGTAAAGGTGCTCAGGAGGACTGGGCCTTGCATAATGTATTCCAAATGGTGTCGAAGCGGGCGTCCCTGGACGGAGCTGGAGAGATAGGTCCACATCGGCTCGTCAACGATGAGGGCGTAGGGCCCCTCCACGGCGGAGGACCGGAGCTGTGTTACTCCCTGGGCCACAGCCTTGAGAAAGGTCTCCGGATTCTCGTTGTACTGCACCGGCTCCTGAGTCACAAGCTCCGAAAGGGGGCTGAGGCCCGCCTCAGGGGCGCCGTTGTAGAAAACCAGCTCCTCAAAGGCTGCAATCTTGCGGGCCGCCTCTTCCATGTTGGAGAGGTCCACGTCCCCGGCCCCTCGGGCCGCGTTATCGAGCTCCCAGATATCGAGCTCGAAGGGAACGCGTACTTCCAGAAGGGGCTGAACTTTGTGAACTCCGTAGTCCGGAAGGCCTTGCTTCTTGCCGCTGACGGTCTCGAGCCTTCCCCGGGCTACTCCGCCAAAGTCAGGACCCATGGGGCCCCGAAGGTCCGCAAACTTACGGACCGTAAGGAGACTCCGCAGGACACGGTTAGCCTGCTCGTCGATCTCTGTCCAGGCGGAGTCGGTGATAGGGGCGAGCTCACGCTTTAACAGGTTCATTTTCGCTCTCCTTTCAGACTTCCGATTCCGAGTCCCTTGCCGCCGGTAACTCCTCCCCCGGAGTGACCGCCGCCACCCATGGCCTCTTCTTCTAACTCGGTTATGTCTCCCTCGGTGAAGAGATAGGTCCGCAGTGTCTCATCCCACCCCTCCATACTACGTCGAAGGTATTCGAGAGCCATACTGGCGTGCTCCATCTCTTCCATTTGATTGTGCTTGAGAATGCTCTTGACCTGATCGTCCGTGGCGAGCTCGATTCGCTGGTTGTACCAGTCGATCGCCTCGATCTCCTCTTTGAGACTGACGAGAATTCGAGTCAAGTCTCGTGTACGTGCCGAAAGCTCTTCGGCTGGTTCGTGGTACTGGTCAGACATGGATGCCTCCTTTCTCCGGATAACATACTGAGATCACGGCGAAGTGTGGGCGTTTGGCGTTTCACGCTCGCTTTTTGTAGGTTGAAAGTATGGCAGACGTGATACACGAGGCATCCGACGTTACGAAAAAGCGACTCAATCATTTGGCACGGCACGATGGTGATCCGGCGATTACCGTTTACATGCCGCTGCAAACTCCCTCGGCGAAAGCGTCGGGGAAGCAGGAGAACATGATTCGGCTCAAAAACCTTCTGCGCCGAATCGAGGCGCAGTCCCAGGAGTACCTCGAGGATCATCCGAACGCAAAGGTGCAACTTGCTGCCTTGACAGAGCCCATCAGAGAGGCGTACGAGGCGGGCGACGCGTTCTGGGATGCCCAGGCCCAGGGGGCGGCGATGTTTCTTGCGCCGGGCATAGCGGAGATCCTCTCCCTTCAACACGAGGTTTCCGAAGAGGTGTTCATCGACAGGCGGTTTCATTTGAAGCCCCTTATCGCAGCCTACACCGGCCGAAGCAGGTTCTATCTTCTTGCTCTGGATATGCACAATGTGAAGCTCTATCTCGGAAACGCGGCAAACCTCCAGGAGGTTCCTTTGAAGAACGGGCCCCCGGAGCTTCCTGAAATACTCAAGGACTTCAGCTTCGAGCGAACCCTGAACAAGGCCCCCGGTACCGGGTCGGTCTACGTTGGCCACGCGGGAGGAGAGGAGAACCTCTCTCCCCATATAATCGAGTTCCTCGAAGGCGTGGATCGCTCCGTCTCAGAGACCATCAGTACCACCGGGCTCCCGATTCTGCTGGCAGGCAGCGAGAACGTCGTCGGCCATTACCGGCACCACTCCAAACTCAAGCCGCTCCTGGAGGAGTACGTACACGGCAGTCCCCGGAATATGTCCTCCAAAGCTCTCCACGATAAGGCTTGGAGCATTATCGAGAACCACCAGCGGAAGCAGGTTTCCGAGGAGGTTGGCGCGGTGGCCGAAGCCCTCGATTCCGACCAGGGTGTTCGGGAACTGGCAGACATATGTCGCTCCGCCTATGAGGGACGGCTGCAAATACTGCTGGTCGCGGAGGACACTGAAGTCCTCGGAAGCTTTGATCCGAGACGGGAGGTCCTCGACGTCTCCGACTCCGGCGAGGACATTCTCGATCTCGCCGCTCACTACGCCTGGACCAGGGGCACGAGAGTGTACGCTGTTCCCCAGAGCGAGATACCTGGAGGACGGGTAGCGGCGGGAGTCATACACGCCACCTAGTTTCGCCCCTCCCCGGTAGACTGTTACAATTCGGGGAGGAGCTGCCTCGTGGGAAAGAAAGAACCGAGACTGGACATCGCGGCGACCGAGGGCTTCGCTCAGAGCTACTATACTGCCCTCGAGACGGCGCCCCCGTTTGCCGCCGCCAGAAACGTGGCGGCACGGTTAGGGGCACATCCAGAAGGTCCCGGACGGGGCACCTTCGGATTCTGGACGCCGGAGCTCGTGGATGAGCAGGTTGGAGCGGACCAGGTCTTTCTCGAGCTCCTCTTTCCTCCCGAGAACATAGATTTATCTCTCCCGGAACAAGAAATCATCTTTGAACGACATCTGGTCCCGACCATTCGACGGGGTGAGTTCACCTGGGCCGTCGTGGATGGCGTAGAAGCTGGCGATCGAGAGAAGGTGGGCTGTTTCTATTCCTTGGTGGTAGGCAAGAAGGTAGAAAATCGGCGGATTCTCGATCCCCTGGCCTACTCAGTCCCCTTCGGAGCTGGGGCTCCCGCGGAGCTCTACGATTTTCGGGGGGTTCTCTCCGAGCGAGAGGACGAAAGGTACTTCGATAGCCTCGAGACGGCCCCGGATGATGACGGTGTGGAGCGGGTTCTCGGACCGTTGAACATGCTGGAAATCCACGTTGCCACGGCGAGCGAGGGAGGAACCCTCGCGGATCTAACCGAACGGTATCGGCGCATCGGGGAGAAGCTCCGAGGCGGAGTAAAGCTTACCCCCGGGGAGAGCTCCTTCGTGGGCTACGACGCCGTGCAGCTCATGCCCGTGGAGCCTACGATTCTCTATGAGGCGGGCCCTTCCTTCTGGGAGGAAGATGGCCCGGGGGCAGAAGAGCTCAGAGTCACCTGCCGAAGACCGAACACCTCGAACTGGGGGTACGATGTCATTACCGTTGCCTCCCCGGCGCCGAATCCAACACTCCTCGCCTCCGGGCGACCCGAGGAACTTCTGGACCTGATTGAGACCCTCCACACCCTGCCGGGCACGCCGATTAAGGTGGTCTTCGACATCGTCTACGGCCACGCGGACAATCAGAGCCTTCCTCTCCTGAACAGGCACTACTTTGCGGGGCCGAACATGTACGGCCAGAACCTCAACTATCAGCACCCCGTGGTTCGAGCGGTTCTCCTCGAGATGCAGTGGCGAAAGAGCCAGTACGGTGTCGATGGAATACGGGTTGATGGCGCCCAGGACTTCAAATACTGGGTGGCAAAGGAGGATCGCCTCTACCACGATGATGAGTATCTTCGCCTTATGAATAACCTGGAACAGGAGGTGGCCGGACGGAGGTATCGTCCCTGGATGGTCTTCGAAGACGGGCGCCCCTGGCCCCGGGATGACTGGGAGCTAGCCTCTTCCTACCGTGAGGTCACCAAGCTTATGCCGAATGTGGTCCAGTGGGGTCCCCTCACCTTTGCGCACAATACGCCCTTTCTCTTTACCTTCTGGATAAGTAAGTGGTGGCGGCTGGAACAACTCACCAAATACGGGAGCCACTGGATAACCGGCACTTCGAACCACGATACTTTGAGGCGCGGCACCCAGGTCGACCCGGAGGCTCTGATCAATACCTATCTCGGCCCAACACTCCCGCGGATATTCAAAGAAGCCTATGATAACCCGAATGGACGGCTCTTTGATCTAGTTATGCCGGGCATCCCGATGGACTTTCTCAACGCGAATAGCCGTGCTCCCTGGAGCTTCTTTCGCAACAGCGATGATCGCTACGGCGTAAAAGTGGTCTCCGAGGAGGCGCGGTTTCTCGACTGGGCCGTGGAGTCTGACCGGTATGAGGAGCCCGCCGATTTCGCGAGAGTAAAGAAGTGGGGATTTCCGACCCGGGACTCTCTCCGGCGATTCATGGGTGCCCTGGAGGGAGCGGTAAAGAGCACCGACTATGACCTCCCGGTAATGGCAGCGCTCCTGAACAGCTACGAGCCTCCACTGACCGAGGAGGTGCGGTTCACTCCGGCGCTCCTGAAGCGGTTTGCCCGGGACTGGATGGACGATGTCCTCGATTACTGTAGGGTGCCGCAGTATGAAGAAGAGCTCGATGAGGAACGGTCAGATTTCAACCTGCGGCTGCGCCAGTTTGGTCAGCAACGTCCATGGCTCGTCGGGGATCTGCAGGAGGGGGAGCACTTCGGCCGCATCGTTCCGGAGGAGGGGAGCATTCTCTTCTACGCCCTGCGCCGGGAGCCGGGGGAGGGTGAGGAGCTTCTCTACGTCGGAAACATGGAAGGTGCGCCGAGGCGGGTGACGCCGGTGGACCTCCCTGTTCCTGGTCTTGCCGCCACAGGATGGAAGGTGGCGTTGGCAGTCCCGGGGCTCGAGAGACCCGAGGCCGAGGGCGCCCTTCGCCTGGCGAACGGAGAGGGAGTGCTCTTCTCACGGAGGAGATCATAATGAGCGATGTTAATCAGCCATCTGATAGGGTGGCGAAGGCCTCTGAGACTGGGCACGGCGGAAGGCGGGTGTTCTTCCTCTATCCCCCCAGCGTGATCGAGGACTCGATGATTCAGTTTCTGATCACGGCGCAGTACGAGGCTGCCATTATCAAGGATCACCGGTCGCTGATGCCGGTGATAAAGAAGTTTCCCAACTCCATCATCTTCTGCAACCTCGACGCGAAGATGGATGAGAATGAGCTGGAGAAGCTCATACGCCATGTGGTGGAGACTCGGGAGCAGCACGGCTGTGAGATCGGAGTTCTCTCTTACAACCAGGATCCTCAGCTTGCGGAGAAGTATCTCATCGACATCGGCGTTACCGCCGGCTACGTTACCCTCAAGATCGGCTTCGAGCAGAGCGCCCGGATCATCATCAAGACTCTGGAGGCCGCGGAGGCGAGGGGCCGGAGACAGTTTGTCCGCGTAAAGGTGCCCACCGGGAAGGGGAGCATGGGTTTCAACTTGGGTCGCCAGAGGATCGATGGTGAGCTCCTGGATGTGAGCGTGGCAGGGGTGGCGTGTCGGCTCCCTGAGAATTTCGAGACCGGTACCCCGATAGAAGATATCCAGCTACGCCTCTGGGGGACTATTGCCAGTGTCAGTGGGAAGATAGCGGGATTTCGCGGCAGCAAAGGAAGCTACACCTACGTCATTATGTTCGACGAGCCGGTCTCATCCCTCGTGAGAGGCCGAGTCTATACCTTTATACGGAAGGTGCTCCAGTCTCAGGTGGATATGCTCCTTCCAAAGGGGAGATAAGAAAAAGGCCCTCCGGTAGCCCGGAGAGCCTGTTGTTTGGTCTCACTTTGCCCAGCCCCGGAGCTCGGGGCGGGGAGCCCTTGGGCTACTCCTCTTCGGGCCAGCTCTCGTCGATCGCCTCCAGGGTCTCGTCGATCGGCTGTCCATTTACCCAGCTAACCATTTGTGACCAGAAGGCGCCCGCACCGACCTGTCCGGGCATCATGTCCGAAGCGTCGAAGCGGAAGGTGTCGGCGTTCTGCAGGATTTCCGCATAGCGCCGGTTTGCCTCAGTGGGATACCAGGAGAGCTTGGCGTCCTTGTGCGGCGCCACCACCCCTCCGGATTCAACCCAGGGTTTGATCGAGCGTCCCGTTGTGAGGTAGCGCATAACCGCTGCCACTTCCGGTCGGTTCTCGAAGGCGGCGAAGATATCGCCTGCGCCGAGCACGGCTCGCCCCTCTTCCTCATCGATCGGCGGCAGATAGAAGAAGTCGACATCTTCGCCCACTACAGCGTCTTCGGGAAAGAAGTCCGTGATAAAGCTCGCCTGCCTGTGCAGGTAGGCGCGCGGGGGATCCCGAAAGAGCGGGTTCGGGGCATCGCCAAAGGGGACCGTGAGAATGGAATTGACGCCGCCGAGGACGTAGTCCTCGTTTTTCCAGATCTCAGCCATGATGTTCATGGCGCGGCGAACCTCCGGAGAGTCGAAGTCGAGCTCTCCTTCCACCCATTGGTCATACTTTTCCGGGGTAGCCGTTCGGAGCATGATATCCTCGAGCCAGTCCGTGGCGACCCAGCCCGTAGCTCCGGAGCTCTCGATGCCGATTGACCACGGCGTATTGCCGTCCTCCGCCATCTGCTCGGTGAGCTCCATCATCTCGTCCCAGGTCTCCGGGATTTCGTATCCCGCTTCCTGAAACTCCGGCACCGGATACCAGACAAGGCTCTTTACGTTGGCGCGGTACCAGACGCCGGCCATGATCCCCTCCATCGTGGCGATATCGAGCCAACTCTGATCGTAGTGTTCCAGCAGATACTCCTCCGTGAACCACTGGTTCAGATCGACAACGGCATCGCGCATGACAAAGTCCTGGAGAACTCCGGGCTGCGGAAATGCCGCAATATCCGGAGGGTCTCCTCCTTCAACCCGGACGGAGATGAGGGACTCGAAGTCTCCGGAACCGGTGTAGTTGACCGTGATTCCGGTCTGTTCCTCGAAATAGTCCATGCTTTCCCGGAAAAAGTCCGATCCCGGTTCCACAAAGGCCCCAAAGATGTTTACTGTTGTGCCGGACAAGTCTTCACCATTTGTCCAGGGGTTGTCCGCCGGGTTCTCGGCGGCGACCCCTTCTTTTTGTCCAGCTTCTTCCTGCGATCCGTTGGCCCATGCGCCGACGATTCCGATCAGAAGAATCATCGTCAGGACTGCGGCTCTCTTAAGAGTACGTCTCATACGTACACCTCCTTAGAATGTATTAGAGAGACTCTTTCTCTC
>CAYZHV010000048.1:0-20121 GCA_964478055.1 uncultured Spirochaetaceae bacterium | reverse complement strand
CCTGGGGTAAGTACTCCGACGGAATAAACTCCCTGCCGATCGCCTCCGGAGGCAAAACCTTGACGGTGTCCATACCCACCAATGATCCCACGAAACCGAGGTCCTTTCAATCGAGCGTGTCGGAGCTGTAAATGACCGAGAAGAGCCGTGACCCGTGCGCCTCGAGCTCCCCCATATCTATCCGGGCATCCCGAAGGTGCCACTCCTCTCCGGTCCAGACGTCCCGAAGGCTCTGTGCATCTCGGAGTAAGTCTTCGAGAGAGCCGGCGAGGGCTATCTGCACGGGCCTGCGCTCCTCCTGGAAGTTGAAGACTCCGAGGTATCCCGCACCGTTGTAGACCGTCTCAGGTACGGGAGTGGTCATGAGTCTTAAGGGAGTGACTGAGTGGTTTGCGCAGGCCCGAGCGATCTCCTGAAGCCGCCTGATGCGGCCCCATCCTTTCTCGGAGATGAGATCTAGACGATCCGAGAGAAAGAAAAGTCCTCCGGTAAGGACCGCGGCGTGGGCGAGGGAGTACCGCTCAGGC
Source organism: uncultured Spirochaetaceae bacterium (assembly GCA_964478055.1). Lineage (GTDB taxonomy): Bacteria > Spirochaetota > Spirochaetia > DSM-27196 > Alkalispirochaetaceae > CAYZHV01. The sequence goes on along the minus strand of CAYZHV010000048.1, from coordinate 19,594 downwards.
TCGCTCATGAGGATATCCCGCTCCCGCAGCAGGAGGCAGTCGGGGTCGTTGAGCCAGAGGCGGCGATGCATAATGGAGCGGTTTATCATGCTTCTAATGGCGAAGAAGGTGCTCGCGGCGTGAGGGTCCCGGGTGAGGTAGTATCGGACCGTGTCGAACCAGAAGGGAGCGACATCTGGGCCCACACGCATGGCGTCCACCCGGCCCACCGCCTGCGGGAGGGGAGAGCCGCAGCCGAGGAGCACGACGTCGTTCCCAGCGGCATCGCGAATAAGGTCGTATCCGAGTTTCAGTCGCTCCGCGGGGCTGTATCTCTGGTCGTAGCAGCGGCCCTGGGCGGCGCCCCCGTAGAGGAAGTCGAGCTTGAGAAACCGAAAGCCGTACTCCCCGGTGAGGGTCGATATGACCTGGTGAATGTACTCCTGCACTTCGGGGTTTGTGAGGTCCAGGGAGTAGTAGAGGGAGTCCTTGCCCCAGTGCGGGTTCCATGCCGCCCGGACCGGGCCGTAGCGACGAACGAACCAGTTCCGGTGTTCTCGGTAGACTGAGCTCCCTCGTCCCGCCACGAAGGGCGCCAGCCAGATCCCCGGCAGAAAGCCCTGGGCGCGAATCTCCTCGGCAACCGCGGCGAGCCCTTCGGGGAACTTCTCATTTGTCGTCAGCCAATCCCCGAGCTGTGCCTGGTAGCCGTCATCGAGGACAAAGTAATCCCAAGCAACCCCGGCGCGCCTCGCCAGCCGGAGATTTCGGCGAAGGTCTTCCATACCGACTCGGGTGTAGTAGTAGTACCAGCTTCCCCAGCCGGAAAGGAGCTCCCTATCCCCAAACGAGAGCAGACGCTTCGCCTCTGTGACCTGCGGTCGCTCCCGACCTCCTAGGGACCAGCGCTGTCCTCGGGCAAGCAGCCGCCGGCGAAGCTCGTCAAAAAAACGCTCCTGCAGTGAATTGGCGTTGCCGTCGGTGAGAAAGATGACCGGATCCAGGCTGATTGCAGCGTGTCCCGGCAGCAACTGCCCTCCAAAATCGTAGATTATTTCGGCGTAGGGGGGGCGGCGGAGCCTGTTGAGTCGCGATCGGAGGTAGACAAGTTGGTTGAATCCTTCTATTTGGCCAAAGAGCAGGGTGCTCGCCCCGGTGACGCCGAGGAGGGCGAAAAAGTCCGATCGAAATTTCCCTCTCCGCCGGCCGCCGTGATGGGGCGGAAGGTTTCTCGGATTGTCCTGGAGCTCTATCATGGTGGGGAGCCAGGAGCGCATCTCCGACTCCCGTCCACCGAAGGAGCGTGTCTCGGACCAGCTCTGGTAGCCGTTCTTGAAGAAGCGGCGGTCTCGGATCTTTCGATCCCCGGGAAGCTCAACCGTTTCTATTCGTACTTTTAAACGGTTGATTCGAATCGGCTGGTCCGAATGATTGCTCACCTCGCCGGAGAGCTCCAGTGCAATTGACTCGTCGCCGAGACTCCGGGGCCTGAGGTCGAGTTCGAAGGAGCTCTCCCGATGCCTTCCCGCGATACGGCTTCCGTCATCTTCCACCACGGAGGAGACTTTGCGGCTGGCTCCGCCTTTTTCGCTCTGCAGCCGCGCGGAGATCCCGGAAAGCGAAACGCCGTTGGTCGCCTTCCAGGAGCCCTCGGGAGATTGGTTCCACATCTGCTTAGCTCTTCTGTCCTCGGGATGCCCTGGGTCCTGTTCCTCGAACTGCGTTGCGCCCGGCCCTCTTTGCCTGGTAGAGGCGCTTGTCCGCCTGAGCGAGGGTTTCGCTCGCTTCATTCATACCGCTGCTCTCAGCCACACCAAAGCTCATCGTAACCTCGAGCCCCGGTGCGAGTTGATCCCAGTCGTACGCTTCGATCCCCGCCCTTAGCTTTTCGCATACCTCCGTAGCCTCCGGGGCCGTTGTTTCTGGCATGACAAAGACAAACTCCTCGCCGCCGTACCGCGCCACCAAATCCACCTCCCGGAGATGGCCGGTAAGGAGGTGCGCGATGGTGCGTAGAACCTGATCCCCAACGGCGTGGGAGTGCTCGTCGTTAACTCTCTTGAAGCGGTCAATATCGCCCATGCATAAGGCGAAGGGGCGTTTGTACCGTAGAAATCGGGCCATTTCTTCTCTTATGCGAAGGTCCGCGAGTCGCCGGTTGGGCAGCCCCGTGAGCTCGTCCTCCCAGGCGAGGCGGCCCAGCTCATCCTTCTGTTCCTCGATAAGACGCATCTGGCGAACGTTTTTCGATGCCTTTCGGTAGAGCGTTACGTTCGTCGCAACGACGATTGCGGAAAGGAGGGTCACGTTGATGTAGTGGGCAGTGAGAATATCGGGATCCGGCTGAAAGCGCGGTATGAGAAGAGAAAAGAGTAGGAAACCCGAGCCGAAGAGCACGAGAGAAAAGGGGAGCGGTAGATAAATGGTGATGGCGATTCCCGCCGCCGCCAGGAGATAGACCGTGATCTCACCGTGAATGAGCTGGTCTACCATCGTGATTGCCCCGGCGATGTAGAGGACCAGCACCACTGCAGTGGTAAGCACCAGAGTGCTTATGGGAGTGGGTTCACCGTCATTCCGTCGTCTCTGCCGCCAGAGGTAGAGAAGAAAGGCTCCGAGAATTACTTCCAGAAGAAGATGAAGATACATGAGCCATCGGTAGCCGAGATGGCTGTCCAGAACACTAGTAGATAGTCTCCAGAGATCGATCCCGATGAGCGGTATTTGAAGGACGAAGACGACCTGTGCGAGGATGCGAGCTCGTCTTTGATTTTCCGCGAGAATTTCCTGTTCCAGTCTCCAACTCACGTTGCACATAATACGGTTTCCGAAGGTGCCTCGTCTAAGTGTGCTGGATCGGCGAGACTCCGGAGTCGCCACGGTGGCCCCGTTTCTGCGTGTACATGCGCTCGTCTGCCCGATGTATCAGCTCATCCCCTCGAAGCGTGTCGCCGTTTTGCTCGGCAATTCCGTAGCTGAAGTAGGGCGGCGCCTTGATTTCTATTAGTTCCCGGGATCCTTGGGCGAGCACGGTAACCCGCGCGAGCACTGCCTCCGCCTCAGCGGCCCCACTACCGGGAAGGATAATCATGAACTCGTCTCCTCCCATTCTGCAGACCACGTCGGATTCTCGGAGGGTCTTTTCGAAGAGTGCGTTGACCAGTTGAATGTACCGGTCTCCAATTTGGTGCCCTTTGGTGTCATTGACGCGCTTGAGGCCGTCCAAGTCTATGAAACATATTGAGAGCGTCCCGCCGAACCTCCGATTGTGACTCATTTGCTGTTCCAGGAGTTCCAGACCGGTCCGCCGGTTGAGAGCGCCTGTAAGGCCGTCCCGGGAGGCGAGGATCTCCAGCCGCCCCTGACTCTCTCTAAGCCGCTGCTCCGTCTCGATAAGTGTGGCCAAATGGCCGATGCTCCGGGCGAGGAGGGCGAGAATGTGGCAGTGCGCCTCGTCCAGGGGAGTTCCCTTGAGAAAGGTGTCCGCCGAGACTGTGCCCATGGAGGTGTGCCCGTTCCAGATCGGCGCCACTGCCAGGTCCGCGACCCCCACCTTTCGGTGTTGCTCGTCAAAGACCGCTCGATTTCGGAAGAGAAGGTAGGGGACCTTGTCCTCGAAGAAGTGGCTTGGCAGGAGTGCCCGGTCCACCGCGACCCGGCTCGAACGCTCGTCTCGCAGGTTCCCGGTCTCGTCCACACCGTAGGTGCCGCAGAGAAACCCCTTGTCCAGGGGGTCGAAAAACCAGATCCCGATGCGATCGAACTCCAGCTGCTTCCGGGCTCGGAGTACCGCCTCTCGGCAGAGGTCGTCGACGGACTTGCTGGTGGAAAGCCGGAAGCTCACTTCGTGGAGCACTGTCAGGAGTTGAGAGAGGTGGGCGGCATCGAGGTCCGTCGGCGCTGAGATCCGGTAGATCCGCTCGCTCATGAGTCTGCTCTATACTATAGAAGTGTAAGCTGTCGTCTCCAGAGGTTGCAACGGATTGCACAACTCTCGGGGCAGCCGTAGAATGCGCCCCGAAGTGAAGCGTATCCTAGTGCTCGGTGGGAGTAATACTGACCTCACCGCCGTACCCCTCTCGGGGCGTCTTGTCCCCGGTACATCAAACCCTGGACGAGTCGTCCTGGCTCCGGGGGGCGTGGGGAGAAATATCGCTGCTAACCTCGGATACCTGGGGCTCCCGGTCTCACTGCTCTCAGCGGTGGAAGATAGCCCTCTCGGGGACTCCCTTCTCGCTATGACCGAGGCTGCCGGGGTCGACGTGAGCAGGGTACGACGGGGCGATCCGGGTGAGTCGGGGGTGTACGTCGCCGTCCACGACGGGAGCGGGGACGCCTTCGTGGCGGGGCTGGTGGCAAGGCTTTACGAGGGAGGCTCCATGGAAGAAGCGATAAAGTACGGTATCGGCGCGGCACGATTGATTCTGAGGCTTCCGGAGACCACTACTCCGGAGCTTTCGCCGGAGAACGTTGAAGAGGAAGTGAAGCGATGTTTTTACAGATAAAGGAAGAAGTAAAAGAGGCCTTGGAGAGCGGCGCGGGCGTGGTGGCTCTCGAATCCACTATCATCTCCCACGGCATGCCCTACCCGCAGAATGTGGAGACCGCCCGAGAGGTGGAGGGGATTGTACGGGCCGCCGGAGCGGTGCCTGCCACGATTGCCATTATCGACGGGGTGTTTCACATCGGTCTCGGAGAGGCGGAGCTCGAGCGCCTCGGCCACGGTGAGTCGGTGATCAAGGCGAGCCGGCGGGACGTGCCTCTGGCAATGGCAAGGAGGCTTACCGCCGCCACAACGGTAGCTACCACGATGATCGGGGCGGAACGTGCGGGCATCGCTCTCTTTGCCACCGGCGGGACCGGAGGGGTCCACCGCGGCGTGGAGAGCAGCATGGACGTTTCTGCGGACCTGCAGGAGTTCGCCCGAACCAACGTCGCCGTGGTGAGTGCGGGGGTCAAGGCGATCCTCGACATTCCCAAGACCCTCGAATACCTGGAGACGATGGGCGTGCCGGTTCTCGGCTACGGCACCGAGGAGTTCCCCGCCTTCTACAGCAGGGAGAGCGGGGAAAAGCTGCCTCAGCGGGTGGACGGGCCTGGGGAGGTCGCCGAGATCCTCAGGGCGAAATGGGAGTTCGGCTTGACCGGCGGGGTCCTGGTGGCGAACCCGATTCCTGAGGCGGAGCAGCTGGAGTTCGGCTACATGGAAGAGGTGATCGAAAGGGCCCTGGAGGACGCTCGTACTCAGGGTATTCAGGGCAAGGAGGTAACGCCATTCCTCTTGTCCCGCATCGTCGAGCTCACCGGTGGAGAGAGCCTCAAGGCGAATATCGCCCTGGTAAAGAACAACGCTCGGGTTGCGGCGCGGATCGCAACTAGCTACGCCGAGCACGCTTGAGCGAGCTCTAGGGTAGCTGGGACAGTCGGATGACCCTGTCCGGGGAACCGCGAGTTGTGGTATAACGTCGAGCAGTAGCATGTATCGAATTCTGATCATTGACGACGAGCAGGTCGTTCGAGAAGGAATTTCCGCGAGTATTGACTGGGACGCCCTCGGTTTTGAGCTCGTCGCGGCGTGCCGGGATGGTCGAGAGGGTTTGGAGGCGGCCTCCCGCCTGAGGCCTGACGTGGTCATTACCGACATCTGCATGCCCTTTGTGGATGGTTTAGAGCTCGCCGGCGCCATCGGCGAGCAGCTTCCCGGCACCAAGACGATACTCCTTACCGGGTATGATGAGTTTGAATACGCCCAGGAGGCGGTTAAACTCAAGGTCCACGATTTTCTTCTAAAGCCAATTACCGCCGAGGAGCTCACCGAGATGCTCGAGGAGCTTCGGAAGCAGCTTGACGGAGAGCGGGACCAGCGGCGGAGGCTCGAGCGGTTGCAGGAGCAGTTGCGGGCGAGTCTTCCGGTGTATCGGGAGCGGTTCCTCAATCGGCTGGTAAGCTCCGGGCCCCAGGCACAGGGGGGCGATACCAGGCAGACTCTGGAGCTTCTCGAGCTGGAATTGCCCGGACCCAACTATGTCGCGATTATCTGTGATCTCGATCCTTCTCTCTCCGAGGAGAGTGCGGATGAGCATCTATCCGGTCTGGCTCTCCAGAACATACTGAGCGAGGTGACTGGAGAGGGGCGGGGTATGGTCTCCTTTTCTACCCCCGGGGAGGAAGCGGTAGCCATCGTCTCCGTGGAGGGCCGGGGGGAGGCTCTTCTTCGGGCCCTTGAAACGGCGGAGAAGATCGCCGAGCGGGCGCAACGGGAGCTCCATCGAACGATTACCGTGGGTATCGGAGAGAGCGCTTCCGGGCTGAGATCTCTGCCACGTTCCTACGCCGAGGCTAGAACAGCTCTGGAGCATCGCTTCGTTCTCGGTGGAAACCAGATTATTACGATTCAGCAAGTGCGGGGCGGGACCGCGCCACCCTCCGCCACGGAGTCCGAGCCGAGGTGGCGGTACATCCAGGCGATCAAGGCGGGATTCTCCCAGGAGGCGGTCTCGGCACTTAGGGAGGTGGTAAGCTCCCTGAGATGGAAAGGTGAGGATATGGATCACTGCCACGTGGTTATGCACCAACTCCTCGGCGACACGATTTCCGCCTTTGACGCCATCGGTCTGGAGTATAGGCTCGTGCCGTCAATCGGTAGCAATCCCTTTAGGCAACTCACCAGTTTCAAGACCCTCGAGGAGATCGAACGGTGGTTCGTGGAGCTGGTCGAAGGAGCCCGGCACCTTCTCGAGGGGCGACGTCAGAAACACTCGAGGCTCAAGGCAGTGGAGGCGGAGGAGTATATCCGGGACCACTACATGGAGCCTGATCTATCTCTCCAGAAAGTGTGCAGTGCTCTTGCGGTGAGCAAGAGCTACCTGAGTTCCATTTTCAAGGCGCACTGCGGAATGACCCTGGTGGAGTATCTGACGACGGTACGCATGGAACGAGCCAAAATGCTCTTGAGCTCAGAGGATAGGAAGATCTACGAGGTGGCCGAGGCCGTTGGCTTTCGGGACGCCCACTACTTCAGCCTTACCTTCAAGAAGCAGACTGGGCAGAGCCCCACGGAGTTTCGGGAGCTCTCCTGGCGGCCGGCAAGACAATGAAGCAGCCGTCGAGGAAAATCCAGACCACAATAGCTCTCGCCTTCGCGGCTCTCGTCTTCGGCACGGCCTTGGTAATGGCGATCATTTCCTACACCTTTACCCGGGAGGCGGTGGAGGAGAACTCCCGAGCGTACACCGAGCAGCTCATCGACCAGGTTCAGGCCAATATCGACTCCTACGTCGACCACATGGAGAACGTGGCTGAGGTGGTGCAACTCAACGATCAAGTCCAGCGATTCTTCACCAATACCATTCCTCCTGAGGACCGGGAGCTCTACCGTGGTCGCATTAGCGCTTTTCTCACTTCCATAGCCGGAACCAGAAGTGACATTTCTCTGATCCTCATCGCCGGAGACAACGGAGAGGTTCTGACCCAGGACCCGGGACTCGAGCTGCGATCAGTAGCCGAGATTCCCAACCAGCGATGGTATCAGCGGGCGAGGGAGGAGAGTGGCAATACTGTGATCTCCTCGTCTCACGTGCAGAACGTGGTGGAGGGGGAGTATCGATGGGTTATTACACTCAGCAGGACGATCAACGATCCCCTCACCGGCATTGATCACGGGGTCATGCTGGTTGACCTCAATTTTTCCGTCATTAGTCAACTCGTGAGCAGGATCAGTCTCGGGGACAAAGGGTACCTCTTCATAGTCGCCTCCGACGGAAGCATCGTCTACCACCCTCGGCAAGAGCTCATCTACAGCGATCTCGAGAGAGAGTACATCGATCGAGTTCTGGAACAGCGGGACGGCTCCTTTGTCGTCTCCGACGAGAAAGGGGAGAGAATCTACACGGTGAGTACCTCCAACCGGACTGGCTGGCGTACCGTCGGGGTCAACTACGTTGGAGAGCTCGTAAAGAACCGCCCCACCATCCAGCGCTACTATTTTTACTGGACTCTCCTCTGCATCGTCCTCGCCATCTTGGTGGCGATTCTCATCTCCCACCACCTCTCCAAGCCTATTCTGCGGCTCCGCTCCTCCATGCGAGCAGTGGAGCAGGGAAACTTCGACATTTCCGTTGATGTGAGCGGTAACAACGAGATCGGTGAGCTGGCGAAGGATTTCAACATTATGATTGCCCGCATTAAGGAGTTGGTGCGACGAAACGCCGAGGAGCAGGAGGAGAAGCGCAAGAGTGAACTCCTGGCTCTGCAGAACCAGATTACACCTCATTTTCTCTACAACACCCTGGACTCCATTATCTGGATGGCCGAGGCAAAGCAGTACTCCCAGGTGGTCAAGATGGTTGCCGCCCTTGCCCGACTGCTCAGGCTCTCAATCAGCCGGGGGGACGAGCTGGTGAGTATCAGGGATGAGATTCAGCATATTCGTAACTACCTGACCATCCAGAAAATGCGCTACAAGGATATGCTCGACTTCTCCATAGAGGTGGACAGCTCAATTCAGGACCTCCTGGTGCCGAAGGTTATTCTCCAGCCTCTGGTGGAAAACGCCATCTATCACGGGATCAAGAACAAGGACGGGGGAGGCTGCGTCACGGTCCAAGGACGGCAGGAGGGAGAGGACATACTTCTCCTTGTAAGCGATGACGGTGTCGGGTCGGACCCGAGTCATATGGAAAGAATTCTGAAAAGAAGCGCTCAGATAGGGGAGTCGAAGGACTCCACGGAAATAGCCTTAGGGGTCTCCGGAGGCACAACAAAAGCTACCGCGGAGGGCCTCCCTGAGCGTTATCGTAGGCTTCCCCGGCGGCGCACAAAGGTCGGCATTGGCAACGTTCATGAGCGAATTCGTCTTTACTTCGGTGAGGAATACGGACTACGATTTCGGGTCAATGAAAGCTCCGCAGATGGTGGCACCGTTGTGGAAGTCCGATTGCCAGTCGTCTCGACGAATGGAGATCACCACAACAACCGGGCGGGGGGAGAAGCGTGAAGGCTGAGAGACGTCGACTTCTGCTTTTCGGAATGCTCGTGGCCGTGGTTGTTGCCATAGGTGTCTACCTCCCTCCGGCGGTTCGCTCGGTAGTCGAGCCCCCCGGTGGAGAGCGGGTTATCGTGGTCCTCAAGACGGTGGGACCGCACATGGAGTTCTGGCAGATCGTTCGGGCCGGAATTCGCGAGGCGGCAACGGAGTACAACGTTGACCCTGCGATCGTCGGCCCGCGCTGGGAAAAGGATATCGATCGTCAGATCGAGATTCTTTCCAACGTCATAGCCCAGTCGCCCGACGCCATTCTCCTGGCGGCCTCGGATTTCAACCGCCTGGTGCCCCTGGCGGAGCAGGCCGCGGCGCAGGGCATAACGATCGTTACTCTCGACTCCGCCCTCAACAGCGACGTGCCGGTGAGCTTTGTTGCCACGGACAATGTGGAGGCCGGGCAGAAGGCGGGCAGGGAGATTGATGGACTGGTCGAGGAGAACCGGCCTATCGCGATCGTCTCCCACATACCGGAAGTCGCCACCGCTATCGACCGAGAAAAGGGCGTCCGGAACGCTCTGGCGCATAGAGATGAGCGGCTGATTCTCGGTACCTTTTATTCCGAGAACGAACCGGAACGGGCGTATAACATTACCCAGGAGCTGGTAGAGAAGTATCCGAATCTTGGTGGTGTTGTCGCTTTGAACGAGAACTCCACCGTAGGAGTTGGACGGGCGCTTAAAGATCTCGGGGTATATGATCGGATCAGTCTCGTTGGGTTTGACAACTCAAAGGAGGAGATTCGGTTTCTCGAGGAGGGGATTGTTCGGGCCTTGGTGGTGCAACGTCCCTTTAATATGGGATATCTCGGCATTCGCACCGTCGTCGAGGCCCTCCGAGGCAGAAAGGTGGAGCCGGTCATTTACACCGACTCGGTCCTGGTTCGGAAAGATGAGATTTTCACCGAAGAGAACCAGAAACTCCTCTTTCCCATCGTCGAGAGCCGGTAGATGGAGGATCAGCGATGAAATATCTTCCACCGATCATACGATTACGACCTATCCGTGGACGATTCTCGATTTACGGCAGGGAAAAGCCGTGGGACCATATTCTATCAGACAGAGGGAGGACTGATGGCAGTTGATCAACTCCTATCGGTACGAGGTATAGATAAACGCTTTTCGGGGGTTCACGCCCTCAAATCGGTAGATTTCGAGCTCAAGCCAGGCGAAATTCACGCCCTGGTCGGTGAGAATGGTGCGGGTAAGTCCACGCTTATGAAGATTCTCACCGGTATTCATGATGCGGATTTTGGTGAGATTTATTACATGGGGCAGTTCTTCAATCCCCGCTCTCCAAAGCACGCCATGGACCTGGGCATCGGAATTATCCACCAAGAGCTCAATATGATGGACCACCTGACGGTGGCCCAGAATATCTTCATTGGCCGGGAGTCAATGCAGGAGAACGGCGTCTTACTCGATGAGAAGGCGCAGAACCTTCGAGCCGCGGAGCTCTTCAAGCGGCTCAATATGAAGATCGATCCCACTGAAACCCTCGGAACGCTGAGTGTGGGACGACAGCAGATGGTCGAGATCGCCAAGGCGGTTTCCCATAATCTTCAGGTGTTGATTCTTGATGAGCCTACTGCGGCGTTGACAAACACGGAAATCAATGAGCTCTTCAACATTATGCGGGATCTCCGTAGCCGGGGCGTGGGGATGATTCACATCTCCCACCGGCTCGAAGAGATACACCAGATTGCTGACCGCGTAAGTGTGATGCGGGACGGTGAGCTCGTCGGGACCAAGAAGGTAAATGAGATCGACAAGCAGGAAATCATTAACATGATGGTAGGTCGGGTCATTTACGAGGAGCCGAAGACGGAGAGTGCCGTACCGGAAGATGCCGAGGTGGTGCTCCGGGTCAAGAACCTCTATGCGGGGCCGCTGGTGCGGGATGTGAGCTTCGAGCTGCGGCGGGGCGAGATACTCGGCTTTGCCGGCCTGATCGGCGCGGGCCGGACCGAGACCGCCCGGGCCATTTTCGGCGCCGAGGAGATTCAGAGCGGTGTCATTGAGGTAAACGGCGATCCCGCGGCGATTCGCTCTCCGGCGGACGCTGTGAACCGCGGGATAGGGTATCTCTCGGAGGACCGAAAGCGTTTCGGAGTTGCCCTCGGCCTGACAGTTAAGGACAATCTGGTGCTCGCCACGCTAGATCGGTTTGATCTGGGCCCTTTTGTGAGGTACGACGCGGTCACCGAGGTCGCAGAAGAGTACGTCGAAAAACTGAACATCAAGACGCCTACAGTGGACCAGCTGGTGCGAAACCTCTCTGGTGGTAACCAGCAGAAGGTGGTTCTTGCCAAGTGGCTTATTAGAAACAGCGACATTCTCATATTCGACGAACCCACTCGCGGTATCGATGTAGGTGCCAAGAGTGAGATCTACTCTCTCATGACTGAGCTCGCCTCCCAAGGCAAGGCGATTATGATGATCTCCTCGGAGCTTCCTGAAATCCTGCGCATGAGCGACCGAATTATCGTCATGTGCGAGGGCCGGGTCACCGGTGAGCTGGATATCAGCGAGGCGACCCAGGAGAAGGTGATGGAGTATGCGACAATGCGAGTAGAAGAAACATTGGTGCGAGGTTAACACAGTAATGAGATCAGTACTTGGCAAGGGTTCGTTTCAGAGATTCAAAGAGAAAGGGCTCAAAGCGCTTCTCGCCCCGGCGGCCCTCATAATTCTCTACCTCTTTTTTGGTATTTTCGGACGGAACTTTTTCTCCTATGTGACTCTGGTCAATATCATCGACGCGTCCTATTACATTGGATTCATCTCCATCGGAGTAACCTTCGTCATTATTACCGGGGGGATAGACCTCTCGGTTGGCACGGTAATGATGGCGGCGGCAATTATCGGTGGGACGGCGTACAAGACCTGGGGCTGGTCGATCGAAGCGAGTCTGCTTTTCATCATTCTGATTGGAATTCTCTTCGGCTACTTTAACGGGATCATGGTCTCTCGGGTCGGCATGCCTCCCTTTATCGTTACCCTCGGTACCATGATGATCAGCATGGGCCTTGGAGCGATTGTTTCGAACGTCCAGAGTGCTACTTTCCCGACCAGAGCGGTAGAGGACGGATGGTACAAGCAGATATTCAAGTACGTTAGCGAGGACGGCTTATCCATTCCCACAGGAGCCATCGTCTTACTCCTGGTGGTTGCGATCTCGCACCTCATCCTCACAAAGACCAAAATGGGGCGCTACATCTACGCAATCGGCAGCAATAAAGAGGCTGCTCGTCTCTCGGGCGTTAAGGTTGAGCGGTGGGAGATGTCCGCGTACGTGGTCGCCGGCACATACGCCGGTATCGGCGGGATCGCCTATGCCGCCTTGTACACCACGGTACTTCCCGCGGCGGGACAGGGCTTCGAGCTCCTCGCCATCGCCGGCGCGGTTATCGGTGGTACCTCCCTTTCCGGTGGTATCGGCACCGTCTTCGGCACCCTGATCGGTGTGCTCATCATGTCTGTACTCAACGTGGGTCTTCCGGCGATGGACCTGCAGTCGCAGTACCAGAACTTTTTCACGGGCGTCGTCGTCATCGGTGCGGTCCTCCTCGATATGTACCGGATGAGGAAAGCCTCGGAGGTAAAGGTTCTCAGCCCCGCGGACCAGTACCGGGAGGAGATGAAGGAGAAGATCGCGGAGCTCCAGTCTCAGCTCGAGGAAGCAAAGTCCGCAGGAAAGTCCGAGGCGGTTGACGACCTGAAGCAGCAGATTCAGGATGCCAAGAAAGAGCTCAAGGAGACCTACGCCAAGAAGAAGCACGAAGAGAAAGAAGAACAGGCGAGGCTCCACCGGGAGGAGCGGGAATCGGATCGAAAGATCCAGGAAATGATCAAACAGTCCCAGCACGAAAGGGACAGTGAGAAGAAGTAAGCAAATGGAAACGTTGTTTCCATAGATAAGACTCCTAAGGAGGTTTTTATGAAGACATCAAGACGAGTACTTGCTGTACTGGTTATGGTGACGGTCCTGATGGCCGCGGCCCTTCCGGTCTTTGCCGGTGGTCAGGGCGAAGAAGACGGTGAGATGTACATCCCCGTTATTTCCAAGGGTTTCCAGCACCAGTTCTGGCAGACCGTAATGTCCGGTGCGGAAGATGCAGCGGAGGAGTTTGGCGTGGATATGGTCTTTGAAGGCCCCACCTCTGAGGCAGCGATCCAGGAGCAGGTTCAGATGCTCCAGAACGCTCTCGCCGAGGGCCCCGACGCGATCGCTCTCGCCGCTCTCGACACTCAGTCGGTTCTGGACCAGATTCGAACTGCCATGCGGCAGGACATTCCGATCATCGGCTTTGACTCCGGTGTACCCAACGCCCCGGAAGGCGCTATCTACGCGAACGCGTCCACTGACAACGCTGCGGCAGCCGGTATCGCCGCCGAGCGTATGTTCGACGTGATTTCTGATGACGTCAGCAACGTTTCCCCGTCGAACCCGGTTACCATTGTTGTGCTTAGCCAGGACGCTACCAGCCAGTCCGTTACCTTCCGTGGTTTCGGTTTCCGGGATCGCATGGTCGAGCTCCTCGTAGACGCCGGGCTCTCCCGAGACATGATTCGTGTCCAGGGCAACCCCGCCTACGTGGCTGATGACAGCCCCCAGAGCAACAACCCCGCGGTCATTATCGACATGATCGTCCCTGCATCTCCCCGGACTCAGGACGTCGTGGCTTCGGCCAACGCCGTCTTCCAGCGGATTGAGGACGACAACATTCGCGGCATCTTCGCTTCCAACGAAGGTACCGTAGTCGGTGTTCTTGCTGCTACCAACGACGGCTCCGAGCTGGATACCACCTACGACCAGGTCGTGGTTGTCGGTTTTGACGCCGGCGAAGCTCAGAAGAACGCCGTTCGCCAGGGCTACTTCCTCGGTTCCATTACCCAGGACCCCTACCAGATCGGCTACAAGGCTGTTGAGCTTGCATACCGCGCCGCTCAGGGCGAGTCGGTTTCCGACGTCGACACTGGCGCCAAGTTCTACAACGCTGAGAACATGGACGATCCCGACATCGCTCCTCTTCTCTACGACTAAGGCGCACTCTTAGCGTCAATTTCGGGCCCGGTTGGCATTTGCCCTCCGGGCCCTCTTTATGTTTCCTCCGCGACACTGTCCTCTGTCAAAGCTTCGACCTCCCGGCCAAGTTTTGCTGACGGGCCGGCCTTCGATAACGTACCTTTTGGCGTGCAATGAGAAACATTACCGTACTCTTACTCTTGCTCCTGGGGGGAGCGGTCGCCGTGGGACAAATCAGCCAGAGTACCTGGGACGCAATAGACCGCCTTCACGATCAGGACCGACACAATGCTGTTCTGGAGCGAGTCGCAGAGCTCGAGCCTGGCGGCGACGAGGAGCGGGCGGATTTGCTCTGGCGGGAGGCGAGGGCGCGATTCAGCCGGGTGGACCTCGGCCTCTACGCAGGAGAGTTCTCGGAGGATGAGGCGATGAGTCGCCTCGAGGAGATTCAAACCCTGGCGGACGAGGCGATCTCCGCCGCGGAGCCCAACGCCCCGGCGCAGGCGTACTTCTGGCGTGGTGCGGCCCGGGCAAAGCGGGGGGAGCTCAAAGGGGTGCTAAACGCCCTGTTTATGGCGGATGACCTCCAAGAGGATCTCGAGCTCTCCATAGCGGCGGATCCGGAGTACAGCAATCCCTACTATGTGGCGGGGCAGCTCTACCACCGCGTCCCGGGCTTTCCGATCTCCTTTGGGGACAGTGCCGCCGCCGTCTCCTTTTCGCGAAAATCCGTGGCGCTCCACGAGGCCGCCTACAGCGCTGGAGAGGTCTCGGTGCGCTACTGGGACTACTACGTAAAGCTAGCCGAGCACCTGCTTGCCCGGGGTTGGTCCGCCGGACGCCGGGAACGGAGGCAGCCCGGCATGCAGGAAGAGCGAGCAGCCGCGGAGGATCAGTTCGAACGGGCGAAGTTCTATGAAGGGAGTGTGGAGCTTCCTGATCAGTCCGACGAAGAAGAGGCCGAGGAGCTTCTCACCATGGTAATCGCGGGCATCGAAGAGGCCGGAGCCGGTGACCTGCGGGGACGGAGGACCCTGGAGGATGCGAGAGCTCTACTCGACTGATCCCGAGCAAGCGCAGGCGAAGGTAGTCGTTGTCGGAGCAGGGCCCGTGGGACTCACAGTCGCCCTCGCCCTGGGCAGAGCCGGAGTTGAGGCGTTGGTTGTAGAGCAGCGAACCGAGCTACGGGAGACATCCCGAGCCATCGGGATCACCCCCGCCTCCCTGGAGATCTTTGACCGCTACGGTGTTGCCGATGAGCTCGCGAAGGCGGGCGTTCAGGTTCGCAACGCAGCGATCCACGGTGACCGGGGCGAAATTGCCCGAGTCGGCTTTGAAGCTCTGGACACGCGCTTTCAGTTCATACTCTCCCTTCCGCAACGAGAGACCGAAGAGATCCTGCTTCGAGAGGTGGAGCGGCTTTCCTCGGTCCGGCTTCTCCGGGGCTATAGAGTTACCCACTGCGTCGCCGATCACGATGGCGTGCGCCTCCGGGCTGTTGGGGGGACGGAGGTGACCTTTAGGGGGTGCTATCTCTGCGGCTGCGACGGCAAGTACAGCACGATCCGAGAGTCGATGGGTTCCAACTGGTCCGGCCGAGAGCTCTCGGACACCTTCGTCATGGCGGATATCGCTGACGAGACGGCGCTTGGAGAGACTGCGCACCTCTGGTTCACCTCCCGGGGGTCCGTGGAGTCCTTTCCGCTACCCGGCGGCATCCGGCGGTGGATCGCTCAGACCCACGGGTATCTCCCCGAACCGCCGGAGGGGCTCGTGCAGGAGGCGGTGGCCGCCCGGACTGGCCTGGAGCTTGCGGATTCCCGGGAGCTCTGGCGCAGCAGTTTTCGCACCGAGCGGCGAACCGCCTCGACCTGGGGGGCGCCACCGATCTTTCTCGCCGGGGACGCGGCGCACCTAATGCCGCCGATAGGGGGGCAGGGGATGAATGTCGGCCTCGGGGACGCCGAGCACCTATCGGATCTCCTGCTGCGCGCCCTCGACGAGCCCCGGCGGCTGCGGGAGCTTGCGCGGGCCTACGAGAAGCGACGCCGCCGCGCTTTTCGGGTAGCCGCTCGTCGCTCGATCCTCGGCATGAAGATCGGCACCGGCGAAGGGTGGCTCGCCTCCGCCCTGCGGGAAGCGCTCATTCCCGCGGCGGTTTCCGGTAGGCGAGGGGAGCGAATTATGGAGCACTTCGCCATGCTCGCCTCCCCGCACCGTCGCAGCCCGTGGAATTAGCCGGCCCGTGGAATTAGCCGGCCCGTGGATCCAACCAGCCCCTGGATCCCGGTCATCCAGGAGAAACCACCTTCTCTCATTTCCTCCCAAAGGTCACGGCAATAAGGCCGAGAAAAAAGGTGCGGCTCCGCACGCGGTAGAATCCGGCCTTTCGGAGCTTCTCTTCCAACCCCTTTCTCGAGGGAAATCGCCTGAGGCTCTCGCTGATATAGCCGTATACTTCCGGATTGTCGTGTAGGAGCTTCCCCCAGATGCGACCCCAGAGGCGAAGGAGGCCGATTTGCACCGTGGCGATCCCTCTGGAGTCGGCGTGGGAAAAGTCGAGGATGGCGAGGCAGCCCCCTGGACGGAGGACTCGATGGATCTCGTTGATGGATGCGTCCAAATCCGGGGCGTTTCGCAACGCGTAGCCACCGGTGACGATATCGAAGCGCTCGGCTTCATAGGGCAGCGCGCTCATATCGCCGATCTCGAAGGCGATCCGCGACTCATAGCTGCGCCAGAGCCTCCGGGCCCGGCGGATCATCTCTGGGGTGAGGTCCAATCCGGTTACCCGAGCCCTGGGGGCGTGGGCGGCCACGGCGTAGGTGAGGTCGCCGGTTCCGCAGGCGAGATCAAGGGCATCGGTGACGCCCTCCCTGGGGAGGGCGTCCACGAGATAGCGCTTCCAGTTTCGGTCCCGTCCGAAGGAGAGTACGGAGGTCACCGCGTCGTAACGACCGGCGACGACCGCAAAGAGGCGTCTATTGTACTCCCGCTTGCTCCCTGCGTCGGTGAGGTCGTAATCCTTCAGTCGCTCCCTGAAAATCCTGTCCACATTATCTCCAGATTTCTGTTGTCGCCTCGGTCGCTAAACCGTACTGTTTGCGTATGGCAAGGTCAACTGAAGTTTACCTCCACGGTATAGAAACGGCGGTACCCGAACACGCATATACCCAGGAGTTCGCACACCAGTTCATGCGGAAGCTCTACGAGGGAAAGCCAAAGTCCCTTCGAATGATAGACCGCATTTACCCCGGCTCGGCAATAGAGAAACGTCATACAGTCATCGGTGACTACGGCAAGGACCCTTCGGAGTACACCTTCTATCCGAAGAGCGAGGACCTGAAGCCAGAGCCGACAACCAAAGAGCGAAACGACCTCTTTATCCCCGAAGCGCAACGGCTTGCTCTGAAAGCGAGTCGCGGACTTCTCGAGCGGTTTCAGGGAGTGCAGGAGAAGATCACACACCTGATCACGGTGAGTTGCACCGGCTTCTCCGCCCCGGGCTTCGACTTCTATCTGGCCAAGGAGCTGCCCTTGAGTCAGGATCTCCACCGCTTTCACCTCGGTTTTATGGGGTGCTACGCCGCCTTTCCCGCAATGAAGCTCGCCGACTCCATTTGCCGCGCGGACCCCGGGGCAAAGGTGCTCGTGGTAAATGTGGAGCTCTGCTCCGTCCACCTGCAGCAAAAGGAGGACGTGGACGTCATTGTGGCGAACGCGCTCTTTTCCGACGGCGTCTCGGCGGCGCTTGTCTCTTCGGATCCCGGGGACTCAGGAGGTGCCCGCATCGCCTTTCGCCACTTCGCCACGAGGACCGCCCCGGAGAGTGAGGAAGACATGGCCTGGAGCATCGGGCAGAACGGCTTCGACATGAAGTTGTCCGTCTACGTGCCTCGGATTATCGAGCGCAACATCGCAGATCTGATCGATGCCGCTATGGAGAGCTCCGGCCTCAGCCGGGATGCCGTGGAAATCTGGGCGATCCACCCCGGGGGGCGGGCGATCCTGGACAAAACCGCCGCGACCCTGGGATTGGACCAGTCCGCTTTTGCCCCCTCCTACGAGGTCCTCCGGGAGTACGGAAACATGAGCTCCGCCACAATAATGTTTGTCCTCCAGCGCATTCTCGAAGACGAGCGTCAGGGAAACATCTTTGCCACCGCCTTTGGCCCCGGGCTCACCCTGGAGGCGGCGCACATGGAGAAGCAGCTGCAGTGAAGGGCCGCTGGAATGAGCGTGCCACTGAGAAGGAGCTCATGGACGACCCTGCGGCGGACGAGGCGGACCTCCTCGCTACGGTACGGCAGTTCGGCCCGATTAACCGCCTCCTGAGCCGTTCACGAACCCTCCTGAGGCGGCACATTCTCGATGACGCCGCCCGTCGTGGCCTTACCAGCTACACTGTCCTCGACCTCGGGGCCGGGGGGTGTGACATCGCCGAGTGGCTGGTTGGCGCCGCCGGCCGCGGGGGCGCATCGGCCCAGGTGATCTGCCTCGACTCAGATCCACGGATCGCAGCCTACGCCCGGCGGAGGGTAGCCGCAAAGCCGAACCTCAAGGTTCTGGAGGCTTCTGCGGAGGAGCTTCCCCGGGTCGGGCCGGTGGACTACATCTTCGCCAACCATTTTCTACACCACTTGGAAAACTCCGAGATCCTAAATCTACTGCCCATCCTTCGGGAGTTCGCGCGCTACGGCGTCGTTCTCAACGACCTGAAGCGCTCCCGCCTCTCCTACCTCGGCTACTCGCTTCTTGCATCTCTCTTCTTTCGAAATAGCTTTGCCTTCTACGACGGCAGACTCTCTATTCGGCGCGGCTTTCTTCGGCGAGAGCTGGAGGAAATGGTTGCAACCTCCGGGCTTTCCCAGGAAACGGAGGTGTGTTCTCTCTTTCCGGGACGTCTGGCAGTTGTCTGGCGCCCGCCGGAGCCCTGATAGCCCCAGGTCGCCTTCCTCGCTCTTAGGATAGGCGCAGCGGCTTTCCCCTTTAGTTCCGGTATGAGTAGGTTGGAACAGAAGGAGGACACAATGTTCAAACATGGAGAAAAATGGGCACTTCTGCTCATCGTCCTAGCCCTCCTCTTTGTTGGATGCGGCGCCGGCCAAACCGAAGCGGAATCCTCCGCAGGCCAGGGGTCCGAAAACAGCCAGCAACAGGAAGAACGGGAAAGCAACGGCTCCGAGAGCGGCGACGACACGCGCGTCTCTGTTGAGCAACTGCAGAGTCAGGTTGAGTCGGTCTACGCCGATAGCAGCGAGGCCGTGGTCAACATAACCTCCCAGGTCATGAGCCCGGGAGTATTCAATCAGCCTATGCCACAGGAGGGAGCGGGGTCAGGATTCATTTATGATGACTCCGGTAGGGTTGTCACTAACTACCACGTGGTCCAGAACGCCCAATCCATTAATGTTTCCCTCTCCAATGGCGATGTCTACGAGGCGTCGGTGGTTGGTAGTGATCCCTTTACGGACCTGGCGGTGCTCCAAATCGAAGGGGACAGCCTGCCGGAGGCACTCTCCCTGGCAGATTCGGACGATCTGAGGG
>CAYZHV010000047.1:6068-20885 GCA_964478055.1 uncultured Spirochaetaceae bacterium | reverse complement strand
AGCCAGTGTCTTACCACCAGGGCCATCTTCTCCACCATTTCCCCTTTTCGCTTCGTTTCTCCCGCCAGCCAGTACATACGAAACGCCTCCAGGGGTTGCTTCTGCTTCTGATAGTAGTCTCCGAGACGGATCAGGCCGTCGGAGTAGCGGGTCGTTATAAAGACTCGCTTCGCCGCAAGAACTTGATTGTTGTTGAACAGCTCGTTTCCTTTCCGAATCAGCGCCGTGCGTTGCGCACGATCAAGCGTTGGTGTTCCGGAGACTTTGAGAAACCCCTCGGAAGAGGGGATATCTTTCGTTGCATTATAGTCGGGCATTCGTCCTAACTCAACGGAACTAGAGGCTCCCTTTGGTGGAGGGTACTCCGCCGGAAGCCGCGGCGTAGGCGGTTCCAAGGGCCCGGCCGCACGCTTTGAAGAGTGCTTCCACCATGTGGTGACTGTTCTCCCCGTAGCGAGATTCCATATGCAGATTGATCCGAGCCCTGGAAACCAGTCCCTGAAAGAACTCTCGGGCGAGACTCACATCGAAAGCACCCGCATGGCTCTGAGGAAAAGTAGCTCTGTATACGAGGTAGGGGCGCTTGCAGGCGTCCACGGTCACCTCTGCCAGGGCGTCGTCCATCGGTACCACGGCGTGTCCGAATCGAGCCACCGTGCCCCGTCGCTCCTGGAGTTCCAGGAGGGCGTCTCCGATAACCAGGCCCACATCCTCCACCAGGTGGTGCGGATCGACTTCAACGTCGCCGCGCCCCGTGATGGATCCCGCAAAGCCGCCATGAAAAAGCATCGCCTGGAGCATGTGGTTGAAGAAGGGGACCGGCGTGTCTATGGAAAGCTCCGGGGTAGCCTCAGGAGCTTCGCGAAGAGAAACTTTGATCTGGGTCTCTTTTGTCTTCCGTTCTAGGGTAATGAGAGATTCGTTACTCATGGTTTCCTTCGAGCTCCTGAAGGAGTGTTTCTATTCTCCTGAAATGATACTTATAGTAGGGACGATTCGCAATGAGTTTGACCTCTGTCTTCGCGAGTTCCTGCAAGACACTCAGATTGTGCGCCTCGAGGGTCGAGCCGGTCTCCACGAGATCAACGATGAAAGGTGCGAGACCGAGGACCGGGGCGAGCTCCACCGAGCCGTTGAGCTTGATAATCTCAACCGGCACACCGCGCTCATGAAAGAAGTCCCGGGTAAATCGAGTGAACTTCGTGGCGATGGCAACTGCCTCCCGGGCGGCGCCTGGCAGAATATCTTCATCTCGGCCGGCGAGGCAGATTCGGGTCTGCCCGAAGGGAAAGGTGAAGAGCTCGAAAAAGGAGTGGCCGCTCTCGTAAATGACGTCGGTGCCGCAGACCCCGAGGCCGGCAATGCCGTGATGTACATACACCGGAAGGTCCGAGTTCTTCACCATCATCAGTTGAATGTTGTGTTCCTCGTCGGTGGCAACAAGCTCCCTCTTTCGAAAAGAAAACTCCATGCCTCGTTCCCGGAGAAACGCAACGGTCTGGTCAAAGAGACGCCCCTTGGGCAGGGCGAGTTTTAGAGGCTCGTTCACAGGCTCGCCCTCCTTCCCTCTTCGTGTGCTTTCTGGGCGGCCCGGTAGCGCTCGGCGAAGCTCTTGCCCTCTGCTCGCTCCACCGCAGCGAGCTCGCTCTTCTCCTCCCGGAGGGAGGCGATTTTTCTCGGAAGCATAGAAAAACCTACGGAGGGGGCGGAGAATCCAAAGGAGGCGAGAAGGGAGTCGTATCGTCCGCCACTGGCAATGGCCGAGTCGAGGCGGTCGACGTACGCCTGAAAGGAGACCCCGGTATAGTAACTGCGGCTTCCCACCTCCGAGAGGTCGAGGCGGACCGGCTGCTCCGTCCCCGGGGGCTTGAGCTCCGTAAGAGCCCGGAAGAGGTCGAGAAGGTAGTCGAGTTCCTTTTCTTCCTCCTCAGTTAGATCGGAGCGAAAGGGAGCCGCTGCGTCTTGGACCTCTTCGGCAGTTCCCACGAGTTGGTAGAGGCCGAGGAGCGCCTGAATTCGCTTCGAGGAGACCGGGCGTTCTCGAGAGCCTTCCTCCGCGGCGGAACCGAGAACTTCCCGAAGCTCCGGAATGCGGCGGCCCAGAATGAGGGTGCGAAGCTCCTCCTCGAGAACCTGCCCGCCGCCGAGAGATCCCACCGTGGCGTGGAGTAGGGCACTGTTTCCCAAGTGTAGGGCGTAGCGCTTGGCCCCGGCAGCTTCTACCGCTTCCTGAAGGAGAAGCAGTGTTTCCAGATCCCCATCCTGCCCGGGTACGCCGATGAGCTCTACTCCGGACTGAAAGAACTCGTTCTTGGAGATGTCGTGGCGCGCCTCGTAGCGCAGAATCGAGTCGGCGTAGCAGACACGAACCGGCAACTCCTGCTCAGAGAGGCGCATTCCGAGTTGCTTCGCGAGAAAGAGTGTTATATCCGTCCTGAGCATCAGGAGCTCTCCCTCCCGATCGATCAAACGGTACGCCTGTTTGGAGTTCTCCTCCGGGAGCAGGGGCTGATAGAGCTCGGCGAAATCGACCACGGGAGTCTGCGCCGGCAGGTAACCCCACCGGTCATAGAGATCTTCGAGTCTCCGGGTGACTACCCGGTGTCGGGCGGCCTCTTCGAGGAGAAGGCTCTCCGTACCCCTAGGCAGGCGCAGGTGCATTGTACTGAGCTTCTGCATGACGTTTGCCATAGTAGCAAATCCCCTCACCTTGAAAAAGACGAGAGGAAGAGGAGGCGGGAGCGGCCGTAGCGACGCTCGTCCGTGACGACCAGGGGCGCGGGCTCGATCTGTTCTTCCCCGGGGTAGTGCATAATTACCCGGCTCTCCTCCGTGAGGGCCCCGCTCTTGGCGACTCGTCTGAGAAGGTCGTTCTTGTAGCGGTAGTCAAAGGGAGGGTCGAGATAGACGATGTCAAAGCGCTCTCGAACTCGCAAGAGGTACCGTTCCACCGGTGCCGAGACTAGTGAGACCACCGGCTCGAAGTCCAGAGAGCCGAGAACCGCCTCGAGGTTCGCCTGCATGGTGGAGCGCTTGCCCCGGTCCCGTTCCACCAGGGTCGCCGTTCTCGCGCCCCGGGAGATCGCCTCGAGGCCGACGATACCAGATCCCGAGAATAGATCGAGAAAGGCCACCCCTTCTAGATCACCGAGAATGGAGAAGAGAGACTCTCGCATGCGATCCATGGCGGGCCGCACTACCCCTGGAGGGGTCGCAATGCGAATCCCCGCGGCTTGTCCTCCGGTGATTCTCACTCGCCGCCTTCCTGAATCGCCAGAGCCGTCCGGAGCGCCCGATTGCCGGGAGATAGGAGCCCCGGGTCCTGCCGAACCAAGGCGACCGCAGATTCCCGGGCGTCCAGCATGAGCTCCAGATCCCGGGCGAGATCCGCGACTTGCAGCCGTAGATACCCTGACTGCCGCACCCCTTCGAACTCTCCGGGCCCACGAAGGCGAAGGTCCTCTTCGGCGATCCGGAACCCGTCATTGGTGCTGTGCATAGTCCGCAGCCGCTCCTTTCCAACTTCCGTCAGGGTCGGAGAGTATACCAGAAAGCAGTAGGACTGTCGTTCGCTCCGTCCCACCCGGCCTCGGAGCTGATGGAGCGCCGCGAGACCGAAGCGCTCGGCATGTTCTATTACCATCACCGTGGCCACCGGTACATCGACGCCGACCTCCACCACGCTGGTCGCAACGAGGAGCTGGATATCCCCGCTCCCGAAGCGCTCCATAATGGTCGCCTTCTCTTCTTCTTCCACCCGGGAGTGAATCATCGCGACGGCAACACCGGGAAATCGGTTCCGGAGAGCCTCGTACATCGATGTGACGTCTTTGAGGCCGCCGTTGGTACCGTCCGCTGCCTCCTCCGAGCTCTCCTCACTCTCTCCCGCCTCGATCCGCGGGTAGACGAAGTACGCCTGGTGCCCCTTGGCAAGCTCCCGCTCCACAAAGGAGTAGACCTTCTCCTCGTTGCCGTGTCGGGCGAGGTGTGTTTTCACCGGCTTCCGCCCGGGGGGCATCTCCCGGATCGTGCTCACTTCCATATCCCCGAAGGCGGTCAGGGCAAGGGTACGAGGTATTGGCGTGGCGGTCATGAGGAGCAAGTCGGGGTTCTCCCCTTTGGAGAGGAGGGCCTCACGCTGCTTGACGCCGAAGCGGTGTTGTTCGTCCACTATGACGAATCCGAGACTGTGGAACATCACTCGCTCACTGAAGAGGGCGTGGGTGCCGAGAACAATGTCCACCTCCCCGCTGGCAAGAGCCTCTTCCAGAGGCTTCCTCGCCTGGGCGTCGACCTTGCCGGAGAGGAGCGCCAGGCGGATACCGAGGGGATTCAGGATCTCCGCGGCGTTGGCGGCGTGTTGCCGGGCGAGGAGCTCCGTCGGAGCCATTATTGCGACCTGCTCGTTTCGCTCTACCACCGCCAGGGCGGAAAGAAGGGCGACCAGGGTCTTGCCGGAGCCCACATCTCCCTGCAGGAGCCGGGCCATCGGATGTGGGGAGCAAAGCTCCTCGGTGATCTCGTCGAGCACCCGCTCCTGATCACCGGTTAGGGAGAAGGGGAGCGCCTTTTTGAGGCGATTCTGCAGGGAGAGGGTCACCGGTGGGAGCTCCCGGCGGATCCGCTCTCTACTGTGCACCTGCCGGGCGAGTTGGAGCTGCGAGATAAAGAGCTCCTCCCAGGCGAGAGAGCGGCGAGCAGCCTCGGCGTCGGAAGGCTCTCCCGGCCGATGGACGCTCTCGAGGGCGATCCTTCGCGGCAAAAGGCCCGCGGCGTCGGCAACGCTTTGGGGAACGATATCCTTGACGACGCTCACGTGGTTGCGCAGCGCCCCGGAGACGTACTCCCGCATCTGGAGCTGAGTGATCCCCTCAGTGAGTGGATAGATCGGAAGGATTCGTCCGAAACGTTTCGGGTTCGGTGAGCAGGGCTCGAATTCGAACTGGGCGGCCTGGATCTCGCTGTACCGGTAGGTGAACTCCCCGGCAATGTAGAACTCTCGCCCCGGAGTGAGGGTGCTCTTGAGAAACTCCCGGCCAAAGCAGAGCAGGGCGGCTACGCCGGACTCATCCCGGACGTAGACCTTGAGGATCCGTTTCCGGCCGAAGTAGTCGTGGGCAACAACGGTGGCACGGATTACCGCCCGCTCCGTGGCGGCGGCCTCGGTTATGGAGACGATGTGGCGCCGATCCTCGTACTCCCGGGGGAGGTGAAGCATGAGTTCGCCGACGGTGGTAATGCCGAGGCGACTCAATGCCTGAGCCCTGGCGGCGCCGATGCCGGCAATACTGGTTATCGGCGCCCGGGGGAGTCCGGGGAGGCTCACGGTTTAGATCGGCAGACGGAGGAACAACCCGGTGATGAGGTCCACCACGGGATTGCCTATGAGTAGAATTGCGAGATCCACCCCGGCGAAGATGAGCAGACCATCTCTATGTGAGAGAAAACGGCCCCGCATGAAGGGCCGGGAGACCCGGTTAACTACGCCGTCGAGAATCTGATCGAGGACGAACCAGAAGTGGCCGGCGTCTTTTCGTAGGAGCAGTCCGACGAGGCGAATGACCGTGAGAATGAGAAAGAAGAGCACGAAAAAGGAAAAGGCGGACCAGACTGCCGAGAGAACCAGAGCGAGGATAAACCCGAGGGTAATCGGTCCGGCGTTGGCAAGTTGGATCGCGATTGTGTTGAGCACGGAGAGTGAGAGAATCGCAACTACCGGGGAAAAGTCAAAATTGCCGAAGCGAAATATCTCGAAGCGGCGAAACCAGTTGAGATAGGGGTCGGTCACTCGCCTGAGAATTTCCATGGTTCGCCCGTGGCGCACACCCTGAAACCAGGTCATGAGGATCCGTATGAACAAGACGATCATATAGATCGAAATCGCACTGCTTACCACACGCATAACGGGCTGTAACATCGTTCTCTCCTAGATCTTCCAGACCGCATCAACCTGCGGATGGGTCCTGATTTTCTCTATTACCTCAGGGCGAGAGGATACCATAATCTGTCCGGAGGCTCGAACCACACACTCTGTCTCGTCAGCCCCCACGTGAATGTAGAGTTGCGCCGCCCCAGGGTTCTCGATGAGAAAGGCCCGGAGCCCGTAGAGCTCCTCCTCGTCCTCCACGGAGTTGGCCAGACGAATATGGACCTCCGTGGCTTCTCGCTCCTCGAGCCCCTCGGGAGGTCTTAGCTCCTCCACGACGATCTGGTGCTTCCCGTTTCTCTTGTCCACGGTTCCAATGACACCGACTACCTGTTCTTCTTCCAGGAGATCACGACTCACTTCCAGGGCCTCGGAGAAGAGTACAACCTCCAGGCTACCGCGAAAGTCCTCGATTGTCCCAAAGGCCATTTGGGTACCCTTGCGGGTGTAGACGATGCGCACTCCCTTGAGGAGCCCCAGGGCTTGAACGGGACGATCCGAGGGGGCTCGCTCCGGGTGGGCCATGTCCAGGTTGACCGACTTTTTCCAGAGCTCCCGAAAGGCGTCGATCGGGTGCCCCGAGACGTAAAAGCCGAGATTCTCTCGCTCGTATTGGAGCTTGGTCAGTTGATCCCACTCTTCCACGGGATCCAGGGTTATCGACTGAAACTCCTCCTCCCCGTTGCTCTCGAAGAGTGAGGCTTGTCCAAAGGCTCTTGCTTCTTTCTTTGCCGCGGCGGTGTCTATCAGGCGGTCGAGGTTGTGCATGAGCTCCGCCCGGTTCGGGTGAAGGGAGTCGAAGACTCCGCTCTGGATGAGGGTTTCCACGGTCTTTCGGTTGACCGTGCGCATGTCGACCCTCTCCAGGAACTCCTCCACGCTCTGGTAGGGACCTTCCTCCTCCCGTTTGGAGACTATCTCGTCCACCGCCGCGGAGCCCACGTTCTTGATCCCCACCAGACCAAAGACCACCCGTCCCTTGTTGACGGAAAAGACCTTGCGGCTCAGGTTGATGTCTGGCGGAAGGACCTCGATATTCATACCCCTGGTCTCCGCCAGGTAATTGGCAAAGGCGTCGGGGTTATTTATCTCATTGGTAAGGTTCGCCGCCATAAACTCAACGGGGTAGTTCGCCTTTAGGTAGGCGGTCTTGTAGGCGACCACGGAGTAGGCGGCGGCGTGGGATTTGTTGAAGCCGTAACCGGCGAAGGGCTTGAGGAGCTCGAAAATGCTCTCCGCCTGCTCGTTGGAGAATCCCTTGGTTTTCGCACCCGCAAGGAACTCCTTGCGCATGCGCTCCATCT
Source organism: uncultured Spirochaetaceae bacterium (assembly GCA_964478055.1). Taxonomy (GTDB): domain Bacteria; phylum Spirochaetota; class Spirochaetia; order DSM-27196; family Alkalispirochaetaceae; genus CAYZHV01. The sequence goes on along the minus strand of CAYZHV010000047.1, from coordinate 13,655 downwards.
CCTTCTCCTTCTTCTTACCCATGGCGCGTCGGAGAATGTCCGCCTGTCCCAGGGAGAAGCCGCCGACGATCTGGACGATCTCCATGACCTGCTCCTGGTAGACGATTACGCCGTAGGTCTCCTTGAGAACTCGTTCGAGCTCAGGGAGGGGATAGGAGATCGGGATCTTGCCATTCTTCGAGTCCACGAACTGATCGATGAACTGCATCGGTCCGGGGCGGTAGAGGGCGTTCAACGCGATGAGGTCCTCGATTCGTCGAGGCTTGGCTCGCTCGAGTATGCCCTGCATTCCTTCACTCTCGAACTGGAAAATGGCGGCGCTCTTTCCTTCGCTGAGCATCTTGAAAGTGGGCTCGTCGTCCTCCGGGATCGCGTCGATATCGAGATCGATCCCCTCGTCATGGATGATCTTTACGGTATTCTCGATAAGTGTCAGGGTCTTGAGTCCGAGAAAGTCCATCTTGACCAGTCCACAGTCTTCGAGCAGGTCCATGGTGTACTGCGTGGAAATGGATCCGGTCTTCGGGTCTCGGTAGAGAGGAACGTAGTGGGTCAGCTCCTCCTGGCCGATGACAATGCCCGCGGCGTGGGTAGAGGCGTGGCGGTGGAGCCCTTCGAGCTTTCGGCTGACGTCTATGAGCTCCCGGTAAACCCCGCCCTTCTCATAGAGCTCCGTGAGCTTTGGCTCCTGCTCCAGGGCCTTCTCGATGGTCATCTTGAGGTCCTTCGGTACGAGCTTGGCGATCTGGTCCGCCTCGGAGTAGGGGAGGTCGAGAACCCGGGCAACGTCCCGGATGACCGCCTTTGCCTTGAGGGTACCGAAGGTAATGATCTGTCCGACTCGCTCGGTGCCGTACTTCCGAGTGACGTAGTCGATCACCTCCTGTCGCCGCTCGAAGCAGAAGTCTATGTCGAAGTCCGGCATGGAGACACGGTCGGGGTTGAGAAATCGCTCGAAGAGCAGGCCGTAGTGCAGGGGGTCTATGTCGGTAATCTGCAGAGCGTAGGCGACGATGGAGCCGGCCCCGGAGCCTCGGCCGGGGCCGACGGGAATGCCGTTGTCCCGGGCGTACTTGATAAAGTCCCAGACGATGAGAAAGTAGCCGGTAAAGCCCATGGAGATAATGATGTCGAGCTCTTTCTCCGCCCGGCTGGTGATCTCCTCGGTAAGCTCTTCGTAGCGATCCGCGAGTCCTTCCCAGGTGAGGTGACGCAGGTAATCGTCCCGGCTCTCGAATCGCTCGGGTATCTCGTAGTTCGGGAACTTCGGTCCCGGGAGCTCGATCTCCAGATCGCACATCTCCGCGATTCTGCGACTGTTTTCAATAGCCCCGGGGTACTCCTCGAAAAGGGAGCGCATCTCATCTTCACTCTTGATGTAGAACTGATCCGTGGAAAACCGAAACCGACCGGCATCATTCTTCTTCTTGTTCGATCCGATGCAGAGGAGAATGTCCTGCGCGTTTGCGTCATCCTGCCGTAGGTAGTGGGTATCATTAGCGGCGACCATCGGTATGCCGAGTTTCTCGCTGAGCTGAGCGAGCTCCTTGTTGAGCACCTTCTGCTCCGGGATGCCGTGGTCACAGAGCTCCAGGTAGAAGCGATCCGGGCCGTAGAGCTCCTTGTACCACTTCGCTCGCGCTTCCGCTTCCGCGATCTTGTTGGAGAGAATGAGCCGGGGTATGTCCCCGGAGAGAGAGCCCGACAGGGCGATAACTCCCTCGGCATGTTTTGCGAGGACCTCATCGTCGATCCGGGGTTTGTAATAGAAGCCCTCGGTATAGCCGATGGAGGTCAGATTGATCAGGCTCTGATAGCCAGCGTTGTTCTCCGCGAGGAGAACGAGGCGGGAGAGCCTGTTCGGGTTCTCCAGGCCGCTTCGGCTCTGCCGGTCTCCCGGGGCGAGGTAGAAATCGCAGCCGATTATCGGCTTTATCTCCGCGCTTCGGCACGCCATGTAGAAGTTGAGGGCACCGAAGAGATTCCCGTCGTCGGTGATCGCCAGGGCGTCCATGCCGAGCTCCTTGGCTCGAGCGACCATTCCCTTGATTGGAGAGGCCCCTTTGAGAAGACTGAAGTCCGAGTGGTTGTGCAGATGAATGAATGAGGATGTCTCAGGCTCCGGCATTGCACCGCCTATACTATCTAACCGCTCAGAGCGCGTCGAGTCCAGAAAGGAAGTGCCGGGTCAGATTAACCGCCCTCGTCTGCTGGAGTCGGCTAAGACGCTCCACGGTGTCTAGCTCCCCGGAGAGCGCGTCGACAAAGCCGTCCAGGAGCTTTCGAGAAAGGGGAAGCTTTGCTCCCACGAGCTGCGCCTCGGCGTCCCGGAGCCGCAGGAGGAAGCGGGCGTTAAAGAGGTATCCCAGGTGTACCCGCTCCAAACTCTCCTTTGAGACCGAGGCGAGGGCCGCGAAGGAGAGGGGTGGTTCCCCCACGCCGTAGCCATCCCCGAACTGCTGATACCTCTGGGCGGTGTAGCTCTCCAGGGGTATTCGAATACGGGTGATCAGGCTTCCCGGTTCCAGAATTAGCCGACCTTCGGAGTCTCGGAGACGGGAGGCGGGAAGCCAGTCCGAGCTGCGAGGACCTCTCACCTCCACCCGAGCGTCCAGGAGCTGCAAGGCGAGCTGGAAGCCGAAAATGTGGGTCGGGATGGCGATATTTCCACCGATTGTGGCGGTATTTCGAATCAGAAAGGGGCCCGCGTGCCGGAGGGCGGCGATAAGCATTGTGGGGAGGAACTTTCTCCCCACTCCGAGGACACGCTGCACCACCGCGGCGCTACCGATCTCCGCGAATCGTTCGCTCCGGGCGATCTTCTGCAGCTCTTCCACGCGATGGAGAGAGACAATTGGCGCGTCTTTCTCGTGGAGCGTGCCGAGACGGCCGTCTCCGCTTTCGACCCGGTCCATGAGGTAGGTGCCGCCGCCGGCGTAGATCACATCGCTTCTTCGCTTGAGGAGCTGGCCGATCTCACCGAGGCTCTCGGGGGCGTAAAAGGTTCGGTCTGCGCTCATCTGCTCCGGCTCTCGCTGCTGCGCACTCGCTGTCCTTGGGGGCGCTGTCCCTCGGAGACCGAGTAGACCGCCCGGACAAAATCCGTCGGGTTGAGACAGCGACACTGCAGGCGGCGCGCGACCTGCCGGATTTCCAGAGGATCGCTCCCACCACTCTGATGAACCAGAGCGTGAGTGGTCAGGATGACCCCGGGTCGACAGGCGTCGCAGAGCTCCGTACCGTTCTCCAGAAATGCCGCTTCTATCTCCTGGGCCTCTTCTTCTTCTCTAAAACCTGTGTACGTGAGAATCGAGGCACCGTCGGCTCTATACGCCGGAACCCGACACGCCGCAACCACCCGGCCGTCGAGAATAACCGAGCAGAGCAAGCACTCAAAGGCGTAGCTGCTGCCGCACTGCGCCGCCGGGTCCGCCTGATCGAGACCGCCTGTCCTGCGCAGGAGCTCCGACAGGGAAGTCAGAGGTGGAAGGGAAAGCTCGACCTGTTTTCCGTCTACGGTGCAACTTATTCTCACGACGGCTCCGCAAGGTACCCGTAGAGTATATCAGGGCTTGTCGGAATGAGATCAAGGTATACGCCACTTGCCTGGGATAGAGCTCCGAGAAAGGCTGCGGGGACCGTGCTATAGGGGAGCTCCCCGATACCGAGGGGCTCCTCTACCCTGACGCTCTCCCGAAAGCGAATTTGGACCGGAGGAATCTCGCCCTCGAACTCCGGAGCTTCCAGGGTGGAGAGAACCACCCGCTCTTCCGCGGTAAGCACCGGCGCCCCGGGCATTCGCAGGTACTCCCTAATGCTCCAGCTCAGGGCCTCGTAGACTCCGTTGCGGAGGCGGTGTCGGGCAGACTCGGGATCGAGGATTCGGCCTGCGTCAAGGTAGAGCCAGACGCCGCGAATACGTACTCGGTAGGTCACCGGAGAGAAGGCGAGCTCGCAGACCGCCGCGGCGGCGGAGGTATTGAGAAAGGGCGTGCCCCCACTGGTAGGGTCCCAGTTTATCCGCTTCGGGGTGCGGTAAGTTCGCTTCACCTCGATCGGCAGCGGTGAGCGGAATCGCTGTTTCTGAATCGCTGCACAGCTCTGCTCGATGAGTCGATACATAATGGCTGTCGATCGGGAGAGCGTGGCCGGACCAAAGTCCGGGGTCTCCCGGCTGGTGGCGGTCGTCAAGGATACTTCATCCGGAGAAATGCTCAGCCGCTCAGCCACAAGTCGTTTCCAGAGTCGCTCCTGCCGGCCGGAACAGGGGATGGCGGAGCTTCGAAGGGTGGCCTTGCCACTCTGGTCGAGGCGAAGGGAGATCGAGCCCGGCAATGCGTCCTCCCGGCGTCCGATAAAACCGCTGCCCTGCTCCGCAAAGGAGATTCCCACCCCTCTGAGCTCTCCGGTGGCGCCCTGGGCTGAGTGGCGCCGTTTGCGCTGTACCTCGTAGGCCGCAAACTTCCGTCGGAAGTCCGAGGAGTCCGCGACCTCGCTCAAGAGCTGCCCGATGCTGTCTCGAACCCGCTCCCTACTGTTGCGGAGTCTCCACCCTATCGGCTCGCTCTGGGCGATCTCCGTAGTTCGGTTGATGTGGGTCTCCAGGGCAAAGTACCCCTGACTGCTCCCGAACCCCTCGTATCCGTGCATCGGGGCGGCGCTGCTTCGAATTGCCCGCACCAGTATCCTGCCATGCTTGCTCCGGTAGGTGCCGAGGGCTCCCTCCAGGAGACGATCACAGATCTCCTCGGAAAAGAATGTGTACGCCCCGAGGTCTACGGTCACCTCGCTCTCCACCGCGAGGAGATTGCCGCTCTCATCGAGTCCGCTGGAATGGACCACCCGGATCGGAGGCCTCGCCGGGAGAATGGTAATCAACTCCTCCGGGGAGTAGTGAGCCACCACCGGGCGCCGGGCGGCAAGGGCGAGGAGGGCGACGTGGACCGCAGCCTGCGCCGGAAAGAGCAGAAGCTGATCACGAATCGCTCCGTAGCGAACCCCCCGAACGTCGATACGCCGCCTCGGATGTCCCGTGGCCCGGTGAACCTGGTCTGCCACGTGGTGTATCCACTGGGACGGTGTCTCGATCACAAGAACCGAGCCCCCCTCGAACCAGCTTCGCACGGTAATTCCCGCGGCCTCTCGATGGAACTGGGGCCCCGCACTGTAGCTTCCTTCTACGATCTGATACGCCTTCGACATGGCGCTGTCGAGATCTCCCCATCCGCGACTGCGCTCCAGTACTACCTGCTCGCCGGTGTAGGAGCGGTTGTCCGGCCGCGGATTGCGCTCGGTGATTTCCACGCTGCACCGCCCGGCCAGGGAGACCCCCCGTTCCGGGGTGGCGGCGCCGACGATTAGCATCGGTTCGCCCTGATAACGGACCGCCTCGGATGCGAGGGTCGGCATCGATTCTCCGAAGAGGCGTATCACACCCTCTCCGGGAATATCTTCGGCGCCGAGAATGATCTCGCCCTCCGCCCGCTCCGGCAGAGCTACCGAGTCGACCCTGCCCCGTATAACCGGGGAGCGCAGGGTGTGAAGGTAGAGCGGCTGCTCACTGCTCATGGCGCGATTCTCCGATAGGAGGCGTCTCCGACGGTGCGGACAGCTTGTGCAACGCGCTCCACCTGCTCCTCACTCATGCCGGGCCATATGGGGAGGCTGACTACCTCTCTGTATCGCCGGGTCGCCCGGGGAAACATCTCCGGTGTGAGCCCGAGACGGTTTCGCCAGTACGGCATGAGATGGAGAGGGATGTAGTGTACCGATGTTCCCACACCGAGCTCGGCGAGGCGGTTGATGAACTCGTCCCGATCAATGGAGAGCTCCTCCAGGACGAGGCGAATAATGAAAAGGTGCCAGGCGTGGTCCCCCTCCGGCCTCGGCAGACGAAGATACTCCCGGTCGGCGAGGCGGGTCAGGTAGGTCGAGGCGATGCGGCGGCGGCTCTCCTTGAGCTCCTGCGCCCTGGAGAGCTGGACCCGGCCGATCGCGGCGAGGAGATCCGGCATGTTGTATTTGAAACCAGCCTCGACCACCTCGTAGTGCCACCGTTTGCCCGGAGCCCTATACCGGTCCCAGACGTCCCGGTCGATCCCGTGCATTCTCATGAGGCGCATCCGATCCGCCAGGCTCTTGTCCCCGGTTACGACCATGCCCCCTTCTCCGGTGGTTATTGTCTTGTTCGCATAGAAGGAGAACACTCCCACATCTCCCAGGGTGCCCAAGGCACCCTCTTTCCCGTGAACGGGAAAGGCGTGGGCCGCGTCCTCCAGGACCCGCAGCTCGTACCGCTTCGCCAGGGCCCCGATTGCCGCCATGTCGCAGGGCTCTCCAGCGAGATGAACGGGCATTACCGCCTTAATCGAGCCCTTCTGCTCGTCTCGGCGGTGCAGGAGTTCCTCCAGTGCCACAGGATCGATCAGAAGGCTCTCCTCTCCTATATCGACGAAGGAGGGCTCCGCACCGCAGTATCGACACACTTCCGCGCAGGAGGTAAAGGTGAAGGGGGACATGGCCACCCTGTCACCGGGTCCCAGTCCGAGGGCCTCCAGGGCAAGATGAAGCCCGGAAGTGGCGCTGTTTACCGCCAGGGCTTTCGGAGCAGGGAGAAAGGTGGCAAACTCTTCCTCAAAGGCAGCCGCTTCACCGGCTGTAGTTAGCCAGCCACTTCGCATCACTCGCAGGACCGCTTCTTCCTCCTCCGGACCGAGGGAGGGACGGGCGAATGGTATGGCTTGACTGTTCTGAAGAGGTACCATGCTCAGTTCAGATTAGTAGGTAGGTTCGCTTTCGTCCACCGGAAGAGAGGGTACCACCTTTCTCAGGGCACTTTTTAGGTGGTGGCGGTTGCGATAACTCTTTTCCCTGCGGGCGGTGCGGACGCAAACCGGTCGAAGCTCCTCGATGAGATCGCTCAGAGGAGCGCAGTATCCCTCCCGATCATCGAAAGCTACCCGGTGAACCCGAGGATGCTCGGTCGGTTCGGGGCGCTCTCCGGGGTTGTAGAGCCGCTCGGTGAGTTTTTCTCCCGGACGCAGGCCAATCTCCCGAAACTCTATCTGCTCCTCCGGCTCGAAGCCGTAGAATCGTATCATCTGTTCCGCGAGCTCTCGGATCTTTACCGGCTCTCCCATGTCCAGGGTGTAGAGCTCGCCGCTATCTCCCATGCCCCCGGTCTTGAGGACCAACGACGCGGCTTCAGGGATAGTCATGAAGAAGCGCTCCGCCCGGCTATCGGTGACCGTTACGGGCCCCCCTTTCAGTATCTGCTTTCGAAAGAGGGGGATAATGCTTCCTCTCGAGCCGAGGACATTGCCAAACCGGACAACCATGCAGTGGAACTCCGGATCGGCGTAGGAGAGAACTAGGCGCTCGGCGATCTGCTTGGTGGCGCCATAGACGCTGGCGGGTTCCACCACCTTGTCCGTTGAGATCATCACGAACCGGTTTGTTCCTGCCTCCCGGGCGGCCTCGAGGTGGCGGCGCTCGACGAGTTGATCGAGACGCTCAAGATCCTGCACGTGCATGGCGGCCTGCCGGGCACGCGGTTCTGTTCGGTGTCAAGCTCTGGCGGCGAGGCGG
>CAYZHV010000047.1:0-6058 GCA_964478055.1 uncultured Spirochaetaceae bacterium | reverse complement strand
CTGCCTCCCGGGCGGCCTCGAGGAGATGAAGGGTCCCGAAGACGTTGTTCTCCACCGCCGCCACCGGGTTCGCCTCCATCATCGGCACATGCTTGTACGCCGCGGTGTGAAAGACCACGTCCGCCTTGAGTCGGTTGAGAATGAACCTGGTGTACTCCCGGTCCTTGAGCTCCCCGACGATCGGGACAATAGTCGCTCGTTCTCCGACGCCTTCCTCCTGCAGAAGGCGTAGCTCGCTCTCGATCTCGTAAATGCTGTTCTCACCGTGACCAAGGAGATAGAGTCGCTCCGCTCCTCCGGAGAGCAGCTGCCGGGCGAGCTCACTCCCGATGCTTCCTCCGGCGCCGGTTAGCAGTACTCGTCGACCCCGAAGGTAGGAGAGGCTCTCCCGGAGATTGATGTGCACCGGCGTGCGACCGAGGAGGTCCTGGGGATCGATTTCCCTGGTCTGAATAAAGTGGGCGTCCCCGTCCACGATCTGGGAGATTCCCGGAAGGATACGGATTCGCTCGAAGTCCGCCTCCTTGAGCCGGTCATAGAGGAGTCGCAGGAGCTCTCTTCCGGCGCTGGGTATGGCGATGAGCGCCTCGTCCGCGGGAGTCTTTTTGATCAGGTTCACTACGTCGGAGATCGGTCCGAGAACCGGAATGCCGTCGATTTTCGCGCCGATCTTCGCCGGATCATCATCGAGAAAGGCGACTACCTCGCCGAGCATCTCTTTCTGCTGGATATCCTCGCAGATCGCCCGCCCGGCAAATCCCGCACCGATTATGTAGATCCTCGTACCGCTACTCACCGCTCTTACTCCGGGACTGGCTCATGATTTCAAAGCCGAGATCGACAAGAAAGGACTCCTTGTAGAGATCGAGGCGTACTTTTGCCCGTCCCTTCCGCTTATCCACTTTGACAATACGCCCCTCCAGGCCCTGGAGCGGACCCTCGATGACCTCGATGCGACTGTTCTCGTCAAAGGTGACCTTGGATTCTTTGACAATCTCACCGAAGCCGAGAAAGTGGCGAACCAACTCCAGGTCATCCCCTGATAGGGGCTTTGGGTTTGCGGTGGTTTCCAGAAGTCGGACAAATCCGGAGATTCGTTTGAGGCTGCTGACAAGCGCCCTGGTGAGATGCTCCGTTTCGAGAAAGAGATAGCCGGGAAAAAGAGGAGCGAGGACCTTCTTTCGAACGCCACGCTTGCGAATGTATAGCTGCCTCCTCGGCCAGACGAGCCGGGCCCTACCACCGATCTCCTCCTCCGCAAGCCGCATGTACCGCTCTTCTTCTCCCGTGTAGACCTGGAGAACGTAGTAGTCCATGATTTCGAAGCAGACTATCACGGCCGCGGTGCTTCGACAAGTTTCTCTCATGCTCACCCTCGTACAGCCGAAATTCAAGAACAGATAGGAGGAGAACGTGCGTTCTAGCCGGATTGTCTGTACACTAATTCTGTTCTTTCTCGGACTCTCGCTCCAGGGGCAGACACTCTTTCTAGAGATGCAGGTCCGGGGACCTGAGAGCTTTTCCTCCCGGGAAAGCGATTTTCTCAGGGCCACGGCGGACGGAATACTGGAAACCCTCTGGGATGCCGGCTTTATCGTCTATGATTCCGGGGACCCCGCGACGCCGGGGGAACAGATCTACCTGCCCAACCTCGTTCAAACCGCTCGTAACGGCGGCGCGGAGCTTCTTCTCCTGGTAGAGCTTATGACTGATCGTCCCGACGCCGACTCGACTCTTACGCCCCACGCTTTTCGCTACCGCCTTATTAGCGTTCGAGAGGGGGTTCCGATCGAGAGCGGCACGGCCGCGGTTGCCAATATGATCACCGAGTCAGAGGTAGATCAGGAGTCTTACTGGCTCACCCTGGGCGGGATGGTCGGCAGGGAGGTGCTCAATGCGCAGTAGGCTTCGTCATATAGCTGTGATCCTCGCGATCTTCTTCCTCCTTGTCCCGAGCCTGGTCGCCCAGGAGAGCTGGGAGGGGAGCGCAATCGTCGGCCGGTACGGTGAGTTTCCTCCCGGAGGACTCTACGCGGCAAGCAACGCCTTCCCCTTGAACAGTGTCATCGAAGTGACCAATCCCGATACTGGCCGCACCCAACGGCTTATCGTCGCCCAGCGGGCGGATAACGCCGGAGTGCTTCTGGTAGTGAGCCAGAATGCCGCGGAGGAGCTCGGTGCCTCCCGAAGCGCGACCTTTCGGGTCCAGGTGGAGCCGGTGGAGATGCCTCCGCTCACCAGTGTGCCTCCGAGCCAGGATTTACCTTTTCATCCCGATCCGGACATCAATCCCCGGGCGGCGGTAGGAAATCCGAACGCCGCGCTTCTCGCGCCAGGCGTCCCTGGAGGCCCGGAGGAAGTGGCCCCGGTGGAAGAGGAAGAACCCCCCGCGGAAGAGGCTCCCGTTGCAGAAACTCCGGAAGCTGAGGCGGAGCCCGAGGTGACTCCTGAGTCGGCTCCAGACGACGGGCCCGTGGAGCCCGAGGCAATAGTGGAGGCCGAAGAAGCGCCGGAAGAGCCCGCACCGCCGGAAGAGCCGGAACCAGAGCCAACGCCGGAGCCCGAGCCCGAGGAGGCGCCTGAGCCGACTCCGCCGTCAATAACCGTCCTACCGGAAGCTGAAGAGCCCGTGGCTGAGGCAGAGCCGGAGACAGAACCCGAAGCAGAGGGCCCTGGGGAGAAGGAACTCTTTCCCCCGGCCCCGGAGAGCGACCTCTACGCCGCCCTTGCCACACCGGAACGGCCCGAGGAAGAGCCTGTGGTCACGGAGCTTCCTATCGCCCCGGTGGAGGAAGCGATGGAGGCGGAAGCGGGGACCCTCGGTCCTCAGTTTCCCAATCCCGTGGAACTCTCGGTAACGCTACCGCAGCCCCCGGGGGTAGAGACTCCCGAGGCAGCGGACCTAGCACCGCCCCGTCCCGAATCCAGCGCGCCTGAAGGTCCTCTTGCCATGGCTACGCCCGGAGAGGTCACGGGACCAGATATGAGCGAAGAGTTGCCCGGCCCCGCGGAACGTCCTGAGGGTCCGGTGACGGAGATCCCCTTGCGTATAGCGGACGAGCCGGAGCCGATGAAGCCGGAAGAGGAGGAGCCTGTTGCTCGGCCCACCGGAGAACCCGGGGAGGAGATCGTCTCCCTGGAGCCTGCGGAGTTCCGACCGCCGGAACCTCCGGAGCCCGAGGAGGAAGAGGAACTCACTCCCGAATCGCGGCCTGAGAGCGCCCCCGAGGAGCCCCGGGTAACCGAAGCCCCGGAGCCTCCGGAAGAAGAGGCTCCTCGCGCGGCGGAGACGCCACCGGCGGGAGAACCCGAGGAGGAAGCGCCTCCGGCGGTTGCCCGAGAACCCGAGACCACCCCGGAGGAGCTACCCCTTTCACCGACGCTTCCCGGAGACGGCTACTACCTGCAGGTCGGCGCCTTCAGGGATCCCGAGGGAGCTCGGGCAGCGGTCAATCGGCTCGGAGAGGACTTTCCGGTCAAGGTGGTTCCCTCCGACGGAGATATGTACAGGGTCTTTGTGGGGCCCTTGGAAGAAGATGAACGAGGTGCGGTGCTCTACCTTGTTAGAGCCCGTGGCTATAGGGACGCCTTTCTGAGAAGCAGCGACGGCTAACCACTTCTCCGGTCGCTCAGAAAGATGTTCCAGAGTTAAAAATAGGGGGCTGCCTCTCCTCGGAGGGGCAGCCCCGTTCTCTAGGCAAAGAGCTTATCGATCTCTCTTCGATACTTCTCGTAGACCACGTTACGTCGGATTTTCAAGGTCTGGGTTAGTTCCTCGCCCACCTCAAAAGGTTTGGAGAGCAGGGTGAATCGGTAGATGAGCTCAAAGCTCTTGAAACCGGTGCTCTTGTTGACCAGCTTCTGGATTTCTTCGTGAATGAGCTCCACCACACTCTCATGCTGCAGGAGCTCCTCCTGTTCGAAGTACTTGATGCCCTCCTGCCGGGCGAACTCCTCGATACTCTCCTTGTTCGGGACGATCAGAGCGCCTAAAAACTTCTGGTCCTGTCCAACCACCATCGCCTGATCGATGTAGTCGCTGCGAGTAATTGTCTCTTCTATTGGCTGGGGTTCCACGTTCTCTCCGCCGAGAAGGACTATGGTGTCTTTCGCTCGGCCGATGATTCGACACTCGCCGTGGACCGTGAGCATGCAGATGTCGCCGGTGTTGAGCCAGCCCTCCTCTAACACCTTCGCTGTCTCCTCGGGTTTCTTGTAGTACCCCTCCATGATCTGTTCCGACTTGACCCATAGAGTCCCCTTCTCACCGGGCCCGAGCTCCTCTCCATGCTCCCCGATGATCTTGTACTGAATATCCGGGAGAAAGGGCCCCACGGTGCCTCGAACCGGACCGTCCTGGAGGCGCACCGCGAGAACCGGGGCGGTCTCGGTGAGGCCATACCCTTCGAGGACCTTGATCCCCGCGGCCTGAAAGAAGCTGTCCACGTGGGAGGGTAGGGCGCCGCCACCGGAAACCCCCGCTACAAAGCGACCTCCGAGTCGCTGCTTAAGAGATTTGAAGACGAGGACGTTTCCGAGAAGGCGAAAGGGCGTGAGAAGCAGCAGCGGCAGGACGCTCAAGGCGATATCGGCGACTCGGGAACGCTTCTTGAACTCCGGAAGGAGCCCCTTGAACATGCTCAAGAGGTCCGCGTGGAGCTGCCCGACTCCGACGAAGAAGTGAAAGAGCATCTGCTTTACCGGAGATTGCTTAGAGACATTGCGATAGACCGCGGCGCGAATGCCCTCCCAGATTCGCGGGACCGAGGTCATCCAGGTTGGGCGGATTTTCGCCATGTCTTCGAGCATGATCTTTCCGATAGGCCTGGAGTAGGCCATCGAAGCGCCGTAGTTGAGGACAATGTACTCCACCGCCCGCTCAAAGGAGTGCCAGATCGGAAGGACCGCCAGAAAGATATCGTTGTGCGTCAGGTGCAGGATGTTGTAGACCCGATCCATCTGAAAGAGAAAACCCCGGTGGGTAAGCATCACTCCCTTGGGCTCTCCGGTTGTCCCGGAGGTGTAGAGAAGGGTCGCTAGATCATCGCTCTTGCCCAGGGCTACCTCCTTCTCGAAGTCCTCCACCTCCTCTTCGGAGGGCTCCCCAACCGTGGCGACAACTTCGGCGTAGGAGAGAATCTTCACTCTGCCTACTTTGGGTCGGCTTTCCGGGCTCTCATAGTCATCGAATAGCACTATGGTCTCGAGCTCCGGCATGGTGTCGATCCGGGAGAGGATTTTCTCACACTGTGCCGGATTCTCCGCAAAGGTGAGCTTGCAGTCCGCGTGGCGGATTATGTAGCCCATCTCCTCCTCGGTGGAGTCCGAGCCCCGGGGAACATCCACTGCGCCGAGAGATAGAAGGGCGAAGTCGGTTACGAGCCACTCCTGCCGGTTGTCACTCATTATCCCGACATGGTCGCCACGCTGCACCCCCAGCTTCTGGAGAGCCATGGCGAGTATGATAATCCGATTCCAGAGCTCTCCGTAGGTTACCGGCTGAAACTTGTCGTTTTCATCCTTTACGTACTGAACCGGGTGGTTCTCGTGTTCAGCAACTCTCGTCTTGAGGCGCTTGGGTAGCGTTTCGTTTGCGGTCACAGCGGTCCCTCCTATTCACCTGTAAGGCCTGGGGCGTCACCAACCAGACAGAGCCACTCAGCCTCACAGGCAACCTCGTCTCCCACATAGGCTACTCCCGCCTGGCGAATCATACGGGGAGATATACGCTTGTTTTCTACCTCGATTCGGACCTCCTCATCCGGGCGAACCTGTCGACGAAACTTCGCCTTCTCGATTGTCGCCAGAAAGAAGAGCTTGTCGCCGAGGGTGCCGAGGGAGTTGACCCCCGCTCCGCCGCACTGCGCCATCGTTTCCACGAGAATCACTCCCGGGACCACCGGGTAGTTCGGAAAGTGGCCCTCGAAAAACGGTTCCTTGCTCGTAAAGGTTCGATACCCCACGATCCGCTCCTCCGTTGCCTCTTCGATGCGATCTACAAAGAGGAATGGTGGCCGGTGGGGAAGAAGCTTTGTAACTTTGTCGTCCATTGGGTACT
>CAYZHV010000046.1:0-21012 GCA_964478055.1 uncultured Spirochaetaceae bacterium | reverse complement strand
GAGTCCCAAGGATGCAAAACCGGAAGACTGGCATGTCGCGGTCCTCGCCGGATACGGAAGCGGACTTCGTAACCGGGCTTCATAGTGCGAAGATCGAAAGCAGAGCCCATGAGGGGGTTGCGAACCGCTTTCCCGGTACCTTCTTCACCTACAGATATGAAGAGCCGCTTCCGAGGTCTCTACCGGAAGAGGGAGAGACCTTTCAAGCCACACCGGTGCCGATGGACGAAGCGCAGCAATGGGTGAACTCCGTCCGCTGACCTGAGCTACCGCATCACCGCAGCTTCCAGGAGCTCCTTCGCGTGGTCTCGAAACGCAGGTTCTGCGTTGTCTTCCAGCGGTCCCTCAGCGGAGGTGACCCGACCGGATAGCCAGTCCTTATATACCCGTTCCGCGGCCCCGGAGCGTTGGAGGCGCTTGAGCAGTCTCTTGCCCCACTTGTCCGCCCAGTGGAGCGGAAGCCCGTGGGTCATAAAGAGCGCCGCGAAGGCGGGCTTCGTTCCCTTTTTCGGAAGGCTCTTGGCGAAGCGTCGGAGCCACTTCTTTGCCGGCGGGCTGCTGGTGAATTTGCGAATCGCCGCACCGAGGACGAGCATCTCCGGCGGCTCTTTGGCGACACTGCCGGGATCCACGTTTTTGACGTGTCCCACCGTGGCGGTGTGGCCCTCTTTTTCGAATTCCTCTTTGAGGATCTTTGCCAGTCGCTCACCGTTTCCGTAGGCAGAATCATGGACAATGAGAATATTCATCCTTTGGCTCCTCAGAGGAATTGTAGGACGAGCTCCGTTCGGTAGCAAGTTGGAGGATTCTTGGGGCTTGCAAGAAAGGTGTGCCGACTCAGCTCGGGATGTCGGGTACAATGGAACCATGAAGTACACAAAACTCGGACGCAGCGGAGTAAAGGTTAGTCGGCTCTGTCTGGGGACGATGAACTTCGGCCCAAAGGCGGGGGAGGAGGAGTCGCACCGGATCATGGACCGCGCCCTGGAGGCGGGGATCAACTTCTTTGATACCGCGAACCGGTACGGCTTTGATCTGGAGGTGGGGCTGACCGAGAGCATTATCGGGCGGTGGCTAGAGTCTCGAGGAACCCGGGACCGGATTGTTCTGGGGACAAAGTATTTTGGGCCCATGGGATCCGGCGCAAACGACGAAGGGCTGAGCTTCTACCACATGCGGGCAGCGGTGGACGCGAGCCTTCGGCGTCTCAGAACAGACCGGATCGATCTATACCAGATGCATCACGTTGACCGGGGTCTGCCGCACTTCAAGAGCAAGAAGGAGTATCTCGACGGCGATCTGTCCAACCTGCAGTACCCCGACTACCTGGAACCCGGCACCTCCTGGACCGAGATTTGGCAGGGATATGAGCAGCTCATTATCAGCGGCAAGGTGCTCTACGCGGGGTCGAGCAATTTCGCGGCGTGGAACATCGCCCAGGCTAACGAGCGGGCGGCTAGTCGCCACATGCTCGGGCTCATAACCGAGCAGAGCAAGTACAGTCTTTTCACCAGGCAGATCGAGCTGGAGGTGGTTCCAGTTTGCCGCAACTACGGTATGGGAATTCTCCCCTGGAGCCCCTTGGACGGAGGTGCCCTGGCCGGAGAGGATCGAAGCGGCTCTATAGGGCGGAGAAGCGAGCGAAGCTACAGTGAGGAGACGGAAGCAAGACGCCAGAGTTTCTTTGGCCTCTGCAGAGAGATCGGCGAGGAGCCCTCGGTGGTCGCCCTCGCCTGGCTCCTCTCGAATCCGGTTGTCACGGCCCCGATTATCGGGCCCCGGACGGTGGAGCAGCTCGAAGGCGCCCTTCGGGCGGTGGAGATCTCCCTGGACCAGGAGACCCTCCGTCGCCTCGATGAGATCTTTCCAGGCCCCGGGAACCAAGCCCCCGAGGCCTACGCCTGGTAGTTACTGTCCACCACTGGGCGTTTCGATCTGCCGCTTAGCCACACCGCAAGAAGGACCACCGCGATTCCGAGAGCCTGAACGGTTTCGAGGCGCTCGCGAAGGAGTAGCGTCCCGAGAAGAGTTGCCGTGACCCCCTCGACAAGGGTGGCGGTTATGGCCGACCCGAAATGGACACGCCGGATTCCGCGAGTGAAGAGCAGGTATGCCAGGGCGGTGGCGACGAGCCCGAGGTGAAGCAGAGAAACCGATCCGCGAACCGAGGCAACCCAACGAAGATCGTGGAGCAGTGCGACGGGTATGGAGAGGAGCGCACTAGTGGAAAAGATAAGCGTCGCCGCGGGGATGGTGCCCATGGATTCTCCTACCTGGCGCAGGGAGAGGCTGAAACCGGCGTAGGCGATTCCGGCCCCCATGGCGAGAAGCGCCCCGAGCACCTGTACCGAGGTCGTCACGGATTGCGTGGTCCCGCCCTCCGGCCTCAGGGAGACCAGTGCTATACCTCCGATTCCCAGGGCCGTTGCCAATAGCCAGCGGCCGGTGACTCGCTCTTTCAGAAAGAGCGCTCCGAGAACACCCGCCGCCAGGGGCGCCACGCCAATTTGCAGGACCGTGCCGACAGCGACCCCGATCATGCGAACCGCCGCGAAGAACGCAAGCTGGTAGCCGAGCACCAGAAGCGCCCCGACAGCTATCCAGGGCAGTTCGGTTCCCGAGGGGCGCCGCGGGAGGCCGGTGAACGGGGAGAGTACCAGGAAGGCAGCCCCGGCGATGATGATCCGGAGGGTGCCGACGGCCACGGGCTGAGCTTCCGGGTGGCCAAGGGCCTGGGCCGTCCCGGTGGTGCCCCAGAGTACCGCTGCCGCCAGGACAAGGATGTATCCTCCCTGAATCTTTCCCATGGCCGGGCAGTATATGTGAGGCCGACGCCCGAGGCAATCGTCGCCGCACCGCGCAACGAAGGATGGCACGTCTCTTGCAAGTTGCTTTGTAACGATTGCCCGTAGGAGGTGCATCATGAAAATAGTATGTGGTTCTACAGTGTATGCCGAAGGCAAGAAGATAGGCCGGGTATCCGGCGTTCGTATCAACGGACACCAGGACCAGGTAACAGGCCTTCTCATCCGACGAAAAGGTGAGAGTGCAGGCTGTCGTCTTCTTCCTTTCCAGCAGATTTTCTCGGCTGAGCAGAAGCGCGTGCAAAGCGCAATTCCCGAAGAGAGTATGGAAGAGCTGGAATCGGCGGAGTGTCAGGAAGAGTGGTCGCGGATGCGACGCTGGCTTGAAATGCTTACCCAGGATGGATCGGCCAACGGAGACTTCGGCCACTTCGCGGTCATTTCCGAGGCGGACCGGGGCGCCTTTAGCCTGCCCGGCGACAGGGCCCTTGATGTCGAGGAGTGCGGCTACGGTACGATTGCCTATCTCAACGTCGACTCACAGGGCTATATCGAGCAGATAGGCGTAAAGCTCTTCGAGGACCGAAACGCTGTCGTACCGATGAAACCTGAGCCCAAACGGATGCCCGAGGAGATTGTCAGGAGCGTTCACAACGCCTTTCATCTCGTATGATCAGTTTCTACCGCCGGCTGCGCCCATCCTCAGCCGGCGCTTCTATCCCGAGGGCCCGCATTTTTCGGTACAGGGTGCTCGGATCGATCCCGAGCTCCCTGGCCGCCTTGCTGCGGTGCCCCGAGGCTCGGCGCAGGGCCTCCTCAATGGCGCTGCGCTCAAGGGACTCTAGGGTGCTGCCTCCAGGCGGATTCGTTGGTTGTTCCCGGAGCTCCGGAGGAAGGTCCTCGAGCTGTATTTCCCCCTGAGGCCGGAGGACAAAGGCCTGCTCGATAACGTTTTCCAGTTCTCGAACATTCCCCGGATAGTAGTGAAGCATGAGCCGTGCCAGCGCTTCCTTTGAGACACCGGTAACGCTCTTTCGTTGAAGCTGGTTGTACTTGACGATGAGCCCTTTCAGGAGGAGAGGGATGTCCTCTTTTCGTTCTCTCAACGGGGGCAGGGCGATGTGAATGACCTTTATCCTATAGTAGAGGTCGTCCCGAAACTTGCCTTGCTTCACAAGCGTCTCGAGGGGCCTGTTGGTGGCCACGATGACCCGGACGTCCACCGGAACGGGCTGAACTGAGCCCAGGGGCTCCACCTCTCCCTCCTGGAGTACCCGTAGCAGTCGCACCTGCATGGCCGGTGAGATGTCCGAGATCTCGTCGAGAAAGATCGTCCCCTGGTGAGCGAGCTGAAAGCGGCCGGGCTTGTCCTTTCTTGCGTCCGTAAAGGCCCCAGCCTTGTGCCCAAAGAGCTCCGACTCCAGTAGCGTGTCCGGGAGGGCGCCGCAGTTAACCGGGATAAAGGAGTGCTCCCGGCGCGGAGAGAGATCATGGATCGCCCGAGCCACGAGCTCCTTGCCGGTCCCCGTCTCGCCCTCGATCACGACACTGCTGGAACTCTCAGCGATCCGAGGAAGGAGGGCGAAGAGCTTCTGCATGGGCGGGCTCTTTCCGATTATGTCGTGAAAGGAGTAGCGTCGGCTGAGCTCCTTTCGAAGACGCTCCATCTCCTCCACATCCCGAAAGCTCTCCACAGCCCCTACCACCTCACCCCGATCGTTTCGGAGAAGATTTGTGGAAATGAGTACTGATCGACGCTCACCCTCCTTGGTCGTGAGGGTCGTGCGAATATCGGAGACCGCGCCGCCGTCCTTCTCGGCCCGCTTAAAGGGGCAGCGACCGTGACACACTTCAGTATTCAAGACGTCCCAGCACTTCTGTCCCTGCGCCTCCCACCGGTTATAGCCGGTTATCATCTCCGCCGCTCGATTGAAAGAGGTTATCCGACGGTCGAGATTGACGGTGAATACCCCCTCGCTAATGGAGTTGAGGATCGATTGGGCGTGCTCGCAGGAAAGATCGTGTTCCATGAGGACTTACTCTCATGGTAGCACTAGCATTGCAAAATGCAATAGAAAGCGCTCTGTGAGTGATGCGAAGTGCAACGGAATTATGCCCGATTCAGCTACTTCATCGGGAGCGTGAAGCGCGCGAGAGCTCCGGAGTCGTTCTCGAGCTCCAGGAACCCCCCGTGTTGCAGGGCCATGCTCTGGACGATCTCGAGCCCAAAGCCGGAAGCGCCCCCTCTCAACACGGAGCGTGGATATCCGGGCCCGGAGTCTCTAACGATGATGTTCAGGCGTCCCGCTTCTTGCTCCAGGCGTATCTCCACCCGAAAGTGCTGAGTACCTTGGTGTCCGTGCTTCAAGGCGTTTGTGGTGAGCTCGTTGATTACCAGGCTCGCCGTCCGGGCGAGGTTAACCGGGATTACCGTGGACGGCTCGGCGTCGCCTGTTATGGTTACCGCCTGAGAAGGTGCCTTCTCTTGGAGCGAGGGTACCAGTACCGCTAGGAGCTCCGTGGCGGTGACGTCCCGATACTCGCCGGATCGGTGAAGGGTTTCGTAGAGATGTACGAGGGAGGCGATGCGATCAGCGGCATCTATGATCGCCTCCCGGGCGGTGTCGGTCTCGGTCTTGCCGGCTTGGATAGAGAGAAGTGCTCGAACCAGCTCCAGGTCATTCTTGACTCGGTGATGGAGCTCTCGGCTTGCCTCTCTTTCTGGCACAGCTTTGGGAAGGAAGAACGGGTCCTGCCGGCGTCGCTCGATATCTCGGGCTGCAACGAGTGTCTTAATGTGTTGGCCCTGCTCATCATAGATAAAGCGAGCACTATCTTCTCGCCAGCGATAGCCCCCATCCCGGACCCGGCCCCGGAAGGCGTAGCTTGCGTAGGGGCTCCGGCGCCGCACAGCAGTCTCGAAGGTATCGAGGACACGATCCCGATCTTCCGGGTGCAGGAGCTCTTTGAGCGCTGTCGCTTCCGGTCCGAGGGGTTCGTCCTGCCGATATCGAACAATGCGCCGGTAGTTCGGCGAGTAGAAGACACAGCGACCCTTCTCAAAAATGAGGCATCCGTCAGGACCGTGTTCAAAGGTTTCGCGACAGAGAGACTCCAGCTTCTCCATAGTTTCCATAGTACGTTCGACCCGGGAATACATCAAGTTTCCGCAGCGATCTCTACAGATACCACAGTTCTTGCCACCAAATGGCTTGACACCGGTCAGGGGTAGTAATAGGCTGTATTTGATACACTTTAACAGTAAATAGAAGTAATTAAGGGTAAACAGGTGCAATGATGACACAGGAAGAGCAGTCAAACATTATGACCGTGGCTGAAGTAAGCCGCTACCTGAAACTTTCAGAGAAGACGCTCCTCAAGATGGTCAGGAACAGGGAAATCCCCTGCACAAAAATCGGGAACCAGTGGCGCTTCATGAAGGAAGTCCTCGACGACTGGCTTGTTACCAGAATGACCTCCGAGTCTAGCGCGAATCTCTCGCAGCTAGGGAGCACGGAGTACGAGGTAATCCTGCTTTCCCGGCTTCTCGATAGCTCGCTCATCCTCATGGACATGCAAGAGACGGATAAGGAGGCACTCCTCCACCGCTTCGGCGAGCTTGCGGGCCGCGAAGGGGTGGTAACCGACGGGGAGGAGCTTTTCCGAAGGCTAGTCGAGCGAGAGAGTCTCGCCTCTACCGCCCTAGGTAGTGGTATCGCGCTACCGCACCCGCGTCGTCCGGACCCCTCTCTCGTAAAGACCCCGCGGCTCCTCGTGGGAGTCTCTGAGGAGGGCGTGGAGTTCAACGCTTTTGACGGCGGGAAGACCCACCTCATCTTTGTGATCCTTGCCACAAATGACGCTCTGCACCTGAGAGTGATGGCTCGGCTGAGCTCCTTTCTGCGAGACGAGAAGCTGGTGCGGGGCCTTCGACAGTCTCGGGATTCGGACGATCTGGTGCGAAAGATCGTCGAAAAGGAGCGCCGGGAGATCGGCGGTTCAGGAAAAGAGGGGTAAACAGAATGAACAAAAAGGTTATTGACGGCGTGGCTACTTATCTCTCTGTCGATAGCGTCCATATAGCGGAAACGGCCGAGAAAACGACGCTTCTCAACGAGATGGTCGATACCCTCGGGCAGTCTCCTGTCGTGCACGACGTGGATGCGTTGCGGGCGGCGATTCACTACCGGGAGTCACTGATGAGCACCGGCATCGGGATGGGAATCGCCATACCCCACGTCCGGATCGACGAGGTTGATGATCTCATTATGTGTGCTGCCCTCGTTCGACAGGGGGTTGAAGCGTACGATTCTCTGGATGACCAACAGGTCAAGCTGGTCTTTATGATGGCGGCCCACTCGGATCAGCATTCGCTCTATCTCAAGACTCTCTCTCGACTTTCGAGCATGCTCAAGGATGAGGCCTTCAGGAATCGCCTTTTTCTCTCGGCGGACCCGGAAGAGTTTCTCTACTTCCTCCGACAGGAAGAGGAGAGGTGATATGAACCTCAGCGAAAGCCTGCTCCTGCTTTTCGGTCTCGCCATTTTCGGCGGGATGTTCGGTGGGTACGTGTCTCAGCGACTTCGGATTCCGCAAGTCGTTGGCTACATCGCAGTAGGGTTGCTTCTCGGTCAGAGTGGTCTGAACCTCGTTGACGCTGGAGACATAGAGACCCTGGAGTCGGTCAATCTCTTTGCCCTCGGGGTTATCGGATTCTTGGTCGGAGGGGAGCTGGAGCTCGAGAGCTTTCGTAGATACGGCAAGCAGTTCTCCTGGATTCTCGTATCTGAAGGTCTGGCGGCGTTCCTCCTTGTTGGTGGAGCCACCTTTTTTATGCTGAGTTTTGTTGCGGGGCTCTCTCTTCCCGCGGCGTTGGCAGCGGCGATTCTATTCGGTGCCATCGCCAGCGCCACCGACCCCGCCTCGACGATCGATGTTCTCTGGGAACAGCGGGCCAAGGGCGTCCTGGCGCTCTCCCTGACCGCTATAGTCGCTCTTGACGACGCTCTCGCGATGATTCTCTACGGCTTCGGGACCACTGCGGCGCAGATCATCGCGGGCGGGGAGGGCTCTTTTGTTGTGGAGTTCGAGCGGGTAGCGGTCGAGCTCGGTGGCGCCCTTGTTCTCGGAGCCCTTTTTGCACTGCTCATGACGGCGCTCTTTCGAGCAATTCATGAGCCGGAACGTATCTCAGTGGTCGCCATCGGGCTTGTCTTTGTCCTGGTGAGTCTGGCCGCGGGCCTCGGCATGGATATCATCCTGGCGAGCATGGTTTTCGGATTCGTCACGAGGAATCTCGCTCCCCATCGAAGCAGTAGGCTCTTCACCTTCCTTCAGAGTGTCTCGACGGTGATCTACGTCCTTTTCTTTGTCTTTGTGGGCGCCCGAATCAACCTTGCCAACATGCCGCTCTGGCTCTGGGGTACGGTTGCGGTCTACGTTCTATTCAGAACCCTCGGCAAGTGGGGCGGGGCAATGCTCGGCGCTCGAATCGCCGGAAGCGAGCCCGTGGTTCGCCGATATCTCGGCATGGGCCTGCTCAGTCAGGGAGGCGTTGCGATCGGCCTCGCGATCGTCGCGAGCCAACGTCTCGGTCATATCGAGGTCGCCGCCGGTGCGAGCCTCGGAGATCTCATTATCTCCGGTATCACCGCCAGCACCCTGATCGTACAACTCATCGGCCCTCCTTTTGTCAAGTTCGCCGTAACCAGGGCGAAGGAGAATAACCGGAGAATCACCGAGGAGGACGCGATCGCCCAGACCTCCCTGCAGGAGGTGATGACCGTGGACATGCCGGTTGTCTCAGAAGGGACCTCCCTAAAGGAGGCGATAGATCTCTTTGGCAACAGCAACGCCGACGCCCTGCCCGTAGTGGATCAAAGCGGTGCGGTCAGGGGCTACTTCACTCTGGACTCCTTTAAAGAAGTACTCTCGGACCGGGACAGCTGGAGCTGGCTTCTGGTCTCCGACACCCAGGGGCTTCGGAAACCCGTGGTGCTCAGAAGCGACCGCTCCGTGGCCGAAGCGTATCGCACCATGATGGATAGCGAGCTCGAGAGCCTGGTGGTCGTCGACGCTTCGGACCCGGCGCGGCTAGTCGGCATCGTTGAGCTCAGAAAGCTTCGGAGTACGATTCGGCAAAAGCTCTTGGCGGCGGCTTAGACGATCCAGTTTCGCAGCACCTGCCTACGGGTTGGTTGTGCGGTGCCAGACTGCCCACTACAATGGCTTCCCTATGGAGAGGGAGCAGACTGCACGATTTCAAGGAATCCTTCTGATCCTTTCCGCCGCGGCCCTCTGGGGTGCCCTTGGCGTGGTCGCCAAAGTCGCCTTTGCCGAAGGACTCGAGCCCCTGGAGGTGGCGATCTGGCGGGCGAGCCTGGGCTGGGTCTTCTTCGCGATCCACGCCGCAGCGCGAAAAGAACTGCGTGTCGCGCGCCGGGACATACCGCAGGTGATTATCTTTGCCCTCGTCTCCGTCTCGGGATTTTTCGGCTCCTTCCAGCTTGCTATTCAGTTCGGCGGTGCCGCCAGAGCGGCGGTCTTACTCTATACAGCGCCGGCCTGGGTCGCGATCCTGGCGGCGATTTTCCTCAAGGAGCGGGTGCTCCCGCGGACCATCTTCAGCATCGCCATTTCGATCGCCGGGGTGGCGATGATCTCTCTTTCTGGTGGCGAGACCAGTGCAGAGGGTCTCGCCGGTGGCGGGAGTGGCCCGGGGGCAGACTGGCTCGGCATTTTCTTTGGTCTCATCGCCGGATTCACCTACGCCCTTTACTACATCCTCGGCCGCAGGCTACTCACGCGATACCGGGCGACGACACTCTTCGCCTGGGTTCTCCTTCTGGGAGCCCTCGGCCTCCTTCCGTTTGTCTCCATGAGTGTCCCGACCCTCCGGGCCGCGGGGGCTCTCCTTTTCATCGGATTTGCTTCAACCTACTGCGCCTATACGGTCTATTCCGTGGGGCTCATGCGTCTGCCTTCATCTCAGGCGGCGGTGATCGCCACCATGGAGCCGGTGGTAGCGGCGGTGCTGGCGTACCTCTTCTGGCAGGAGTATCTCGGTGTTGTCGGCTACCTGGGAGCTTTTCTGGTTATCGGAGGCGTGCTTCTGCAAGCCGTGCCGGAGGGGAAACGACACCGGACAAAACCGGAAAGCTGAAGGAGCACCTACTCTAGCCAGTCTCCGCCGAAGAGGGCGTCGGCGATCTCGGATGGCAGGGAGGAGCGTTTGCCGCCGGTGTCAGAGGAGGCGTAGAGGGGATACTGCTCGGCGAGATAAGGGTCGGCGCTTCGTGCCATTTCGTAGCTGCTTCTCGCCGCCTCCTGCTCGCCGCTTTCCCAGTGGGAGAAGGCGAGACCCAGGAGAACCCTCGCGTTCTCCGGCTCCAACTGCCGGGCCTGCTCCAAATACCCCCGGGCCTCCTCGTGACGGCCCGACAGGCTCAGCACATTGGCGAGATTGACCAGGGCGGGGACGCTCTCACTCAGCTTGAGAGCCGCCTCGAAGCGCCGGGCAGCCTCGTCCAAGAGGGCGTAGCGGGCGTAGAGCACCCCGAGCTCGAGTTGCTCCACCGCGGACGAATCGCCCCGGCCTTCCTCGGGAAAGCGGTTCAGCCGAGGCTCGAGCTCCAACGCTCGAAATCGGTCCAGCTCCCTCCTGACAGCGGCATCGACATCCTCCTGGTCTAATTCGGGGATGAGAGCGGTTGTCGGCGGCGTCACCGGGGGATATCTCCGCCACGCCTCACTTGTGGTAAAGATAGCGGCCTCTCCTCGAGGGTGCGCCTGCCTCCACTGGAGAGCCCCGACTTGCCACGCCCTTGTAAACCCTTCGGAGAGGAGTGTTGTCTCTACAGGCATCCAGGCGGTCTCAGCGACTACTACCAGGTTCTCTGGAGTGTAGAAGAGTTGGTTGGCCTGGGAGGGGCTCAGGCCGGTGTCGAAAGCGGTGAATATGTGCCCGGGCGTGGTTATGAGGGCTGTGGGCACCCCAACGGACTCGAGGAGCGTGGCGTAGAGAGCGGAGAGATCATCACAGTCACCGGCGCCCCCGGCGAGAGTCTCCCTGGGGAATCTCAGGTAGTCCACCGCTCCGGTGCTTCGCGAGAGTTCCTCGTAGGCGGAGTTCGGGTCGATCACGTACTCGATACCCGCCACTTCCAACGCCTCGAAGATACCCAAGGCGTAGAGGACGTTTCTGGTCAGAACGGGAGTGGGCGAGACCGAGCCGGCACCGGCGACCCGACCACCAAAGGCGAGGAGTTCCGTATCCGAAACGGTCATGAAAGCGCCGATCTTTCTGTCGTCGTCCCACTGGATGGCGTTTCGGTTGAGCAGCCGGATCTCCCGGGAGACAGAGCCGGAGCGTTGGGAGTCTCCGCGGCGGTAGGCGACGGTTATGGTGAGGGTGGCGGTTCCTCCTTCGGATCGGGTAAGTATGCTCTCCGAAATCGGAGAGGTAAGAGACGCCTCCACGGTCTGCCCTGCCGCCAGGGAGCTCGGCAACTCCACCGAGCGGGGTGCGCTCATGAGCTCTTCCACGATGAAGCTCACCTCCAGGTCGCTGACGATGCCGGTTCCCTTGTTCTTTACTCTAAATCGACCAAAGGGCTCCTCAGCGTACCGCGCGTGGAGGGACGGAAAGATGCCGGAGAACTCGAGTTCTTCCAGTCGTATCTCCGGTCCGACGCTCACCGCGGGAACATAGCTTCCCGCAACGTTGAGCTCCTCCCCGGTAAAGGGATTGCGTTTTAGGATAACCGGATATTCCGCGAGTAGATTTGGATGGGAGAGGCGGAAGTCTGCGTAGCCGGGAGTACCCTGCTGCTCGAACCGCGTTACCCGTATTCGCGCTTCTTGCCAGTTCGTGTATAGCTCCCTCGCCGCGTTTCTCTCGAGAATCACGCTCCCTTCGCTGTCCATAAACCGAAGCGTGTAGAGCCGGTTGTCTATGTCGTAGCTCCCCTGGGCCTGCACGGGAAGGAGGAGATCATAGACGGCGTCTGGGTTGGAACGCTCTTCACCCTTGTATCGCTCTTCAAGGGCATCCGATAGTCGCCGGGCGATGTGGCGACGGGCAAGATCGAGGCGTGCCGCGTGCTCCTCCCTGGTCTCGAACATATCTCTCGGGGCCAGGGCGCCGTCTCCCAGCTCTGCGAGGATTTCCCGAACGAAGGGATCGGTTAGCGCTCGCCGCTGCGCAAGAGAGAGGGATCCACCGAGAAGCTCCAGGAAGGTGCCGAGCGGAGAGGGACCGAGACCCTCTAGGGTAAAACGGGAGAGGGCGTTCTCGTCAGCTCGGCTTGCCACGTAGAGCTCGCCCTCCGGGGAGAGCTCCAGGTCGTAGGCCACCGGTCGCTGGGTCTCTCCGGTCGCAGCCTCGACCCAGGTGCTCCCCTCTCGTTGCCACCACCGAACGTAGCCGTGGTGCCCGGAAACCAGGGTCGAACCGTCGGCGCTGAAGGCGAGGGAGTAGGTAGTACCCAGGTCGATCTCCTCGATTCGTTCTGCTTCCCGCAACTTGCCCTCGGACACGGTGAGGAAGATGAGGGAGTCGCGATAACCTGCTGCCACCGTCTCCCCCGCCGGGGAGATCGCTATTTGGTAGATCTCGTTGGAGATGTTGTTGTCCTCGAACTCCCAGGTCGACCGCTCCTCGAAACCATCCTTGGTGATCTTGAAGAGGGAGAGCCCGATAATATTCTGGTCCCGGCGGTAACTGATGACAAAGCCGCTCCCATCGGGAAGAAACTCCAGAGATTGAACCGCGCGCTCGAACTCCTGCGCTCTGGCCACCGGCTCGAAACTCATTCCCCTGCGCTCCCAGAGGAAGAGCTCGTCCCGGGCCCCCGCCGAGGCGAGCCGTTCTCCATCTGGGCTCAGAGCGAGGGCCCGAACATCTCCCTCGTGGTGCCTCAATACTTCGATAGGCTCCCCGGTCTCTGTGTCGCAAACACAGATATCGTTGTCGTTTCGTTCTCCCGGAAAAAGGATAAAGGACTCGTCCGGGGAGAATTGAAGGACCGACCCGGCGTCCAGACTGCCCGCCCAATAGTGGCTCAGGCGGCGGCGCCAGAGCTCTCGGAGCTCCGAGTCGAAGAGGCGCACCGAGTTGCCCTCCGTGGCGTCGTAGATCGCGACATAGCTTCCAAAGCGGGAGAGCTCCACATCCTCAGCATGGGACGCGTCGGGAAGAATGAGATCCGGGGCCATGGAGATCGGGGCTGCGGTTGTGCCGGCAGGGCCAGCGGCGACCGGCGCAACAGCGGAGAGTACAAGAGTAGCAAGAAGGATGATTTGAGCCGGAAGTGCCCTCGGGCAAATCCCAGTACGAGCCATTCAGCTCCCCCTTTTGATGATGCTAGGTGACTATTCTAACGCATTTCGCCGAACCTTTGCGGGCTGTGGCGCCATTCTCCAAGTTCGGGAGAAGGTGCTCCTTCTCGAGCGCGCGGTGGAACCCGCCGAGGTTGAGCAGGAGGAAGTTGCGCGGGCACACCTGTTGGACCGCGATGAGATCGATCTCGAGAGAATCGCCTTTCCGTCCCTTCGAAGGGCGATGGCGTTCTTTATTCAGAAGACTCAGCGATAGTTCGCATCAGGAGCTGCGTAACCTTCTCGGCGTTTCCCTTGAAGACCCGGAGAATCTCCTCCCAGCTCACCGGCTCCTCGTCCTCATTCCAACAGTCGTAGTCCGTGCTCATAGCCACGGCGCCATAGGGAACTCCCGCCTCGTTGGCCAGGATCACCTCCGGAGCGATCGACATATTTATGACGTCCGCCCCCCAGGCGCGAAACATCTGGCTCTCGGCCTTTGTGGAGAACCGCGGGCCCTCAATTGTGACGACCGTTCCCTTTCGATGGTAGCGGTAGTTTAGGGTCTCAGCGTTTCTGATAAGTCGCTCCCGGAGTTCCTCGGAAAAGGGCTCTGCCATCGGTGTGTGTACCGCCGCTCCCGGGGCGAAATGCTCGTGAAATGTTACCGCCCGGTGCCGGGTAAAGTCGATAAACTGATCGAGGATGACGAAGTCCCCGCGGCGGATCTCTTCGCGAAGGGAGCCGACGGCGGTGGTCGCGAGAATGTGGGTACAGCCCGCCTCTTTTAGTGCGAGAACGTTTGCCCGGTAGTTAACCTGGGAGGGGGGAATCGTGTGACTCCTCCCGTGTCGCGCGATAAGGACGACCTCGATCCCTTCGATCTTTCCCTGCCGCAGGGGAGATGAGGGCCTTCCGAACCGCGTATTGGTCTCGCGGTCTTCAGCCTCCTGGAGAATATTAGGGTCGTCCAGTCCGCTTCCTCCGATAATGCCGACCTTTGCCATCTCTCCCTCCTCATACTGCTACGTTCATATCCCACTACCGCGCTAGCCGGGCGTGGAGCGAGGCGAGGATATCTTCGGCCTCCTCGACGCTACTTCCGTAGGCGATCACGCCGTCCTGATGACCCAGCATGACAAGAGCGCCCGCTGCGCCCTCGGCGGCGGCGACGAGATCGCGAATCTCAGCGGCGATTTCCGGGGTGCCGTATTCCGCCCCCGGAGAGGTTCGCGGGTAGCCTTCCCGGAGCATCTCTTCGAATAGCCGGCGGCTGTGGACGTGGATCACTGCTTCCACGTCGTCGCTTCCGGCGTAGGCGGCTCCGTGACTCAAGGACTCTGACGAAGCCCGGGTCTTTCCCTGGGATACGAGGCTGTTTCGGTCAATGTCGTAGTCGATCACCAGAGCGAAATCCTCGGGCTCGAGAACCCGCTTGTTCCCTGTGGCGGTACCGCTCACGATGAAGATTCCCGGCTCGCTCTCAGGGGAGCGGATGCTTACGTTGCCGAATCCGATACCCCCCTCGTCCATGCCGATGAGACCGAGGTCGAAGAGCCGGGTTCTCGCCTGGTTGATCGCCCCGAGGAGTACACCGGGAGGCGGCGGTCCCTCGCGGAACTCCTGGTTGAACTTGACGTAACCCTCGGCCTGGCTCATGTCTGGTGCTCCGGGAAGAGCTTTCCAATCGACTCGCGGTTGGCGTCGCAGACACCGCGCTCGGTAATGAGGCCCGTCACATACCGTGCGGGAGTTACGTCGAAGCCGAAGTTTCTCGCCGGCGTCTCCTCCGGACAGGTGAGCACCCGGGTTCGCCCTTCCGGGCCGCTGCCCCAGACGTAGCGCTGCTCGTCAGGGTCACGCTCCTCGATCGGGATCTCTCTCAGGCCGTCCTCGATCTGCCAGTCAAAGGTGGAGGAGGGGAGGGCGACGTAGAATGGAATACCGTTCTCCTTTGCCGCCAACGCCTTGAGGTAGGTCCCGATCTTGTTGGCCACGTCTCCTGTGCGGGTCGTTCGGTCGGAGCCAACGATAACCAGATCGACCATGCCGTGCTGCATCAGGTGGCCGCCGGTGTTGTCCGCGATCAGGTGGTGCGGGACGCCGTGCTTGCCGAGCTCCCAGGCGGTAAGGCTCGCGCCCTGACCCCGAGGTCGGGTCTCGTCGACCCAGACGTGGACCGGTATACCCCGGTCGTGGGCGAGGTAGATCGGCGCCGCCGCGGAGCCGTAGTCAACAAAGGCGAGCCAGCCGGCGTTGCAGTGGGTCAGGATGTTGACCGGCTCACCGGATTTCGCCTCGGCTATTTGCTCAATAATAGGTAGGCCGTGTTCGCCGATTCGCCGGCAATACTCCGCGTCCTCTTCGGCGATCTCCTCCGCCGTGAACAGCGCGATTTTCGCCCGCTCCTCCCCGTCGACCACCTCTTCTGTCGCCTCTAGTTGTCGTCGAACTGCCCACTCCAGATTCTTCGCCGTGGGTCGGGTGGCGATGAGCCTGCGAGCTGCGTTTTCGAGTGCCGCCCGAGCTCCCCTTTGGTCGGCGCGGCGAGCATCGAGGGCGGCGAGATACATCCCGTAGCCCGCGGTGGCGCCGATCAGGCCGGCGCCCCGAACGTGCATATCCTTGATGGCCTGGGCCGCATCCTCTAGAGTGCGGAGCTCCATTACTGATAACTCATGGGGAAGGAGGGTTTGATCGATTATTCGAACCACTTCGGGGCGTTCTGGCTCCGTCCAAATGGTTCGGTAGTGGGTGCCGTCAACCAGCATTTGTAAGCTCGCTTGCTCTCACGGTAGTCGCAGAGGGTGCAGCCGTCAAGCGGAGGATAGTCTCTCCCCCTGTTAAAGACTTGCCGTTGGAGCCCTTCTATCCGCAGGATTGGTAACACGATCCAATGGTTATTGATTTTCTTGAGAACAGCGACAGATCGTGCAACAATGGTTGCACACTGGCTTGAGGAGAACCACTCTGACTCGGACGGAATCCGCCCTCTACTGGCTGACTTGGGGAATACTGCTGACCATCATTCTGGTGGGGCTTGTCCATCAAGGTCCGGAGCAGGCACTGGTAGGTCTCTGGGAGCTTCAGCTCCACCCGGCGCGCCTCATAAACGACTTTACTGCCATAGGTGGTGCCGGAGCCACCTTGATAAACGCTGCACTCGTGGCGGCGGTGGGGTTATTGCTGATTCGAGTCAACAAGATCCGCATCTCCGGACCTACTCTGGCAGCGGTTTTTACCATGCTCGGCTTCGGCCTATTCGGCAAGACCCCCGTCAATATCCTTCCGATCATTTTCGGTGTCTATCTCGCCGCCAAGCTTTCCGGCCGGGGCTTCAACCAGTACATCCTCATCGCGCTTTTCGGCACCGCTCTGGCCCCGGTGGTTTCCACCGTCGCCGTGGAAATCCTTCCGGGGAGTCCCCTCGCCTGGCCTGCGGCAGTCCTGACTGGCGCGGTCCTCGGGATTTTTCTGCCTCCCTCGGCGATGGTGATGCTCCGTTTCCACCAGGGATACAACCTCTATAACATTGGCTTGACCAGCGGATTTCTTGCCCTTTTCGCGGCTTCGATTTTTCTCGTGGGGAGAGCGGACCTCGGTTCCCAGCTCATCTGGAACGAAGCCCCCGAGCTGCCGCTGAGACTTCTCATTCCCGCCCTATCGACCGTTCTCATTCTCGCAGCACTTTTGGACGGCCCGGGCAAAGCGGCCAGGGACTTCCTGCGGATTACCAAGCTTAGCGGGCGGCTGCCTTCTGACTTTATGGATATGGTCTCCGCCGGAGGCGCTTTGATCAATATGGGGCTTCTTGGCTTTGCCGCTTGGGGCTATGTCCTTCTGGTCGGTGCGCCCCTGAATGGCCCGGTTCTCGGCGGCATCCTCACGGTCATTGGCTTTGGGGCCTTCGGTAAGCATCTGAAGAACTGCCTGCCGGTGGCCTTCGGTATAGTGGCAGCGACGTTTCTCTTCGGTGCGAGTCCTTCGGCGCCCGGGGCGATCCTCGCGCTACTCTTTGGTACAACTCTGGCTCCCATTGCCGGGGAGTTCGGCCTCCTTGTAGGAGTGGTCGCAGGGTTTCTACACTTTGCAATGGTACACAGAACCGGCGCCTGGCACGCCGGCATGTCACTATACAACAATGGCTTTGCCGGCGGCCTCACTGCGACGCTCCTGGCGGCGGTCATGGAATGGCGCAGTCAGTTTGTCCGCAAGGCAAAGAAGAGGATAGACGATGAAACAACGTAACGAACTGCTCCTGCACCTCATTGGAGAGGTGGGGCACTTCATACTGGAATCCAATCCGGGGAGGATGGTGATTAACCTTCACCTCGAGGAGGATGGATTCCACCTGACGGTCCTCGATGACGTCGAGCGGAGCGATCAGCAGATCAAAGAGCTCAATGAGTCCCTCAAAGCGACCCAACGCCCGGAGCTTGCCGGCTACTACGGTACTATGGCAGGCCTGGAAACGTTGGGAGACGCGCGACTCAACCTGGTAGGCCTGCAGGTAAAGGGCGGTCAGATCAAGAAACGCGAGGGCGGCACACAGATCGACCTATGGCTCGGTGACGACCGGTTTGACGCCTCCAAGTTTAGTATTCCGGGATCTTCCTAGGGGCGAAGCTCCAGCTGCCCGAGGTCAGCGGTTTCGGGGTAGGGCATCCGCATATCGCCGGGTGACCGGGGTCGCGACATCGAATTCCTTTGCAAGGCGCAGTATGGTGCCGGAGAAGCTCTCACGTTCGTCCAGGGGCTTAGACGCCTCGACGTCGCGTTGAAAGGACGTGCGAGTCTCCGGAGCAAAACTCGCCGCCTTACCCATGGTTGCCTCAACGATATCTCCAGGGAGCTGGATTCCTTTCCTGCGGGCGATTTCCGTGGCTTCCGCCACGATCGACTGGGCATCTTCGCGCAGCGCTTCCGTGGACAACACTCCACCAACCGATTCGCCGCTCACCGCAGTGACCAGGGAGAACGGAGCGATAAAAAGGAACTTCTCCCAGACCGCAGGTAGTACGTCTTCCTTCCATTCCACCGGAATTTCCGCTCTCTTGCACGCATCGAGAAACTGACTCGGATCCCAGGGAACGCCCTCCGTGCCTGGTCCGGCAAAGACTTTGCCTGGCCCCCCGGCGTGCCGTATGGAACCGGGTTCTTCGATGAACGCACTGATGTAAATGCAGCCCGGAAGAACAGTGACGCCCGGTAGTCGCGAGCGCAGTCGCTCGTCGATATCGGCTCCGTTGAGAAGGGGAAGCAGCACCGTGTTCGGGGTGAGGGAAGGACCGAGGGCATCGGCTGCCGCCTCCAGGTCGTAGCCCTTTACGCATAAGAGAATGAGATCAGCCGTCGGCAGATCCCGAGGATCTTCCGCCGCCGCTGTCGGCCGGACTGTGCGCTTACTCCCGTCCGGTGAGGTGAGGGACAATCCACGTGCCTTGATTGCCTCCAGGTGTGCCCCCCGGGCCACGATCGAAAGCCCGGATACGGGACCGCCTTTGTCTCCGAGCAGCCCACCGAGCTTTGCCGCTAGAAATCCTCCAACCCCTCCGACGCCGAATACCGTAACCTGCATCTGCCCCTCCTCATTTTGGTGAGACCTACTCCGGAACCTCAGTAACCTTCGAGATACGGTGAAGAAATCGCTTTATCACCGCCATCCGCTCCCGGGCCGTGTCTTGCCAAGCAGCTAGTCGTGATCGACCGCCGGCGGTGAGGGAGTACACTTTTCGAGCGGGTCCTCCTTCGCCGGACTGCAGCTTTGATGCCACGGCTCCCTCTTGCTCAAGTCTGCGCAGCATTCGGTAGACCACGCCCGGATCCGGGACCATCTCTGTCGGCAGCTCCGAGGATAGTTGCCTCACAAGCTCGTAGCCGTGGTTCTCACGCTCTGCGAGGAATAGGAGCAACCAGCCCTGCAGCAATCCGTGAACCCGTGGCTCGGAGCCGTGAAGCCGTCCATCCGCTCCTGGTGTTTGATCGTGTCGGAGGGTATTCCCCTCGTCATCGCTCATACTGAGAGAAGTTAAGTCACTATTGACTCGCAGTCAATAGTGTGCGTAGACTCTCATTGGAAGTTCCGAGGCTCAACGAACCACGGACAATCAAGACGCATATAATCAAGGAGCTATTGCATGGAAGAAGGAAAGGGAAAAAAGCCCTACGTTGTTGACATCGAAGAGCTTACAACTGAGAACACGAACTTCCGGACCGCTGAATGGACCGGCGAGTTTCTCCAAATGACTACAATGTCCATTCCGGTGGGCGGAGAAGTTGGTTTCGAGATCCACAAAGACACCGATCAGTTCCTGAGAATCGAAGCGGGAAAAGCGAAGGTGGTCATGGGCAAGGAGAAGAACAACCTCGACTTCGAGAAGGAGGCGGAGGACGACGATGCCATCTTTGTTCCCTCCGGGTACTGGCACAACATTTTGAACATTGGAGAGGAGCCTCTCAAGCTCTACTCCATCTATGCCCCTCCCCACCATCCCGTCGGGACGGTGCACGAGACCTATGAGATCGCCATGGAAGCGGAAGAAGAGGAAGATCATTAGAAGTGAGGCGGGGCGCCGGAGCCGCGGCGGGCGAGTACCCTGGACAGGGGAGGACTCGCCATGGTGACGGCGCCACTCTCGAATCGTAACCGATGAGCAACACCTTTCCCCGGGATCTACAGTACGCCAAGTTCTCCGCCTACGGATTCTTAAAGAACCTGCGGTTCTTCGAGCCCTTTATGATCCTGTTTCTCCTCGGTGCGGGTCTCTCCTATCTCCAGGTCGGGACCCTCTACGCGGTCCGGGAGATTCTGGTCAATGTGATGGAGATCCCCAGTGGAGCCGTGGCCGACGGTCTCGGGCGACGACGGACAATGGTTGTCTCCTTCCTCGGGTATCTCGTCTCCTTTGCACTCTTCTGGTTTAGCTCGACCATGCCGCTGTTCCTGGTGGCCATCCTTTTCTTCTCAATTGGCGAGGCCTTTCGTACAGGAACCCACAAGGCGATGATCTTTGCCTACTTGCGGATCAACAATTTGCAGGAGTACGGCAACGACTACTACGGTCATACGCGCTCATGGTCGCAGATCGGATCGGCACTCTCGGCTATTATCGCCGCGGCGATTGTCTTTGTAACCCACAACTATCGTGCGGTATTCCTCTTCTCAATGATTCCCTACGTTCTAGATCTGCTTCTCATGCTGAGTTACCCCAGGGAACTCGACGGACCTACTGGGCGGATAAGCCTCCAGTCGATCCGGGAGAACTTCCGCAGCGTCGGACGGGGCTTGCTGGAGACCGCGCGACGTCCCGGGGCGGCCCGGGCGGTTCTGAGCGCCTCCTCCTTCGGAGGATTTTACAAAGGGGGTAAGGACTATCTGCAGCCCATGATCTCCGCCCTGGCACTCTCTATCCCCGTGGCACAGAGCCTCTCGGCCCAGGGTAGGGAGGCGCTCCTCATCGGTCTCGCTTATACGGTGATCTATCTACTTACCTCCTTCGCTTCTCGCTGGTCAGCAACCCTTGCGAAACGGTTTCCGAGCCCCGAGAGTGCGCTCAACTGGTTACTTGTTATCGGGCTCGGTCTTGGCCTCTTGGCGGGGCTCGGTAGGTGGCGAGAGTGGACACTTCTACCGGTGGTTCTCTTTCTGACTATCTTCGTGCTCCAGAATCTCAGACAACCCGTGGGCGTTTCCGTTGTAGCCAACCGCATCCCCGAGGAGGTCCTGGCTACGATTCTTTCGGCGCAGTCCCAGTTGCAGAGCCTCTTTGCCGCGGTGGTTGCCTTCTTCGTCGGCGCCACGGCGGACTATATCGGCGGCAACGTCGGACTCGGCCTCATGCTTTCTGCTGGTCTCGGGGTGCTGCTGTTTCCGCTCCTGCGGGTTGTTCCA
>CAYZHV010000045.1:0-21024 GCA_964478055.1 uncultured Spirochaetaceae bacterium | reverse complement strand
TTATCGGCATACTCACCGTCTCAGACCGGGCGCACTCCGGAGCGTACGAAGACAAGAGCGGCCCCGCCATACGCTCATGGCTCGAGGATGTCCTCTCCACCCCCTGGCAAGAGATCTACCGGGTCGTTCCGGACGAGCAGGAGAAAATCGAAGCCGCTCTCAAGGAGTTGGCGGACCGGGAGGGGTGCTCTCTCATCCTTACCACCGGAGGCACCGGCCCTGCGCCCCGAGACGTGACCCCGGAGGCCCTAGGGGCTGTCTGCAGCAGGATCCTGCCGGGATTCGGGGAAGAGATGCGGAGAGCCTCGCTGAAGGTGGTGCCCACGGCGATCCTCTCTCGCCAGGAGGCGGGGATTCGAGGCTCGAGCCTCATTATCACCCTGCCGGGCAATCCGCCGGCTATCGCCGACTGTCTCGAGGCGGTCTTTCCGGCGGTGCCCTACGCGGTGGATCTCATCGGCGGAGCGTGGATCGACACCCGTGTGGAGCGGATGACGGCGTTTCGTCCCAAACACGCCCGGCGCCCCGAGCGATAGGCTGACCCGGGGCTATAGTCCCGGGGCGGGCGGCCATACCTCCGGCTCCGACCCGGCGGTAGCCCATAAAACCGTGTCTACCGATTCTGCTTCCAGCGGTGGCCGGAGTCCTCGAAGAGCTCCTTGCCGTAAATGGGGATTTCGCTCTTTAGCGCCTCCAGAACGGAGCGGCAGAGGTCGAAGGCCCCGGGACGGTGACCGGCCCCGGCGACGATGACGATTGGGATCTCCCCAACCCGCACCGGACCGAGGGCGTGCTCAGCGTAGAGACGAATCGGTCCGCCGTGCTTTTCGGCGACCTCTTGGGCGATGCGCTCGGCCATGGCGCGAATGCCCGGTTCCGCCATCTCCTCGTAGGCGGAAAACTCTATGGAGCTCACCTTGCCTTCTTCGGTCTCGTCGGCCCGGACGACCCCGGCAAAGCTCGTGACGCCGCCGATCCGGCTATCCTTCGCCCACGCCGCCAGAACCTGGGAGACTCGCTCCGGCGGCAAGGGGCCGTGGTGCAGGTGGAGCTCCGGGGTTATCTCGATATCCACGATCAGCCTCCGGCAAAGGGCGGGAGTAGGGCGATCTCTTCGGCGTCGGTGATCACCGTCTCCTCCCGGGGCATCCGCTTGTCCACGGCGATGCGAAAGGTGTGCTCCCTGAGCTCGGGAAACTGGGTCACAAGGGACTCCCGGAGGGCGGCGGCGGGGAGCGGAAGGGTGAGCTCCAGGCTACTCTCCGGAGAAATCACTTCGCTCAAGGGGCCAAAAGGGAGGACTTTGACCTCTATGCCAGTGGCGAACTCTTCCATTTCCCGAGTACTCATGACGCCTCCATAATCTCAAGTTAGCTCGACTCTATCAACACGCATCGACTCGCCATCATACATGAGCATAGCCGAGCTGAGGGGTGTTTTTTCCGGGTTTTCGCACCAGTGCAGGTACTCGGAGACCTGAAAACTGGCTATCGCCGCCACGGTCTGCGGGAGTATCGGCTTCGGGCCCGCGGGGATCGAGGCGAACTCAGGACCAAAGGCACCCTCGTACCCGGCGCCGCCCCCGAGAAAGGTTGTCGCCTGGCCAAACCAACCATCCACGCCGCCGTGAAAGACCGGACAGTTGCTCTCTTTTCGTATCTTTTCTAGCTCTCCCCGAGCGGCGAAGGAGTCGAGACAGTCAAAGAGAACGAACGGCTCACCGACGAGGGAGCTCTCGGCGTCGAAGGCTCCTGCGCTCAGGGCGCCGTGCACGGTCCGAATCGTAAGCTCCCCGTTTATCGCCGAAAGACGTTCCGCCGCGGCCTCTACCTTGGGACGACCGAGATCCGCTTCGGCGTAGAGTATCTGTCGGTTTAGGTCCGGCGTGTTGAGCACCCCCGGGTCCCAGAGCTCCAGGGTGAGGGGTCCGAGGCGGGAGAGGCTTTCGAGGACGTGGGATCCCAGGCCCCCGACGCCTGCCAAGAGCACCGGGGTTTCGCATAGTCGCTCCCAGGCGAAGTCACTGAGGATTGGGCGGTGTCGCATATACCGGTTCTCTTCCACGGATATTCCTCCTTCGATGCAATATAACGCAGGAAAGTCGCGGAAAGGACGTTGCGGGGCGCCGATTCGCCACATATTATGGAGTTCGGCTAGTTTTTTGTTGACAGGCAATGCAACATGCGGGAAATTGCATATTGGAGAATCTGTCGCAAGACGGCGCAAGGAGGAATGAAGTGAAAAAGTTACTGACGTCGGTCATGATTGGGCTTGTAGCAGTGGGCTCTATCTTTGCCACGGGACAAGGGGAAATGGCGGAAGGCGCCCCGGAGGCACTCATGCAAGCTCAGCAGGAGCGGGTACGTCTTGCCACAACCACCAGTACCGAGAACTCCGGCCTCCTGGACTACGTCCTGCCGGTCTTTACGGAAAACTACGGGATCCCCGTCGATGTGGTCGCCGTGGGTACCGGAGCCGCCCTGGAGCTCGGCCGCAACGGTGACGCCGACGCGGTCATGGTGCACGCTCGCAATCTGGAAGACCGGTTCGTCGCCGAGGGCTACGGCGTAAACCGACGGGACATCATGTATAACGACTTCATTATCCTCGGTCCCTCTTCCGACCCCGCCGGGGTGAGCGACGCCGGCAGCGCCGCGGAGGCGATGGATCTCATCGCCGAGAACGAGTCGGTCTTTATCTCTCGGGGAGACAATTCCGGTACACACAACCGGGAACTGCAGCTCTGGAGCTCTGCTGGAGTCGAGCCTTCCGGAAGCTGGTACCGGGAAGTCGGTCAGGGAATGGGTGCGGTTATCACCATTGCCAACGAGCAAGAGGCGTACACCCTGGCGGACAGGGGAACCTATCTCTCCTACCGTTCTGATATGGATCTGGAGGTCATCTACGAAGGGGATCAGGCACTCTTCAACCCTTACGGCATTATCGCCGTGAATCCCGAGCAGTATCCTGAGAATAACTACGTCGGGGCTATGGCACTCATCGCGTTCTTTACCTCTCCGGAGGGACAGGAGCTTATCGGTGAGTACCGGGTGCAGGGTGAAGTGCTCTTTACCCCGAACACCGCCGGTTTCTAGTTGTACGAAGGGCTGTCACAGGGCATGCTTTAGCAGATGGAAGGACCCCTCGGTACCGCTATATCGCTCATCATCGAAGCTGACCCGGAGCTCCTGGGGATCGTCTGGAGATCTCTGCGCATCTCCTTGAGCTCCACGCTTCTCACCGCACTGATCGGTCTCCCTCTGGCAGCGATTCTCTCCCTTACGAGGTTTCCCGGGAGGCGGGTTATCGTGACCCTCCTCAACGCCCTCATGGCGTTGCCGACGGTTGTACTCGCCCTTGCGTTGTACGCCCTCCTCTCCCGGAGCGGTCCCCTGGGATACCTCGACCTTCTCTTTACTCCCCGGGCTATCATAATCGGCCAGACTCTGCTGATCCTGCCGATCGTCGTCAGCCTCTCCGCCGCGGCCATTGGACAGGCTGACCCGAGACTCCTGGAGACGCTGCGCTCCCTCGGAGCGGGGCCGGTGCGCCGCTTTTTTACTCTGGTAGCGGAGCAGTCGCCGGCTATCCTTGCGGCGGTCCTGGCGGGATTCGGCAGAGCCGTGGGAGAGGTGGGTGTCTCCATGATGCTCGGGGGAAACATCCGCCGCTTTACCCGGGTAATGACTACGGCAATAGCCCTGGAGACGAACCGCGGCGCCTTTGAGCTCGCCGTGGCTCTCGGCATTATCCTGGTGGTTCTCGCCCTCGGGGTTAACGGCGGCTTGCGGGCCCTCTCGGAGTACGGGAGAATACAGCGGCGCACCGTCGGGAGGGCCGGAACCGCATGAACCGGATTTCCGAACTCCAGGTGCGCTACCCGGAAGCGACGGAAGACGCGGTCCGGGATTTTGATCTCCCCTTCGAGGAGGGTGAGGTGATCGTGATCTTCGGCCCCAACGGGAGCGGCAAGACCACGGGCCTCAAGGCGATAGCAGGCATCCTCAAGCCGCGCCGGATGGACTCCTCCCTCCGCCCGGAGGAGTTCGCCTACGTCCACCAGGACCCCTTTATGCTCCACCGCAAAGTCTTCGGTAACATCGCCTACGGTCTCGCCTCTCGAGGCATGAGCCGGCAGGAGCTCGATGAGACGGTGCGGGCGGCCGCCCGGCGCTGCGCGGTGGAGGAGATACTCTCGAAACGGGCGAACCAGCTCTCCGGGGGACAGCGGCAGCGCGTGGCCATCGCCCGGGCCCTCGCCCTGGAGCGGCCGGTGCTGCTCCTCGACGAGCCAACGGCCAACCTCGATAGCGAATCCAGGGGCATCGTGGCGGCAATCGTTCGGGAGGAGGCGCGTAAGGGACGGACCGTGATCCTTGCAAGCCACGACACGGACTTCGCCCTCGCCCTGGGAGATCGATTCTACGCCATGCATGACGGCGTTCTCGAAGAGAGTCAGACCAACGTATTGCCCGGTCGTATCGCTTCTGTAGAGGAGCACCTCTCGGCGGTAGAGCTCGACGGCGGGATGCGCATCTTCGGCCGCGGGGAGGGTGAACTTCCGGAGGGAGCGGCCGGGCGCGCCGTCTTCCGCCCGGAGGACGTTATTCTGAGCACCGGTGAAGTGGACTCGAGCGCCCTCAACGAGATTCCCTTAGAGGTCGCAGGCCTCGAGACGAGCCCCCGGGGCGGCATCCTCGTGGCGCTTTGCCACCCGGAGGCGCGGTCGGCACGAATCTACTCAGAAATCTCTCAGCGCTCGGTGGACCACCTCGGTATAGCCGAAGGGGCAGTCCTTTACGCCTCAATCAAGGCCTCCTCGGTGACGATCTACGCCGAACCCGATGTGGGAGATTTCGCAGAAGCGACATCAGCGGAAGGAATATGACAAAACCAACGACCTTTCTCGATCCGGAAGAAGCCTTCGATATTCTCCAGTCCAAGCTCCTGCCCCTAAAGGAGGAGAAGGTCCCCCTCGGAGAGGCCCGCGGACGAGTACTCCCCCGGGAGCTCCCGGCACGAGTCGACCAGCCGCGCTTTCGAAAGAGCGCGGTGGACGGTTTTGGAGTGCTGGCCGGGCAGGAGGATAAGCCCTTTCGGGTTGTTGGTTCCATCGCCGCCGGGGCGCGCCGCTCTCCGGGCGAACCCTCGGGCCTCGAGGCCGGAGAAGCCCTACGCATCATGACCGGGGCGGTGGTCCCTCCGGATATCGAGCGCGTCCTCAGATTCGAGTACACCGAAGAAGTGGGCGCCGAGGAAGGGCCGGAGTCCTCAGCACGTCGGATCCGATTCGAGGAGCAGACCAACATCGCCGAGGAGGGGGAAAATATCCGAGCCGGGGAGCGGCTCCTCTCGCCGAGGAGACTCACCGCCCTGGATATCGGTATTCTCGCAAGCCAGGGATACGCCTTCGTGCCGGTCTATCGGCGCCCAAAGGTGGCGGTGATTTCCACGGGAACCGAACTCTACTCCCCGGAGACCCAAGAGATCCCCTCCTACGCCATTTACGACAGTAACAGCTTTCAGCTCACCGCCCTGGCAGAGGCAAATCTCGCGGAGGCTGAAAACCGTGGTATACTCGGGGACGATCAGGCGGCCATTACCGAGGCCTTAGGCCGGGCAATTGCGGAGAGCGATGTGGTTATCGCCTCCGGCGGAGTTTCCATGGGAGACCTCGACTTTGTGCCCGCCGCCCTGACCGATCTGGGAGCGTCGATTCACTTTCACGGCTTGGCGGTCAAGCCGGGAAGACCGACGCTCTTCGCCACGCTGGAGAAGACCCTCATTTTCGGGCTTCCGGGAAATCCGGTCTCCACCGCGGCGCAGTTCGAGATGTTTATCGCCCCCGCGCTTCACGCTCTGCAGGGGCTTGTCTATACACCTCGGGAAGCGCGGCTTCCCCTGGCGAGCCCGTTTCGACGGAAAAACGCGGACCGGCACGAGTTTCTGCCGGGCTACTCCCGCGACGGAAAGGTTCATCAGATCAGGTACAAGGGGTCCGGCCATCTCAGCGCTCTATCGGACGCGGAGCTTCTCTTTCGCGTTGACCGGGGTGTGACAGAGGTAGCCGCAGGAGAAGAGGTGTATGCGCGATTCATTCGGCCGGGAGATCGACTATCTTCGGATCTCCGTAACCGATAAGTGTAATCTTCGCTGTCGATACTGCATGCCCGCCACCGGCGTTGCACAGAAGCGGCACGGGGATGTCCTTCGAGTTGAGCAGTTTGTTCAGGTGGTGGAGGCCGCCACGGAGCTCGGCATCAGAAAGATCCGTCTCACCGGCGGGGAGCCGCTGGTACGAAAGGGGATCGTCGAGCTCGTCCGGCAGATCGCCGCGGTGCCCGGGGTGGAAAAGGTCGCCATGACCACCAACGGCCTGCTGCTGAAGACGATGGCCCGAGAGCTTCGGGAGGCGGGGCTCACCCACCTCAACATCTCCCTGGACACCCTCGACCCGGAGGCGTACGCCCGGGTTACCAGGGGCGGCAGGCTCGAAGACGCCTTAGCCGGGGCTCTCGAGGCGAAGAACGTGGGCTTCGAAACGATCAAGGTGAACACGGTGGTCACCGAGGCGGAGTACCACGCCGACGAGATGGGAGCCCTCCAGGCGTTCTGTGATCAGCACGGCTTCGAGCTCCAACGAATCGCCGAGTACTCCCTCTCCGAGGAGAAGCGTGATACCATGCAGTTCGAGCGCCCCCTCCCCTGCTCCGAGTGCAACCGGGTCCGTCTCCTTTCAACGGGGGTGCTCAAACCGTGCCTCCACTCGGACCAGGAGATCCCGGTGGATTTCAAAAACATAACCGAGAGCCTCAAAAAGGCGATCCTCTCGAAGCCGGAGTATGGCACCGTCTGCACCAATCGTTCTATGGTGGAGATCGGGGGATAGTATCGTGGCAGAATCAAATCATCTCACCCACGTGGACAATGGCGGCTCGGCTAAGATGGTTGACGTCTCTGGGAAGCCGCCGGTTCACCGTACCGCCCGGGCCGGGGGCTTCATCAACCTCGGTTCAAAAACCGTGGAGCTCATTCGGGAGAACGGCGTCAAGAAAGGCGACGTCCTCACCGTTGCAAAGCTCGCCGGCATCATGGGCGGAAAGCGAACCTCCGAGCTCATACCGCTCTGTCACTTGATCGAGATCGAGGAGCTCAACGTCACTCTGGAGCTAAGGGAAGGGGGCGTAGCCATCGAGTCTCTGGCGCGTTGCACCGGTAAAACCGGCATAGAGATGGAGGCCCTCACGGCGGTGAGCGTCGCGGCCCTTACGGTCTACGACATGTGCAAAGCCGTGGACAAGGAGATGGAGATCGGGGAGATACGGCTCCTTGAGAAGACCAAGGAGCCCTGGGAGCAGAGTAGAGCGTAGCGCAGGGAGAGGCGCCCCTTCTACTCCGCGGCTATCATTACGTTACTCGCCTTGATGACGGCGTAGGCGGTGGATCCCGGAGCGAGACCGAGGGACTCGGCGCTGGTCTTCGTGATTATGCTGGTGACTTCAACCCCCGGGGCCACTTCGATGACCACTTCGGAGTTGACCGCACCGTGATTTACGGACTTCACTGTTCCCTTGAGCTGGTTGCGCGCACTGATTTTCACCTGTTCCTCCAACTATACGGTTTTCGCTACTATATCTACAAAAAGGTGAGCGTTTTGGCAATCATTATTTCAATCCTTGGCTACGGTAAATCGGGTAAGACCGCCTTCGCCGAGAGCCTCGTCGGAGAGGTCGTGGCAGCCGGTTACACCGTTGCCGCCATAAAGACCGGCCGCCTCTCCCATGGCACTCGTGATCGGCTGCGCCCGGCCCGAGCGTCGGAGCCTAACAGTCCGGACAGCCGGAGGCTCTCCCTGGCCGGCGCGGATCCGGTGCTCCTCTGGACGGAAGAAGGGATCGCCGTCGAAGGGGGGTCCGAAGGGAAGCTACCGCCGCCGCTCCCCGGGCGGGAGGAGTTCGCTCACCGCTGGCGGAAGCTTCTCCCGAAAGCTCTGAGAAGCACCGTCCTCTCCCGGGATCTGCTTCTTCTGGAGGGACGCCCGGTCCCGGGAGCGATGATCATACAGATGCGAAACATGGAAACCGGCGCGGTGAAGTACCCCTTAGAGAAGCAACACAGGGTGCTCGCAGGGCCTGAGGATTTCGACGGGGCGAAAGAGTTCGTGTTGAACGCCCTCAAAGGAGCAGTAGAAAATGCCCGGTAAAAACGAGACGGAGCGAGGTTCGGCGCCCCGAGATGTTCATCTCACGGTGGACGGCAAGGAAGTGAAGCTCAACGGCTTCGTGCAGGATGTCTTTCAAGAAACCGTAGTCGGGATAGTGCGGGCCCTGGGGACCGACGACGAGGAGGCTCGTATAGAGCTCACCATCGGTCCGGCGGAGAGGAGCCTCTAAAAGCGGCTGCGAAACGCCTTGGCAGCCCCACCGACGATCGGCTTCCCGTGGCCAAAGCAGGCGTGCT
Organism: uncultured Spirochaetaceae bacterium; assembly: GCA_964478055.1. Taxonomy (GTDB): domain Bacteria; phylum Spirochaetota; class Spirochaetia; order DSM-27196; family Alkalispirochaetaceae; genus CAYZHV01. The sequence goes on along the minus strand of CAYZHV010000045.1, from coordinate 12,564 downwards.
CGAACTCGAGTTGACCGAGCCGGGCGAGGGAGCTCTTTGCGACATCCAGATCTTCCACGACGATCGGGTAGCCGAGACCCATCATGTTGGCCGCGGCGTCAGCTGCGATCAGCACGCCCTCACTCTTCGGCCAGAGAAACGCGACCTGCCCTTCGGCGTGGCCCGGAGCATGCACAACCCGCAGATCCCCGGCAAAGCCTAAGAGATCTCCGTCATGGAGAAACTCCTCGGTCTCACAGGGCTCAACATCCGAGGGAGCCCGCTTCATAAAGAGCTTTGTCACCAGAAAGGAGAGGAGTCCCGGGGCGGGATTCATCTCCCTCGCACCTCTCCCCTCGGCGACCAGGGCCGCGTCCGCCGGGTGCATGTGCACCGTGGCGCCTGTCCTCCGCTTGAGCTCCGCGAGACTGCCGGTGTGATCCATGTGGAGGTGAGTCACCAGGATGTGTTTGACCTCTTCCGGAGCGTGGCCGAGCTTCTCAAGCGCACCGAGGATCTTCTCCGCACTTCCGGGAACGCCGGTATCGATGAGAGTTAACTCCTCTTCGTCGAGGATGTAGGCGTTCACCATCCCGAGATTCACTTTGTATAGGCAGTCAACTACTGGAACGACTTTCATATTTGGTACCTTCACGTAAGAGCCTACGCTCTCTCGGCGGCCAACGTCAAAAAGAACGGCCGCTCCAACACCTGGAGCGGCCGAAAAGCGCAGATTCGCGGCGTGTCCCGGTAAAGCTACTGGTAGATCTTACCCGGAATCTGGTAGACCCTGCTCTCCGGCATATCTCCCGCGAGGTAGTCGCTCATAAGCTCCACGAGTCGCTGAGCCATTGCTTCGAAGTCCTGGATGACCGTCGCTGCAAATACATCCCCGGACTCGATTTCCTGCTTTGCGAAGTCCGTGCCGTCCACACCGACTACTCGCATTTCCGTTCGGCCCGCGCGCTGAATCGCCTGGGTCGCGCCGTAGGCAGGCTCATCCCAGCCGGCCCAGATGCCGGCAACACTACCGGGCTCGGAGAAGCTGGTGAGGAGGTCCTCCGTCGCGCTCCGGGCGAAATCGACGGGACCGGGAACTTCAATGTGGATTTCCCGGATGATCTCGATCTCCGGATACTCCTCAAAGGTCGCCCGGGCGCCCTCGGCTCGAGCACGAACGCCGGGGTGGGGATCATGGGTGAAGAGGACGATATCCCCCTCCTCGTTTATCGCCTCAGCCAGGGCAGTGGCAGCCTTGCGGCCGAGGTCTGCGTTGTCCGAGGTGACGTTGAGATAGACGCCCTCGGTAAGTCCCGCGTCCAGGCCGAAGACCGGGATATTCGCCTCTTCCGCGGCGGAGAGACCGGCGGTCATCTGCGCCGGGTCGCCCATTCCGAGAACAATCGCGTCCACCTTCTGAGTAACCGCGTCCTGGATTCGGCTCACGAGCATTCCGAAGTCTCCGGCTGTGTCGGAGACGGTTACACGCCATCCCTCTTCTTCAGCGTACTCCTCGAAATGGTTGATAACCTGCGCCGTCGTGGCGTTGGCCATGTACGGGGTCACAACGGCGATGTCCACCTGATCGGACTCCGCCGCGCCACTCGCCCAGGCCATGGCCGCTATTAGGAGCAGCACCAGCGCCAGGGCAACACCCTTCATTCGTATGATTCTCATAGAGAACCCTCCTTCGATCTATGCGGTCTCCCCACTTCTGAGCTCATGCATGAGCTCCCGAAGCTGCGGATAAACCTTCCTAAAGGTCTCATACTGAGCCTCGTATAGTCCATTGCCTCGAGGCTCCACCACGCGCTCGCCGGCACCAGCCCCAGGGGCCCCGGAGCCTGAACTCCCAGGGCCCGGAACCATGGGGCCCGACTCTCCGCTTCTGAGAAGCGAGAGCATCCCCCGTCCTCCGGCAAAGCGGGCGTCCCCGGCGATACGCACCGGCAGACCCGTCACCTCAGCCAGGATCTCCGGCCAGCCCCGAATTTGCCCGCCCCCTCCACTGAGGAGGAGCTCCGTAGTCTCCTCCCGGCTTTCGGAGAGGGGCTCGAGAACCGAACGAATCGCGCAGCTCACTCCTTCGAGAACCGCCCGAAAGAGCTTTGCCCGATTATCCTCCCGCCGGAGCCCGAGAAAGACCCCTGAGGCCTCAGGATCTTTGAAGGGAGAGCGCTCCCCGGCGAGATGAGGAAGAAAGACGATCCCCGTCGGCTCATGACGCTCTGCCGCGAGAGTCCCGAGCTCCTCGTAGAGCCGGGAACGCTCGTCGGGATCCTCCGAGAGGAGGGAGAGATACCACTCCACCGCCCCTGCGGCCGTAAGGAGAGGAGCGACCCGGATGAGTCGCTCCTTTGAGGGGTGAGGCAGGTTGAAGACCCCCTGCTCAGGGTCTCCCCGGCGATCCGGGGCCGCCTCGTCGAGGACCCAGCCGCTGGTCCCGAGATAGCAGCCGATTCGTCCTCCGGAGAGCTCGCTTGCAAGGACCGAAGCACCCACGTCCCCGGCGCCGTGGAGGAGCTCCACACCTTTCGGAAGGCCGAGCTCAGCGGCGAGGCTCTCTTCGATCACGCCGTCCGAGCTCTGGGCGAAGCAGACCTCCGGGAGGAGCTCAGGACCGATCGGCAGCGCGTTGACCAGCTCCCGCGACCAGGTGCCCTTGGAGAGATCGAGAAGTCCCGTAGTCCCGGCGGTGGTCCGATCGGTCCGGGCCACTCCGGTGAGTCGGTAGGCGACGTAGTCCTGGGCCCCGCATAGTATCGTCTCGGTCCCTTCGATGAGCTCCGGCGTTCTCTTCGCCAGGGCGAGGAGCTTCCCGGGAAAGCCCGCCCCGTCGGGAGTGTTTCCGGTGAGCTCGACGATTCGCTTCCGACTCACCCGAGCGAAGAGGGTCTCGAGCTCTTCCTCTCCCCGGGCGTCGAAGTAGAGAATCGCCGGCGCCACGGGGCGACCGTGCGGGCCGAGGAGAATGAGGTTCTGCATCTGCCCGGTGAGGATTATTCGCCCTATCCCGGAGAGAGAACGCTCTTCGCCGAGGGCTGAGAGAGAGCGGGTAAAGGCGTTCCACCACACATCAGGATCGATCTCTCCGGAACTCTCCGAGCCCGGGGGATACTCTCCAACGGCGGAGACAAGGAGCTCCCCGGCACCACTGAAGAGGGCGCTCTTTACCGAGCCTGTTCCGATGTCAGAAACAATCGCTTCTTCTCTCACAGTCGTCACAGTTGTCTCACTCCTTCCGTCGAATCACCAGTACAAATCGCCAGGGGACGGCGACCTGGTCCCCGGCCCGGCATCGTCGCCGCAGCGGGCGAAAGCCTATCCGGAAAGCTCCATTAGATACTGCCGAAACTCCTCGAGATGCTCGGCGGCGGCCTCGACCAGGGCTGTGCCCACAATCGCGATATCCGCCCCGAGACCCTGGGCGGCCTCTACGTCCCCGCGCTCCCGTATGCCGAATCCGAGGGCAAGAGGCAACGCCTCCCCTTCTACTCTGCTTGTTTCCCGGAGCTCCGCGATCCGCTCCGCGAGCTCCTCGGTGGGCTCGAAGCGCCCGCCGGTCGGCATATCCGCGGTCTGAACGTACATAAACGCCTCGGAGCCGTAGACCCGCTTCGGCGCTTCCTCCGCACCCTGAAAGAGCACCGTCTGCATTCCCTCCTCCGTGGCGAGCTCGTGGAGCCGCCCGCGCCGGTTCTCGGGCAGGTCCGGCACAAGGAGGGCTGAAGACCCTGCGGCCCCAGCCTCCCGAACAAACCGCTCGAGGCCGATTTCCTCAACGGTTTCGGCAAAGGCCATCGCTATGGGATACGCCCCGTGCTGCTTTGTCAACGCCACCGACAGCCGCATAACCCGCAAGGGATCGGGCACCGCCTCGCTGACGGTCTTGAGGGCGCTGCTTATGGTGTCTCCCTCCAGGGGCGGCGTCCGGCCGGGAATGCCTACCTCCAGGGCGGCGATACCGCGCTCGAGGAGAAGCTCCACCTCTCGATCAAAGCTCTCCTCATCGGGATAGAGCCCCGGGAGGTAGCCTATGATGAGCGGACCGCCCTCCTCCATACGCCCTCGAAGATAGGCGCGCAAGCTTCGCTTTTCCGTCGATACCATCAGTCGCTCCGTTGTGCCAGGCCTGAGAGGAGCACCGCGAGGACGAGGATCGCTCCGGTTAGTACAGACTGGATGTAGGTGTTAATGCCGATAATGTTCAGGCCGTTTCCCAGGACTCCCATGATCAGCACACCGAGAAGGGTGCCGAAGACGTTCGCCTGCCCCTCTCGGAACGCGGTCATGCCGAGAAAGACCGCCGCCGCCGCGTTGAGCATAAAGGGCGCCCCCGCCTGGGGATGGGCCGAGAAGAGGCGACTGGTGAGGACGATACCGCTCACCGATGCGGTCACCCCAGAGTACACGTAGGCGAGAAACCGCGCCCGCTGGGTGTTAATGCCCGCGAGAAACGCCGCTTCCCGGTTTCCCCCGATCGCGTAGAGACGCTGTCCGAAGGTGGTGTAGTCGAGGATGAGCCAGGTGATGAGCACGACCACCGCCATAATAGCCACTGAGACCGGGATTGGCCCAATCGAGCCCTGGCCGAACCAGCGAAACGCCTCGGGCATGCCGAAGACGGTGGTGCCGCTGGTGACAAAGAGCGCGAGGCCCGTGTAGGAGGTCATCGCCGCAAGGGTCCCGATAAAGGGAGAGACCCCGGCGTAGGCGATGAGAAGGCCATTCACCGCGCCGATGAGCGCTCCCAGGAGAAGGGCGAGAACAATCGCAGGCCCTACCCCGAGCCCGGAGACCATGAGCTTCGCCGCAACGACGCCGCAGAGGCTCGCCACGGCCCCGACGGATAGATCGAAGTCGCCGGTTACCATTACCATGCCGACGCCGGCGGAGGCGATCGCCAGGGTCGCCACCTGCTCGATCACGTTTCGCAGGTTGCCCAGGGTCGGAAAGGCGTCGGGCCGCATGAGTGAGAAGAGAAGCAGCAGAAAGAAGAATCCTATCAAGGTCCCCCAGGTCTTGAGGAACCGGTTCAGTGAGAAGCTCGTCGCGGCTTCTCGAGATAGCTCATTGCTCATCGGTTACTCCCTGATAGCAGAGTGTGAGATAGTCGTTCTGAGTGAGTCCCTCGTTGGCCACGCTCTTCCCCTGAGAGCCCTCCCGGAGAAAAACGATGCGATCCGCCAGCTCGAGGATTTCCTCGAAGTCCGAAGAAACCAGAACAATCGCGACGCCCTCCGCCGCCATCTGCCTGATGATCTCGTAGATCTCGTATCGAGCTCCCACGTCTACGCCTCGGGTCGGCTCGTCGAGGAGGAGGATTCGTGGAGAGGCGAGGACCGCCCGCCCAAAGAGGACTTTCTGCTGATTCCCGCCGGAGAGGGTCTTCACCGGGCGGTCGTAGGAGGGGGCCTTGAGCTTAACACGCTCTCCCGCGGCGGTTGCCGCTTGCCGGGCGCGTTGAAACCTCATCCATCCCGCGGTCGAGAACCTTCGGAGGCTGCTCGTGAGAGCGTTCGAGAGGACACTGGAGGTGAGCGCGAGCCCCTGGCTCCGGCGCTCCTCGGGGATCAGGGTGACTCCGGCCCGAAGGGCTCCTTCCGGATTGGCCGGGGCGTACTGCTGGCCAGCGAGGGCCATCCTTCCCGCCTCACGTTTGGCCGCTCCGCAGAGCAGTGAGAGGAGCGTCGACCTCCCGGAGCCAACGAGGCCGCCAATGCCGAGGATTTCACCGGCGTGGAGCTCAAAACTCACCGGGCCGACCCCGGTACCCTCCAGAGCTTCCACCTTTAGGAGGAGCTCGCCCCTCTGCCGGGCAACTTCTGACTCATTCCGCCTGGCCGCGGCTTCGCCAATCATCGCCTTGATGAGCTCCTTCTTGCTGAGGTCCCCGGTCGCCCAGTGACCAACCCGACTGCCCTCCCTGAGCACCGTGACGGTGTCGGTTATTTCGAGCACGTCGTCGAGGTTATGCGTCACGTAGACCACCGATTTGCCCTGGTTTCTCAGGCGCCGAATGAGCGCGAAGAGGTGTCCCTTCTCTTCGGCAGTGAGGGAGGTCGAGGGCTCATCCATGAAGTAGATCGACGCTTCGTGGGCAAAGGCGCGGGCGATGGCGACCATCGCGCGCTGTCCCGGCGCAAGGTAGCGTACTGGCTCATCGAGGGGAATCTCCACCTCGAGCTCCCGGAAAATCTCCTCCGCCGCTTCCGCGACCTTTCGCCTGCTGTAGAGTCCGCCGCGCTTGGGCAGCTCGTGCCCGAGGAAGACGTTCTCCGGCGCGGTGAAATACTCGATAAGATTGAGCTCCTGATGAATGAAGGCGAGACCCTGAGCGCGGGCGTGGGCGGCGCTCTCGAGTCGCACCTCTTTTCCGTCCTTGAAGACCGTGCCGTCGTCGGCGTGAACCACCCCGGCAAGAATCTTGATCAACGTGGATTTTCCCGCGCCGTTCTCCCCGATGAGGCCGTGAATCTCTCCGGGATAAACCGAGAGTTCTACCCCTTTCAGCGCCTGTACCCCGGGATAGCTCTTTCGCACCCCTTCTACGGCGAGTCGTGGCTCACCCATTGCTTCCTCCATCTCTGCTCACGGCGTAACCGAACTCGGAAAAGCGTCCCCGTCGGTGGATCTCGACGCTCACCGCGCCCCCGACCATGTAGGCGAGATCGAAGAGAACCGACTCCCCCGCGAGGGTCTTGCTGATTCGGCGAGAGAGGAACGCGGCACCCCCGGTCTCGGCGTCCAGGAGCTCCGCCAGTTCCTCTGGGAGCGTCACTGCCTCCAGTTGCTCCTCCGCCACCGCGATGACTCGCCGGAGACTCTTGCCGAGCTCACCGTAGAGCCCCTTCTCGGGCGTGTAGTTCTCGAGCACCGAGGCGTAGCGCTCGGGAACGTAGGAGCGCTGGTAGATGACCGGCCTGCCGCGGACGAGGCGGAGCCGTTCGAGCAGGGCAAAACGAGACTCCTCCCGAGAGAACCAGCGCGCAACAGCCGGGTCTGTTACGTTCGACTGCGTTGCGATAATTCGGGTTTCCACGGGGGTTCCGCTCGCCTCGAGGGTGCCGGAAAAGCTCGAGAGCTGCAGACCGCGATGCTCGTCGGTCAGGCCCGAGACAAAGCTCCCGACGCCGTGCTGGAAGATGAGGAGCCCCTCCTCCTGCAGGAGTCGCAGCGCCTGCCGGACCGTGGTCACCGTGGTTTCGAATCGCTCGGCCAGAGCACTCTGACTCGGCAGGGCGTCCCCGGGGCCGTAGTCGCCCAGGGCGATCTCTTCCCGAATTGTGTCAGCTATCGCTCTGTACCGCATTGTTCCGTCTCGTGGATCCATACTCTTATACTCTTCTACATGAGTATAAGAGAAGCGTACACCCACTCCTCTCTTATGTCAAAGAGAATCCGCGCTGTGCACCACCGTGGTGGTGACTGATATGAAATGGAGGCCGCTGCTGCTGGGACTACCCTTTGAGAGGCACTCGGAGCTCAACGATGGTGCCCCGGTCAGTATGAAAGGAGACCTCGGCGTCTATCTGCTCCGCCAGAAGCTGGACCAGCTGCAGACCAATGGTAGTCTCCCGCTTCGCTCCGTTCTCCTCAGGAAGGCCGATTCCATCATCCTTTACGCGGAGCAAGAGCTGCTGCTCCCCTGTTTCAGCGGAGACAGAGATATGTCCCGGCCCACCGGCGGGAAATGCGTGCTTGAAGGCGTTGGTGAGAAGCTCGTTGAGCACGAGACCTAAGGGAACCGCTACTTCCACATCCACTTCGACTTCGCCACAGCTGACGGAGACCTCGATGGGACGATTCCCGCGATAGTTGAAACTGAGCCCCTCAACCCGATGTTTGAGAAACTCACCAAAATTGAGTCGGGAGAAGTCACCGGAGCCGTAGAGGTTGTTGTGTACCTCTCCCATGGTGCTAATTCGGTCCCGGGTCTTTTCGAGGGCAGCGTACGCCTCTTCCCGGGTTTCAGCTCCTCCGACCTGGAGATTTACGAGAGAAGAGATGACCGACAGATTGTTCTTGACCCGATGGTGTATCTCCTGAAGGAGGGACTCCTTCTCCTTCAAGGCGGCGGCCATCTGCTCCTCCGAACGCTTTCGCTCGGTTATGTCCTGAAAAAAGGAGAAAGAGTACTCCTCTCCCTGGTAGGTGACGTAGGCCACGGTCACCTCCGCGGGATACTCGGTGCCGTCTTTTCTCCGGTGCCGGGTCTCAAAGGTGTACTGTCGTGCTGCTCGGACCTGGGCGCGATGTTTACCCCACCCTTCTTCCGTCATGGTTGGATCGAAGAGATGTACCCGGGCTCCTTCGAGCTCCTCTCGTTCGTAGCCGAGGAGCGCGCAGGCGTGGAGATTGGCATTTTCCACCACCGCGTCGGACTCTCGGATACGCATGACCCCTATGGCAGCGTGATCCATGCCGAATAGCATAAGATCTCGTTCCCGCTCCGCCCGCTTTCGTCCGGAAATATCGAAAATCACCGAGTGAAGAAGCTCCTCGTCACCCACCTTTGCGCGTCCACTACGCACCGCAACGTCCCGAATCGAGCCGTCCGCCCGGCGATGCCGAAACTCGAAGTACTCCTGCTCAGACCTCTTGGCACGATCGATCTCAGCTTGGACCTCTTCATCGGAAAGGGTGTTAATCTCCGAGACATTCGTTCCGATTAGCTCTTCTCGGCTCCAACCGTAGAACGCCTCAGCGGCACTGTTGACGTCCACGATCCGTCCGTCCTCCGGACGTATCGCCATCATAATCGCGTGGGTGTTCTCGAAGAGACCCCGGTAGAGCTCGTCCGCCGCCTCCTTCTCCCGGGAAACTTCCCGCGCCCTTTCCCTATCCAGAAGGAGGCGCCCCACCAGGACAAAGGCCGCGGGATACCCAACAAGTATGACCGGCCCTACCGTCCTGAGAACCTCTCCCCCGAGGGTTCCCGGCAAAAAGAGCAGTTGCCAAATAAGCATGAGAAGGTGGACCAGAAATCCTATTAGCGCGAGCGCCACAGTACCGTTCCACCAGGGGGAGCGGCGTCGAAGATAGTAGACAACTACACCAATCCCCGCGGAGGTCACGACTACCGCCACGCCAGCCGCGGCCCCGGCACCGCCGAGATAGATTCTGTACGCCGCGGCAAGGATCCCCGCCACCCCCGCCCCGGCGGGCCCGGTAAGGAGACCCGCGGCGGTGAGGATTATGGACCGTCCGTCATAGATGACCCCTGGGGCAAAGTGCAAGGGAGACATCATTCCGACCACAGTAGCCGCACCAAAAAGGAGGCCCGCTACTAACCTGCGCGGTACGGAAGCCTCCCTCGGTATCACGCCGAGGAGGTCGTAGAGGACAGAGATGGAGATAAGTATAGCTAGGTTGTCAACCAGCTCGAGAAGTAGCAACTGTCACGCTTCCTTTCCCTGTTAGCGTAGTCGAGAGAGGGGCTATGACACAAGTTGCCTATTATCGAAGTGGAGCGAGGAAATGCAAAGGAGATCGTAGGCCACGCTCACGGCGATAAACAGTGCTACGTTGTCGACGAGATCGAGTAGGAGCAAACGAAGCATCCTTCTGTTCGAGAGATTCTTGCTTAGGTGCCGTACCTAGCCCAGAGAGCAACAGTGACGCACACCCTCGCACTCCTGAGCGAATGCGAATAGGATTAAGAACCCAAGAGGACGAATGGACGCCTTGCCCCTTACTGCAGTGATCCTGCTGGTTGAAGATGAAGCTCTCATCGCACTCAATGAAAGAGTAACCTTGGAGAAGAAGGGCTTCACCGTCCGGGTTGCTCACTCCGGGGAAGAAGCCCTGGCAATCGTCGACGAGGATGAAAGTCTCGACCTTGTGCTTATGGATATCGATCTCGGCCGAGGAATGGACGGGACAGAGGCGGCGCAGCGAATCCTGGAAATTAGAGAGCTTCCAATTGTTTTTCTCACAAGCCATGCCGAACAGGAGATGGTTCGCAAGGTTCGAGGAATTACGCAGTACGGATACGTCCTCAAGAGCTCCGGAGAGTTCGTTCTCGTTCAGGCAATTCAAAACGCCCTCGATCTCTTTGAGGCACACTGGAAGCTCAAGCGGAGCGAAGAGCGCTACCGGACGATCATCGAAACCGCGCCGATGCCGTTTCAGTCCCTGAACGCTGAGGGGCGCATCATAGATGTTAACAGGGCGTGGCTCCGCACCCTCGGTTATGATCGTGAGAAAGTTCTCGGCACCTGGTTCGGCGACCTCCTCCACCCGGATCAGGTGGAACTCTTTCGGGAGCGCTTTCCTCGATTCAAAAGCGAAGGAGAGATACAGGCGGTCGAATTTCTCATGCGTCACGCCGACGGCGGCTATCGAAACACCCTCTTCAACGGCTGCGTCGCGTACACCGAAGCGGGAAACTTCTCTCATACGGTGTGTATTTTTGAGGATGTTACCGAGCGACGAAAGGTCGAGGAGGCACACCGCGCGAGCGAAGCGCGGCTACAGAGCATTCTCAATTCCGCGCCTATCGGGATCGGGGTAGTGAGGCACCGCGTCATACAAGAAGTGAATGACCGCGTCTGCGAAATATCAGGCTACGAAAAAGAAGAGCTCCTCGGAAGGAGCGTTCGGATCTTCTACGAGACCGAAAAAGAGTACAAACGGGTGGGAGAGGCAAAGTATCGCCTCATAGACGAGGCCGGTGTGGGCACCGTTGAGACCCGCTGGGTGCGAAAGGACGGCGCGGTTATAGACATCCTGCTCACTTCCACACCGATCGAGGCGGAGAGCAGGGAGGGAGACGTCATCTTCACCGCCTTCGACATGAGCGACTACAAGGAGAGTCAACGGGGACTGAGAAAAGCGCTGCAGGAAAAAGAACAACTCATGAAGGAGCTGAACCACCGAGTCAAGAACAACCTCAACATGGTCGCTTCGCTCATAAGCCTAAAAGAAGGTGCCCTGCCCGAGAGCGTTGACCTCTCAGATTTGCAGAACCAGATCGACGCGATAAGAACGGTCCATGAGAAGCTCGCGCAAACAGAGGGGGCCCTTTCCATAAACATGAAGAGTTACCTCGCCGATCTCCTTGATGCGGGATTCCACTGGCCCCAGGCCACGGAGCCCCCTAGGGTGGAGATCGACATAGAGGAGGCGATACTCCCCGCAAAGACGGCGGCTGCTGTCGGTCTCATTGTCAATGAGCTTGCCACGAACGCGGCGAAACACGGATTCCCGGGGACCGAGAGCCCAGTGCTTTCCGTCGCCTTCCATCACGATCGAGAGGCGTCGGAGTACGAGCTCACCGTCTCCAACTCCGGAAAGCCCTTCCCCGATCACGTCACACCAGACGACCCCTCTACCGGCGGCCTCGGTCTCCAACTCATTAGCGCGATGGTGGAAACCCTGGAGGGAAGAATCACCCTCCAGCGGGACCCCGTTACTGCCATATCGATCCGTCTTCCAGCCCCTGAAGATGGCCAGGGGAAGTGAGACGAGAGCTATGCCCCGAGAAGCACCTCCATCGTATACATCTCGAGCCCCTCGTAGTCCCGGGCTTCGATAAACGCTTTTCGCTTCTTTTCATCGAAGGCGGCGACTTTCTCTTCCAGGAGCTTGACCATGCGGACGCTGTTCTCGAGATGCTTAAAGGAGAGCTCCTCGGGCTGCGTCCGCATCGCCTTGACGTCCATACCGACGTACTCGCCGTTCTTTCCGAAACCTCCTTTTACGAGGGCGCGGATCTGGTTAAACCCCTGTCGCAGGTTCTCGACGGCGAACGCCTTGTCCTGGTCGAAGCGAAGGCTGTTCTGATCGTTTAGATGGACGCCGAAGAGTTTTCCCATGGCCAGGGCGAAGGCCATCTCGTGGGCCGGGTCGAGGCCGGCGAGGACGGCGTGGGCGCTTTCTACCAGTCCGCCCACCCTGCTTGGATCGATTGTGGCGGCGGAAAGGGCCATGGCGTGTCCCATTGTGGGGGCGAAACTGCGGTCTATCGGCTCGTTCGGCTTCGGTTCTAGGAAGATGCGAATGTCCGGGTCGTACTCGAGCACCTTGTTGAGCCCGTCGATCATCCAGCGGATGCCGTCCTCCGGGTCTTTGCTCTCCGCACAGAGTGTTCCTTCCCGGGCGTACCAGAAACCGAGGAGATCCGTATCGAGCATGCGGCAGATATCTACGGCGAGCTTGGAGCGGTCCACAGCGTACTGCCGCTCCTTCGGGTCATTTGAGGAGAAGGAGCCGTCCATGCCTCGGGGGGACTCCCAGAGGCGGGGTGCCACGAACTCCGCTTTCATCCCGTACTCCTCGAGGATGCGCCGCTTCTCGGCGACGCTCGCCTCGACTTTCGAGGGACTGAGAACGCCGTTGATCTCCGGCGCCGCATCGTCATCGTGGAACTGCACCGCATCGAAGCCGATCGCTTTGAACTGTTTCACCTTTTCCTCGAAGGTAAAGGTGCGTCGCACAGGAGGGCCAAAAACGTCCGCACCTTCGTGAACGTTCCAGGGCCCCACCGAAAATTTGAACCGTGACATCTGTAGACCTCCTTCCGGTCTAAGCCGGAATCGTTGGATATGTGTCAAACCCGGAGTCGGCGGGGCCGACCCAGAT
>CAYZHV010000044.1:0-21114 GCA_964478055.1 uncultured Spirochaetaceae bacterium | reverse complement strand
GTTAACCCATTTCTCACCGAATCATCACGCTTTTCTCGCTCTCCCGTTGCACCGTAACCCCACGCAAAGAACAAGGAAGGAGAGTGCGTTATGAAAGGACTATTGCGAGGCGCCCTGCTTGCGCTGCTGGTGTTCGCGGTCGGTGCCGGAATGGTTTCGGCTTCGGGCGTGCAGGAAAGTGAAGAGGAGGCGGTCAAATACGGAGACCTCCGGATGGGCCTTGTGGACAAGGACGGTGATCTGGTAGCCGACGCTCCGGAGGACTCTGAGGAGTGGGTTGACCCGCCGGTGCTCATATTTTCCTATACCCCCGTGGAAGACCCCGAAGTGTATCGGGACGTCTGGGCGGAGTTTCTCGATCACATGGCAGAGGTAACGGGAAAGGAAATCCAATTCTTTCCGGTTCAGTCCAACGCGGCTCAGCATGAGGCGATGCGCGCGGGAAGGCTCCACGTTGCAGGGTTCAACACCGGGAGCAATCCCCTGGCTGTCAACTGTGCCGGGTTTGTTCCCTTCGCCATGATGGCGGGCGAGGACGGCTCCTTCGGGTACGAGATGGAGATCATCACCCACGTTGACTCGGACATTCGAGAGGTAGAAGACCTCGACGGTAGAACCCTTGCGTTCACCTCGCCCACCTCCAATTCCGGATTCAAGGCGCCGAGTGCACTTCTCAAGGGCGAGTTCGATATGATAGCCGACGAGGACTTCGAAACGACCTTCTCCGGCGCTCACGACGCTTCGATTCTCGGTGTGGCAAACAAGGACTACGAGGCGGCCTCAATAGCCAACTCGGTACTGGCGCGCATGATCGACCGCGGGCTTGTGGAGGCCGAAAACCTTCGAACTGTCTACCGGTCCCAGACCTTTCCAACTACTGGTTACGGTCACGTCTACAACCTCGAGCCGGAGCTTGCCGAGAACATTCGGGAGGCTTTCTTCAGCTTTGACTGGGAAGGGACTGCCTTGGAAGAAGAGTTCAGTCGAAACGGCGAATCTCAGTTCATCCCTATTACCTATGAAGAGTACTGGGCGGTTATTCGAACGATCGACGAGGCAAACGGCGTCGCCTACGACTGCAACTAGGATAGATCATCTCATTTTCGCCACGGTTCGCCCGTCGAGTTCTCGACGGGCGAAGTTTGTCTTCTGCATGAGGGAGGGACTTTGCTTACAATCACGGATCTTGCCAAGACTTATGCCACCGGCGACAGAGCTCTCCGGGGTGTGAGCCTTACGGTCAACCGGGGAGAAATGGTCGCGCTCATCGGTCCTTCCGGGGCGGGCAAGAGCACGCTCCTGCGTTGTGTTAATCGACTTGTCCCCCCGACGGCAGGTTCCATTCTTCTCGACTCCATCGACATGGCGACGCTCCATGGACGGAGCCTCCGGAGGGCGAGGACAAAGATTGGCATGATATTCCAGGAGTACGCCCTGGTGGAGCGACTTACGGTTCTCGAGAACGTCCTCTCCGGCAAGCTCGGCCGGATGCGCCTCCTGCCGAGTCTCCTGAGGCGATACGAGGCGGCGGACGTGGAGCGGGCTGTCTACCTGCTCGAGGAAGTAGGGCTTGAGTCCCAACTGGAAAAGCGGGCGGACGCTCTTTCCGGCGGGCAGCGGCAGCGAGTCGGCATTGCTCGGGCGCTAATGCAGGAACCGGCGCTCCTCCTCGTTGACGAGCCTACGGCCAGCCTCGACCCAAAGACGGCGAGGCAGATTATGAGACTGATTCGCTCCGCCGCCACTGAACGGCGGCTTCCTGCTCTGGTGAATCTCCACGACGTGCAGCTTGCCAAGCTGTTCACGGATAGAATTATCGGGCTTCGGGAGGGAAAGATAGTCTTCGATGGCGCTCCCGCGGATCTCACGGAGGAGTGGCTTACGGAGATCTACGGCGAGGAGGATTGGAACGCCACGGTCTCCGACGGTTCCGACTCTGAGGACGGTAGGCGTGATGAAGACGCCGCTCACCACGGGGGAGCGGAGCGACTGGAGGAGCGCATCGATGTCTAATCTCCCGCTTATGCGGAAAGGTCACTGGCGCCCACCGGGTATCATTCACCGGCGGTGGCTGCGGTATCTCCTTTGGTTTGGAGCTGTGCTCTACCTCCTTCTCGGCATCTCCTCCGTGGAGGTGCGTTGGGAACGGGTGCTCATCGGGATGGAGCGGGCCGGTCGATTCGTCGCCGGTTTCGCTCGCCCCGACTTTGTCTCTCGGGGAACGGTGATCCGTGACGGGATTCTCGAGAGTCTCACCATGACCGTCGTCTCCACGGTCTTTGGCGTGCTCATTTCAATTCCGATCGCTCTTGGAGCGGCTCGAAACATCGCCCCGAAGGGTCTCTACCTCTTCTGCCGGGGAATCATCACCCTATCGAGGACCTTTCAGGAGGTAATTATCGCGATACTGTTCGTCGCGATGTTCGGCTTTGGACCCTTTGCGGGAGTTGTGACCCTCTCCTTCGCGACCATCGGATTTCTCGCAAAGCTCCTGGCGGAGGATATCGAGGAGATCGATCCGGTGCAGCTCGAGTCGATTCGGGCTACCGGAGCGGGATGGCTCCAGACCGTCTCCTACGCCGTCTTTCCCCAGGTGATGCCCCGGCTCGTGGGTCTCTCGCTCTACCGAGTGGATATCAATTTTCGCGAGTCTGCGGTTATCGGGATTGTAGGCGCCGGAGGGATCGGCGCCGCCTTGAACACCTCCTTTTCCCGGTACGAGTATGACACGAGCGCGGCGATTCTCCTTGTGATAATCGGGATCGTTCTCATTGCTGAGCACGTCTCCGGCAAGATCCGTGAACGAGTGAGTTAAGAGAAGGAAGTATCCTGTTATGCCACTTGTACGAGGCGAAAACGGTCTCCAGTGGAGGCGGTTTGACAGCAAAGCGTCCCTGGCTCGCTGGCTCATATTTGCCGGGTGTCTGGTGCTCTTCTTTGTTAGCTGGCGTGCCATATCCGCCAACACTCTCTGGGCGTTTGTCTGGGATGCTCCCCGGCAGGGCGGGGGAATCCTCTTGCGGATGCTCCCTCCCCGATTTGGGTACGCAAGGGAACTATGGCGCCCCTTGTGGGACACGGTTCTTATTGCAACCTTCGGCACCGTCGGTGCGATCTTTCTTGCGGTTCCCGTCGCCTTTATGGCTGCTCGGAACACCTCACCCGCCGGTGGAGTGTTGCGGCCATTGGCCCTGGTAGCCATTGTGGCTTCGCGTTCCGTTAACTCCCTTGCCTGGGCGCTCCTTCTGGTGACGGTGGTTGGTCCGGGAATCCTGGCCGGCATGATCGCCATTGTGCTTCGCTCCGTCGGCTTTATCGGAAAGCTTCTGTACGAGGCAATAGAAGAGATTGATCCGAGGCAGGTAGAAGCGGTTCGGGCTACGGGCGCTCATCCGTTACAGGTGCTGCGTCTGGGCATCTTGCCCCAGGTTGTGCCTGCCTTCGCGGGAATTGTTGTTTACCGGTGGGACATTAACATCCGGGAATCCACGGTTCTTGGCCTCGTTGGGGCTGGAGGTATCGGGTTGCAGCTACAAGCGTCGATCAACATCCTCGCCTGGCGACAGGTGGCGGTTGTACTGCTCCTCATCCTGGGCACCGTGTTGCTGAGCGAGTGGGTTACCGCTCGGGTTCGACGAGAAATCATATAACCACTGCTTGCCGAAGAAGAACGGTAGCCCGGAAGGCTCAACGGTCACTGCCCGGCCGGAGAACTCAGGCCATCACCCCCCTCAGGTCCCTGTTCCTTGATTCGTTCCAAATCGAGCTCCAGCTCTCTGTGAGGCCGGTTTTGTAGGACCTCTTTCTTGTCCGGTGTTTCCGCGGCGAGCAGATCGTGGTACCGGGCGTAGTCGACGACGTAGACAACGGGCTTGCCGTTACGCGTGACGATCTGTGGATCTCCCTTTTGCGCTTCCTGTACGAGTTGGGAAAACTTGTTCTTTGCGTTCTGTAGTTGCCACTTCATCTTACGCCTCCCGGGCGCCTGGGAGCTAATCTGCCCGCTGCTTGTACGCCTGGAGTCGGTGTTCCAGTCTGCGGACCAGGAGGGAGAGGGTAATGGTGAGAATGAGATAGAGAAAGGCGACCATGTTGTAGGCGTCGAAAAAGCGGAAGGTGCTCGTGGCGTAAACCTTGCCGATTTGCGTTATGTCCTGGACACCGAGGGCGGAGACGAGGGCCGAGTCCTTGATCATGGCAACGAACTCATTACCCATGGGCGGCAGGACGTTGCGAATCGCCTGGGGGAGAATAATGAGACGCAGGGCGTTCCAGCGGCTCATGCCGAGGGCGAGGGCCGCCTCCATTTGGCCCCGGGGTATGCTCTCTATCCCGGCGCGAAAGATCTCCGAGATAAAGGCGCTGTAGCCGATCATCAGGGCGAGAATCGCCCGCCAGGTAAAGTCGAGCTCCCTCACGGTGATCGCCTCGGCGACTCCGATGAGTTGCAGGGGCGTGGAGACGAAGTTGATGATGCTTACGAAGACCGGGGCCGCCACAAAGGCGATGTAGTAGAGGATGACAAGCATCGGCACGCCCCGGACGATCTCCACGTAGAAGGTGGCGACCTCCCGGACAAGCCGATGCTCGCTCACCCGCATCAGGCCAAGGACGAGGCCTAGGGCGGTGGCCAGGACGAAGGCGACCATCGAGACCCAGCCAGTGACCAGAAGTCCTCGAGATACTGAGCGGAAAATGACCGAATAGCCCTCGTCCCGGACTATGTTCCAGATTATGACGAGGGCTATAACGATCGCCGCCGCGAGCCACCACGGTATCCGGTCGGCAAGCTTCCCGCTTCCCGGGACCATGCGGCTCTTGGCGGGCCGAGGTAGTTCGCGTCGTTCTTCTGACGGATGAAGCGGCACGAGCTCCCCTAGCTACTCGAGGTTGTACTCGTAGAACCACTGCTCTTCGAGCTCCTCGAGGGTCCCGTCTTCCTTTAGCGAAGCGAGGGCCGCGTTAAAGCCTTCGACGAGATCGCTGCCGGGAGTAAAGATGTAGCCGAAGTTGTCGCTACCGAGGGGCTCTCCGATGGTCTTGAGGGCGTTCGGGTTTGCGCCGATATAGCCCCGGCTGCTAGCGGAGTCCATAAAGACGACGTCCACGTCGCCGTTCAGGAGTGCCTGGACCACCGCGCCAAAGCTGTCGAAGAGCTTGATCCGCGGATTGCTCTCGTCGCCGTCGAGGACATCGTAGACCGCCACGTAGAAGTTCGTTGTACCGGCGATGGCGCCGACGAGAAGGTCCTCATCCGCGGCAAACTCCTCCGGTGTGAAGAAGCGATCTTCATCCGCTCGAACGAGCATGAACTGCTGCGAGAGCAGGTAGGGGTCGGAGAAGTCCACCTGCTCGGCCCGCTCCTC
This sequence comes from uncultured Spirochaetaceae bacterium, assembly GCA_964478055.1. Classification (GTDB taxonomy): domain Bacteria; phylum Spirochaetota; class Spirochaetia; order DSM-27196; family Alkalispirochaetaceae; genus CAYZHV01. The sequence continues at coordinate 15,748 of CAYZHV010000044.1, read as the reverse complement.
GGTTATGGTGATACCGTCCATTCCCACATCGAACTGGCCGCTGCGGACCGCGGGAATCATCGTGTCCCAGGTTGTGAGATTCCACTCAACCTCGAGATTGAGGCGTCGGGCGATCTCGTTGGTGAGATCGTACTCGAAACCGATGGAGTCTCCCGTCTCCGGGTCAACCATACTCAGGGGCGGATAATCGTTACTGGTAACGGCGTATATGGTCCTTCCACCGTAGTCGGGAAGCCCGCTCTCGGCGTTGGTGGAAACCTCTTCACTCTCCATCTCGGCAGCACCGCTTGCAAAGGCGAAGCCGGCGACAAGGAGCATTAGCAGGACATAGAGTGTCTTACGCATCCGAATGATCCTCCTTAACAGAATTCGAACCTCTCGGATACTACTGCCACCGTAGCGTGAGGTCAATCCATCGAATCACGGTAGGTTGATATGAGGCCCGGTTTCCAGGGGCGTGGTTTCTCCGTAGGATGGGCGCATGAACGATGTCTACGAGTTCTACGGACCCTTCGCACATATTCCTGGCCGTTTTGAATGGGCCCGGATTCACAGTACCACCCACGGCTCTTTTGACTGCTTTATCGTTATCCGCGAGGGTACGGATAAGCCGGTGACGGTCTACGTCAACTCCGATCGGGGCGAGCGATTTATGGTGGATCGCTACCCCGAGAGTCGGGGGATCCGAGTCCCGGATCACAACCTCTCAATCGTCCCCGGCGCTAAGGGGCACACTCTCGAGTGTCGCCTCGAGGCGGAGGAAGGACCGGTTCGGTTTGCGACGATGACCTTCTCCGCGGATCCCGCCGGAGTGCCCAGGGCGGTGCCCTACGGCGGTCCGGAAGAGTCGGTCTGGGGGAGCCGCTACTCCTGCGAGGGGGTGGACCTCGAGCTCCCGGCGGGAATCTCTGGCGAAATTGTGTTCCAAGAGGGTCGCGAGGAGCTCGCCGCTACCGAGGCGGTGCTCACCCTCGGCTCCTACGGGAGGATCAGGGAGCTCTCATGAGGGGCGATACCCCCACCGCGACGCTTACGGCGGCAGAGGCGCGCCGCTATCTGCTTCGATATCACTTCCTTCTGCCTCCGGCCTCTCTTTCGGATCGAGAAGGGCTGGATGCGGTGCTGCGGCGGCTGCGCTGCGTTCAGGTCGATCCCCTGGACGTTACGGGAAAGAACGTCGACCTGGTGCTTCAGTCCCGGATCGGCGACTACCGGCCGGAACTGATGGAAACGGCGCTCTACGGCGAGAAGCGCTATCTCGAGGCGTGGGACAAGCTGCGCTCCCTTGTGCCTGCGGAGGACTGGGGCGGGCTCACGGCGTACCGAAACCGCATGATAGCGCGGTACGAGGAGCACCCGAATCCCCCGCCGGAGGTTATCGAGTACGTGCGAAGGGAGATCGCAGCTCGAGCCCCCTTGAGCTCCCTGGATCTGGAGGACAAGGGAGAGGCGGACTGGCGGTGGGCTCCGGCCAAGGCGGTTCGCGCAGCTCTGGAGCTGATGTTCGACTGGGGAGAGATCGGCATTGTCGGACGCCAAGGCACGAGAAAGCTCTACGCCCCTATGGGGGAGCTCCTTGCAAGCGCCGGGGTCCACGGGGCCCCGGAGAACTTGCACCTGGGCCGGGAGGGTTACCTCCGATGGCACCTAAAGCGGCGCGTTCGCGCCCTCGGTCTTGCGGCGGGCCGTAGCGGGGACGGTTGGCTCGGTGTGGACAAGGTGACCGCGGCGGAACGGTCGGCGGTGCTCGACGAGCTCGTGGAGGAGGGAGCGCTCCGACGTCTGACGGTCGAGGGCGTTCGGGGGCCTTGCTACGTGCCGGGCGACCAGGATCCGCGGGAGCAGAGTCCGGAGCGGGGTGGCGTGGATTCCAATGTGCCGAGGGCCGCGTTTCTCGCTCCCTTGGACAATCTCCTCTGGGATAGGCGGCTCGTTGAAGAGCTCTTCGATTTTTCCTACCGCTGGGAGGTCTACAAACCGGCAAGTCAACGGGAGTACGGCTACTACGTCCTGCCGGTGCTCTACGACGACCGGATCGTGGCCCGCTGGGAGCCGCGACGGCGAGACGGCTACTTGGAGGTCAACGGCTGGTGGTGGGAGCCGGAGGCGCGGATCACCCCCGAGATGAGCCGGGCGATTGGAGAGGCGATTCAGCGATTTCTTCGGTTTCTCGGCTTGGACGCGGTCGAACCGAATGGAAAGCTGGACCGAGAGGCCAGAGGGTTTATACTTGAGGCGGCGACTCAAACAAACGTGCCCGTGAGGAGGGGAAGATGAAGAAGATACGAGTGGCGCTCCTGTTCGGTGGCCGTTCGGCGGAACATGAGGTTTCCCTTCAGTCCGCTCGAAACGTTCTCGAAGCCCTGGACAAAGAAAAGTACGAGCCCGTGCTTATCGGCATCGACCGGGACGGCGCCTGGCACCTCCGGGGGGACTCCCTCTCTCTTCTTCATGCTGAAGATCCAAAGCTCGTTCAGCTCAACAAAGCGTCTCATCCGGTGGCCCTGGTCTCCGGCTCTGAGGAAGGGGCTATCGTCGATCTCTCCGGGGGCGCCGCGAAGCAGCAGGTGGAGGTGCTCCTGCCGATACTCCACGGCCCCTATGGCGAGGACGGTTCGGTGCAGGGACTCGCGAAACTCGCCAACGTGGCGTGCGTCGGGGCGGACATTCTCGGCTCCGCCGTGGGGATGGACAAGGACGTTGCAAAGCGACTGCTCCGAGACGCGGGAATCCCCGTGGCTCGACACCAGGCGTTTCGTCGTGCGCAGTGGACGAAGGAAGGGGGCGAGCGGGTCATCGCGAGCCTGGGGCTACCGCTCTTTGTGAAACCCTGCAACCTCGGCTCCTCCGTTGGGGTTTCCCGGGTGGGCAACCTTGAGGAGCTCGAGGGCGCGGTAGAAGAGGCGTTTAGCTGGGATACCAAGATCGTCATAGAGGAGCAGATTCGCGGTCGGGAAATCGAGTGCGCGGTCCTCGGTAACGACGATCCGGTTGCTTCCGGCGTCGGCGAGGTTATTACCGAGGATGGGTTTTACTCCTACGAGCGCAAGTACATCGATGAGAGCGGAGCGACCTTGGCGATCCCCGCGGAACTCACGGAAAAGGAGCTCGCCGAGGCCCAAGGCACGGCGCTCCGCGCTTTTCTCGCCTTAGAGGCTCGAGGCATGGCCCGGGTGGATATGTTCCTTACCCCCGACGGTGCGGTCTACGTAAACGAGATAAACACCATTCCCGGTTTTACCCAAATCAGCATGTACCCTAAGCTCTGGGCGCAAGCGGGAATCTCCTACGGTGAGCTTATCGATCGGCTCATAACGCTGGCGATCGAGGAGTATCGGGAGAAGCAGGAGTTGCGCAGTAGTTACACCCCGGAAGGCTAACCTTTCGCCCGAACACGGGTTGGAATAGGGCGCCGGGTTGGGTAGACTGCCGCACACGCACAAAGTTGCACGAAAGCTCAGGAGCGTCCTGGCCCTCTCTGTAGTAGTGGCGATGGCAGCGGCGACGGTGTGACGGGAGCCACCAAATCGATTATTCTTGGACTATGAGGCCAGCTCCATGAACGAGAACAGCGAGCTCCGGGAGTTTCCGGTAGTCGGTATTGGTGCCTCTGCCGGAGGCCTGGAGGCGCTCAAGGAGTTCTTTGGCGCCGTCGAGCCGGGAAGCGGGATGGCCTACGTTGTAATAATGCATCTCGCCCCGGACCGGGAGAGCAACATACCTCATCTCTTGCAGTCGGTCTCTTCTATACCCGTACAGCACGCCGAAGAAGATATGTCCCTGGAGCCGGAGAACATCTACGTCCTGCCCCCCGGCAAGGATCTCCGTCTCGACGACGGGGTGCTCCGCCTCTCGGATACACACCGAGAGGGACGTCCCCTGGCGGTGGATGTTTTTCTCGACTCTCTCGCTCAGGACCGGGGGCCGCTGGCGGCGGGGATTGTCCTTTCCGGCACCGGCACCGACGGCAGCAACGGCATTAAGAAGATAAAGGCTGGAGAGGGGCTCGTGCTGGCGCAGTCCATGGACAGCGCCGCTCATACCGGCATGCCCCAGAGCGCTCTGTCCACGGGTGTGGTCGACCTCGCTATTCCTCCAAAGGAGATGCCGGCTAAGCTCAAGCAGCACTTCGAGCAGGAGCAAGGCAGTAAGGCGGAAACTGAGGACGAAGGGGAGCTTCCCCTTTCCAAGATCTTCGCTATTCTTCGACACAAGCTCGGTCACGACTTTTCGGGACACAAGGAAACGACCCTCCGGCGACGGTTGCAGCGACGTATGTCTCTCACTGAGACCAAACGGATCGAAGAGTACGTTGCGCTCCTCCGGGGCAATCAGCAGGAAGCTCAGGCGCTCTTTAGGGAGTTTCTAATCGGGGTGACACATTTTTTTCGGGATCCCGACGCATTTGGTACTCTCAAGGAACAGGTGCTCCCGGAGATGATCCGGGAGCTCGCGGAAGACGAGACGTTGAGAGTCTGGGTGCCCGGCTGCTCAACCGGAGAGGAGGCGTTCTCCCTGGCGATAATCATCAGGGAGGTACTGGAAGAAGAGCAGCTGGACCTCTCGATGCAGATTTTCGGTACTGATCTCGATGAGCAGGCGATAGAGACAGCCAGGGGAGGCGTCTATCCTTCCACCATTGCCGCGGACGTAAGCGATACCAGGTTGAGTCGTTTCTTTCGCAAGGAGGGCAACTTCTACCGCGTGCGAAAGGACATTCGCGATAGCATTGTTTTTTCGGTACAGGACCTCCTTGCGGATCCGCCGTTTTCGCGGCTCCACATGGTTTGCTGCAGGAACGTTCTTATCTACCTCAAGCCGGAGGCACAGAAGAAGCTTCTTCCCCTGTTCCACTACACTCTCAACAAGGGCGGGATTCTAGCCCTCGGGTCCTCCGAGTCCATAGGTAGCCACACGACTCTTTTCGAGGTAATCGATCAGAAGCGAAAGATCTTTCGCCGCAAGGAGGTGGCGCCGTCGGTCCGGGGACAGCTGCAGTTTCCTACCGGCGTCGGTCGTCTCGAACGGGAGCGATCGACGGAGGCGTCACAGGAAGAGGCGCCGGAGGCCGGTCGTTCTCCACGCTCTCACAGCACGGCGTTTATGACACAGCAACTCCTCCTGGAGCAGTTTGCGCCAACGGGAATCCTTGTAGATCCGGACGGTGGGATCATCCACGTTCAGGGTAAGACCGGTAAATACCTCGAAGCGTCTACCGGACCGCCAACCTCGAATGTCCTCGACCTCGCCCGGCAGGGATTGCGACTGGAGCTTGCCTCGGCGCTCCGGGCGGCCCGGACAAACGAAGAGGCTGTCGTGCGTAAAGGTATCTGGGTCAAGACCAACGGGAAGACGGAGAGTGTGGATCTTCACGTCCTGCCGATTTCCAAGCCGGACCAGCTCGCCGGTAGGCTTCTTGTCGTGTTTACCGAGCCTGCGGGGGTAGAGAGTGAGGAGGGGCGTTCGTTTCAGCCGGTACCGGAGGAGGGACGAGAGGCGAGGATCGCCGAGCTCGAGTCGGAGTTGCAGAAGACTCGAGAGAGTCATCAGTCGGTGGTCGAGGAGCTCGAGTCCGCGAACGAGGAGCTCAAGTCCACCAACGAGGAGCTTCAGTCGGCGAATGAGGAGCTCCAGTCAACTAACGAGGAGCACGAGTCCTCCAAGGAGGAGCTCCAGTCCCTGAACGAAGAGCTCCATACAACGAACAGCGAGCTCGAGCATAAGATTGGTGAGCTCCAGGCGGCGAATGACGACATTCGCAACTTTTTTAACAGCATCGACGTCGCTTCGATCTTTGTGGACAACGAGCTGCAGGTGCGTCGCTTTACCGAGGAGGCTAAGCGAATCACAAATCTCATCGAGACGGATATTGGCCGCCCCCTGGCCCATCTGGTCACGAACTTGGCCTACGGCGGGCTCATCGAAGACACCAGAAAGGTGGTTCAATCTCTAACGGCTCGGGAGCGGGAGGTGCAGACTACCGAAGGAACCTGGTACAAGATGCGCATAGTCCCCTACCGCACCACGGATAACCGCATCGACGGTGCGGTGCTAACCTTTCTCAACGTAGACGAGCAGAAAAAGGCGCAACAACGACTCGAGGGTGCGCGAGCCGAGAGTCGGCAAGCGTGGCTCCTGGTTCGAGCTGTTTTTGACATGAATCCCCAACCCCTGGCGGTGCTCGATGATACGCAAACGGTGGTAATCGCCAACGATGCGTTCGCTGCCGCTGTGGAGCGGAGCCGGAAGGAGCTCGAGGGCGTCGCCTTTGAGGAGCTCCCGATCCCGGACGAACAAGACACGCTTACAGGGGAGCTCGACGAGGCATTCAGCGGGGACCGAGACTTTCGTGCCGGGCCGATTCGGTTTTCCACTGGGAGTGATAGAGGCTACATGCTAACCGGGCAGATCGTCCGAGAGGCCCCGGAGCTCCCTTACCGTCTGCTTCTAAAACTCGAGAGCCCCGAAGATGAGTGATCGCTCACAGATCTCGCAAAGACTCGAGCGACTTCGCCGGCTTCTGGACGAAGCTACCCGCAACGAGGCGGCTCTGCCGAACTCGGCGTCGAAGGAGCTCTCGGAGGTGATCGAGCAACTCGAGGCGGAGAACGAAGAGCTACAACGAACCCGGAATGAGACCGAGCAGCTCCATCACAAATTCGCCGATCTCTACGAGCAGGCACCGGTGGGTTATCTTGTACTTAGCTCGAAATACCTCATCGAGCAGGCCAATGAGACGGCTCGGGAGTTTCTCGGATCCCAGCAGCTTTCGCTCGGCACCTCAGCCTTGGGCTCATTCATTCATCCTGACTGCCAGGACCAATACTATAGGGCGCTGCGGGGGTGTAGAGAACGTCGGGAACCGGAGACCGCCGAAATCTGCGTTGAACGGGAGGACGGTAGCTTTGCCTGGCTCCTTGCGCGAATCAGCTGCGACGCCGACGCCTCGGAAAGAACGGTGCGATACAGAGTTACTCTATCAGAGATAACCGACCGGGTCCGGGCGCAACAGAACGCCGAGGAGCGACGCCTGGAGGTGGAGGAGCTCTTGGAGGAGAAGGAGCTCCTCTTGCGGGAGATTCACCACCGGGTTAAGAACGACTTTCACCTCATTAGCTCCTTTCTTGCTCTGCAAGGCGGTAGGAGCGAGAATCCGGACGTCAAGGCGGCGATGGAAGAAGCTCGTAACCGGGTTACGGTTATGATGAGGATTTACAAAGCGCTCCATCAGCAGGCTCTCTGGTAGAAGAGGTTGCGGCGGGCTTCGAGGGTGGGGTGGCGGGATCTGCGGTTCGGGTGCGAACGATGCTGGAAGAAATGGTGGCAACCACGGCGACGGCCCTCTCTCTCGGGCTTGTTTTCAATGAGCTTTTGACGAACGCCGGCAAATACGCCTTTGACTCCGTCTCGGAGCCGGAGCTTCACGTGCGCCTGCGTCGCCTCAATGAGGATCAGCTCGAGCTCGAAGTCTCCGACAACGGCGTCGGTTTTCCGGAAGAAGTGGTGAACGGTAGCCAACGCGGCTTTGGACTCACAATTGCAGAATCCCTCGCCCAGCAGCACCACGGCTCGCTATCGCTCGAAAATGGCAACGGCGGGGCGGAAGGCTCGCGGTATCCCGGCGCCGTCGCCAGGGTGCGGATGCAACTCGGGTAGCGCGGGTAAGCTGATTAGCGCCGCCAGACCTCAGGAGGCGCGAAAGAGTGCTTGTATGTCGTCTGAGAGTCCCCGCTGCTCGTCGCGCCGAAAGCTTTCCAGAACAGCCCGGGCGGTCTGCTCATCTATTACCAGTATGTCGATTATGCCTGTGCGCAGCGCTCCGAGGGTGGAGTACGCCTTTTCCACACCGCCGACCACGGCGAGGACCGTGTCCACGTGGCGCAGGGAGTCCGCGGAAATGCCGATAATGCGCTGGGTAATGTCGGCGGTGATAAAGCGTCCGTGAATGTCGAAGTACCGGGCGCAGATGTCACCGATCGGCAGGGAGTCCGGCGGAACGTCCGGGCCGAACCGTGAGGCGTCCACCTCGGTACCGTTAAACTCCGTCGTAACAGGTGGCACCCCGCAGGAGACAACAGCCAGGTCTATGGAGTTCCACTTCTCGCTAATGGCGCGCATGGAGCTGCTGTTCATGTAGAGGCGGTAGTCCTCCTGGCTCTCGGCAAGGGCCGGGGCGTGGACAAAGTAAGGGGTCCCCTGAAGCTTTTCGGCGAACTGCCGCACCATCTCGTTGAGCTGGAACCGCTTGAGGTTGCGGTTGCTTCCCCCGACCAGGGGAATCACCTCATTCGAGTGTATGAGGTCCTTGCGCTCGTAGTTTGACATAAAGGCGTAACAGGTGCGCCCCCAGGCGATCCCGACGCGGTCGCCGATTCCCAGGACTTCGTTAAACACGTCCACCGCCCGGGTGGCGGCAAGCTCGATGAGCACATCCGTGTTGCGATTAGAGGTTGGAACCACCACGCACCGGGCGAGGTCAAAGTTGCGCATAATCTCCTGGGAGAGCTCCGTGTGGTCCGAGAGGGGATTTCGTACTTTGATTTCAACAATGCCTTGACGTTTCGCCTCGGCGAGAATGAGGGAGACCGAGGCCCGGGAGACTTCCACCTTCTTGGCGATCTCCTCCTGCTTGAGTCCGTCCATATAGTACATTCGCGCCACGCTGACCATGAGTTGAATGTCGTATTTCATCGCTTCCTCCCGAGCTCAGCGTCGGGCGTGGCCACCGGCGCTCGATCAGTATATTCACGTATCCTGATATAGAGTAACAGTAGACTATCCCCGAGACCAGAAAGAATCCAAGGCATCTATCGCTGCTCGAAACGTGGCGTACTTTCTGTCGTACAGCCACTCGAGATCTTTTTGCGGTTCGACCCGTTTTTCTACTCTTACCATCGATTTAACGGCCTCCTCGAAGGAGCCGAAGAGCCCGGTCGCCACTCCCGCGCACATCGCTGCGCCCATGGCGCCTAGCTCTTCCGTACTCGGTACCTCGATGGCAATCTGCAACGCGTCAGCAAACAGCTGCAGCCACATGGACGAGTGGGCGGCGCCGCCTGCAATCCTGGCGCTCTCAGGCTTATTTCTATGATTTAAGAGTTTATCGATATGTAGTCGGTGTGAGAAGGCTACTCCTTCGTAGATCGCCCGGAGCAGGTGTGGCCGCCGATGCCAGCCGTGGAGACCCAGGAACGTACTGGAGGCGCCAGGATTAACGTTGGTCCCGAAGAGATACGGAAGAAAGAGGAGATCCGCATCCTCCGGGCTTACAGATTCCACCTCTTTGTTAACAACGTCGAAGACGTTTCCCTTCGCCTTCTCCTCGCCCATCAGGTTGTTAACGAACCACTCGAGATTACTCGCGGAAGTGGGACTCGCCTCGGTTACCAGGGTCTTCCCAGGTATGCAGTAGGTGGAGTTCATGAAGAGCTCCGGGGACTGCACCGGGCTGTCCGCTATGTACTCGTTAATACTCCAGGTGCCGGCGATAATGCAGAGCTGTGTGGAATCTACGACTCCTGTCCCAATGGCACAGGCGGTTATGTCGAAGAGTCCCCCAGCCACGGGGGTTCCGGCAACGAGACCCGTCTCTCGGGCCGCCTCCTCCGTTACTCTTCCCGCTACGGCCCCGGACTCCACCAGGGGTGGCATCATTTCCTTTGCCCATTGAATATCGTAGAGCTCAAAAAGTCGGTCGTCGTACTCTTTGGCGTGGACGTTTACCGTGTTTGTACCCGAATAGTCGGTGATCTCGGCTTTTACCTCGCCGGTCAGTTTGAAGCGGACGTAGTCCTTGCACATGAGGATCCAGCGAGTGCGTTCGAGAGTCTCCGGCTCGTTCTCCTTGAACCAGCGAAGCATCGCCGGGGGTTGCGCCGCCCAGAGTGACTGACAGCTAGTTGGGAGAGCCTTCTCGTAGGTGCCATCGGAGACCCAGTTACGAACGTAGGAGTCCGCCCGGGAGTCGGTGGAGACAATGCCGTTGTGGCTCGGCTCTCCCTTCTCGTCGATCATGTACATGCCGTTGCCATGGCCGGTGACAGCGACGCCTCGAATCTCTTTCGGATTGATCTTGGCCTTCTTTATGACCGCTCTGATGGCGCCACAGTTCGCGTCCCAGAGCTCATGCATGTCCCTCTCGGTGTGCCCCGGGGAGGGGAATACCATCTCTCTCTGTTCGGAAGCGACGGCGATCTCTCGCCCATCCGAGCTGTAGATTGCAGCCTTTGTTACGGTTCCTCCGTTGTCTATTCCGAGCAGATAGTCCACGTCTTTCTCCTTAACCTTTTGGGTTTGCAGCAATCATCATCGTAACATAAGTCATGACATAGTTCCAAGAAAATGTTTCATGAGACCCGTTTTGCGGCCACTACCTCTTCATTTCGCTCTGAATTCCTCCGGTTTTCTCACCAGAATCCTCATCTATAAACTTTGTCATAGAAAATGTTTGCCAGATGTTATGACGCATGCTATGCTGGTCTTGTTCAGAACAGCCCAGAGGAGTCTTTTCAGTGTACGAACAGGAACGACAGGCCGTTATCGATGCGGGCCGCAAGCTCCACGACTACAGACTAATCAGCCTCTCCGGCGGAAACGTCAGTCTCCGTCTCGGTGACCACTTTCTCGTGACCCCCTCCGGTATGGGGTATGAGGGACTTGTCCCTTCCGACATCTGTGTGGTCGACCGGGAAGGAAATCTCATCGATGGAGCCCGGAGACCTTCAGTGGACTCCGTTGCCCTCCTGCACATCTTCAAAGAGAAGCCTGAGGTCAACGCCATAATCCACACCCATCAGGTCTACGCCACCGCGATCGGCCTGGTGCAGGACCAGCTGCCTGCGGCGGTGACCACTCTGATCAACGCGACCCTGGGGCCTGTGAACGTGGCTCCCTACAGCTCAGCAGCAAGCCTCGACATGGGGGTCAAGACCGTCGAGCACATCGGAGAGTCCCGGGCGGTAATACTCAAGAACCACGGTGTAGTCACGGTGGGCAGCAGTCTCAAGGAGGCGCTCTACGCGGCTGTCTACCTGGAGGATGCTGCCAAGACCTACTGCGTGGCACGGATGATGGGGGAGCCCGCAGAGCTCACCCCACCGCAGATCCAGGAGGCCGTTGCGGTCTTCGAAGACTACGGTCAGGACACCGAGAAGGGTTGAAGGACCAGCGCGTGCGTCGAATAGCTGCCCCAGCCGCCGGTGATGCCGGGGTTCTCAAGATCGAAGAGGTTGCTACCCCGGCTCTCAAGGAAGGGGAGGTCCTCGTTCGTGTCGAGTACGCGGGACTCAACCCGGTGGACGCAAAACAGCGGGCCCGGTCGCCCCAGGGCGGCGGCTTCCCGTTTGTCCCCGGCTGCGAAGGGAGCGGAACCATCGCGGATATCCACCCTTCGGTGAGTGGGATCGCTCCGGGGGAGCGCGTGGCAATCTTCGCCGGCGGACTCGGTGGTTCCCTGGGCTGCTACGCGGAGGAGATTGCCGTGCCTTCCGTGGCGGTGGTCCCCCTGCCGGAAGAGGTAGAAAGCGCGAAGGCGGCGGCACTTCCCCTGGCGTTTCTTACCGCCTGGGAAGGCTTGGTGCGCCTCGCCCGGTTGGAGCCTGGGTCAACCTTGCTCCTTTCCGGCGCAAGCGGCGGCGTCGGCCACCTGGTTGCACAGATAGCCGTTGCCGCTGGAATTCGGGTCATTGCCCTGGCCGGAGAAGAAGAGAAACGGCGGTTCGTCTCGGAGCTCGGGGTCGAGACGGTGCTCGACTACCGGGATGAGCGGTGGCCCCGGGATCTCGAGGCAGTCGCCGGTGAGAACGGTGTGGACTGTTTCTACGACGTGATCGGAGCGGCGCTCATTAACCGCGCCCTGCCGGTGATCCGACCCTATGGGTCGGTTGTGACGGTCAGAGATCCCGTGGCGGACCTGGACTGGAAAACGATCCGCGGCCGTTGCGTCAGTCTTCACACCGAGCTGGTTCTGGTTCCGCAGCTTCTCGGGGACTCCCGGGAGCGGGAGCGACAGCGACGGGCTCTCGCCCACGGCGTGGAGCTTGTTCGCGACGGGAGCGTCGTTCCTCATGTGGAGACTATTTGGCGTGCCTCGGAGATCGTCGAGGCACATCGAGTTCTCGAGGAGGAGCATACCCGTGGAAAGATGGTAATGGACCTCCGCGAGGAGGGATGGAAATAAGGAATCGGCCTGAAGCTCCGTCGGAGTTGGGTCGGTTGCAAATAGGGAGTATGTGCGACTTCCGTTGGAGGAAGCGCCTAAGAAAAAACGGAGGTGTCGTATGAAACGACTACTTACGGTTCTCGTTATCGTCATGGTGAGCATGACGATGATGATTTCCTGTGGAGGATCCGGAGAAGCTGAAGCCGCGCAGGCAGCGACCGAAACGTCGGCGGAAGAATCCGGAAGTGTATTCGAAGGTAGCGAAGACGAAGTCTACTACATGGTCACCATGGTATCCGGTGTTGAGTACTGGGTCGGTGTCTATGAGGGGTTCAAGCTCGCGGCGGCACAGCTCGGCGTCGACACGGTCTACACCGGAACTCCCGAGTACGATATCAACAAGGAGCTCTCGGTCTTTAACCAGGTTCTCTCTCGGGAGCCCGCGGGGATCGCGGTACACCCGATGGAGCCGGACTCCTTTATCGACCCGATAAACGACGCTGTCAGCCAGGGCGTGCCGGTCGTGACTTTCGCGGCGGACTCTCCCAACAGTAACCGCCTCGCCTACATAACCTCGGACAACGTCAAAGAGGGGTACACCGCCGCCGACGCCATCGCCGAAGCGATGGGTGGAGAAGGCGAAGTAGCTGTTGTCGAGAACCCCGGTCAGCTCAACCATGAGATTCGCGTACGCTCCTTTATCGAGCGCATGGAAAACGAGTATCCCGGTATCGAGGTTGTCGCCCGCTCTGCGACGAACCAGGACGCGAACCGGGCCTTTACCGCCGTCCAGACCATGAAGCAGGCACACCCCGAAATCCGCGGTGTCTTTGCTCCTGAGGCGACTTCTGGTCTCGGCGCTGCCCAGGCAGCCCTCGAGAGCGATGACGAGATGTACGTCATGTGCGTTGATATCAACGAGTCCGTTCTGGACATGATCAGCGCCGGCGACATGTTTGGCGCAATTCAGCCTGACGTCGTAACGCAGGGATACCTCAGCATGTTGTATCTGTACATGGCGAAGCATGGACTGCTTGATACGATGAACGGATGGCAGGACACCGGCAAGCTTCCGGTGGACATCCCCTTTGTCGACAACGGTCTCGACATCGTCAATGAGAGCAACGCGCAGTATTTCTACACCCAGAACTACCTGGACAGCCGAAACACCGAGGGCGTGGAAGAGCGCGCGTCAGAGATGGAGCGAGCGTTCCTTCAGACCGAAGGTATGTAACTCGCGTTCTACTATCGCGTTTGCCACGGCGTCGTTATGACGCCGTGGCGTCTCTATGCCTAAAGGAGTTGTTACGTTGAGCACAGGCAACAGCGACCACGTTCTGGAGGTCCGACACATTACCAAGGTCTTTCCCGGAACGAAGGCTCTGGACGATGTCAGTATCGCCCTGGACGCCGGGACGGTCCACGCGATCGTGGGAGAGAACGGCGCGGGGAAGTCCACCCTGATGAACATAATCGCCGGAGTCTATCAGCCCACGGAGGGAGAGGTTCTGATCAACGGCGATACAGTCAAGATCGAGAACCCTCACGTGGCCCAGAGTCTGGGTATCGGGTTCGTTCACCAGGAAATCGCACTCTGCCAACATCTCTCAGTGGCGGAGAACATCTTCATGAGCACCATCAACGCCAGGAACGAGCGTTTGATCGATTTTCGAAAGTACAATCGTGAGGCTAAGAAGCTGCTCTCTGCTTTTCATGTCGATATCGATCCTGCCCAGAGGGTCGGTTCTCTCTCGGTGTCGGAACAGCAGGTAGTGGAGATCGCTAAGTCTCTATCCCTCAACTGCCGGATCGTCATTTTCGACGAGCCCACCGCAGCGTTGACCGAGTCCGAATCCGAAGCACTGTTCAAGATCATCGCGGACCTCAAGTCTCAGGGGATCGGCGTTCTCTATATAAGTCACCGAATGGCCGAGATCTTCGGCAATTGCGACGTCGTTTCCGTCTTGCGAGACGGCATGCTTATAGAAACCACACCTCTCCAGGAAACCAACGAAGACCGGCTCGTTCGGAGCATGGTCGGGCGGGAGCTCTCCAAGCTCTATCCGCCAAAGGCCACGGAAGAGGAGATCGAGGACAGTGTGCTTCTCTCCGTTGAGAAGCTCTCGAGCGACGGGGACTTCCAGGATGTGAGTTTCGAGCTTCGAAAGGGAGAGATTCTCGGCCTCTCCGGGCTCATCGGTGCCGGGAGAAGCGAGCTCGCCAAGACCATATGCGGTCTCCAGCCCCGGACCGGTGGCACGGTCAGGCTCTTTGGGGAAGACGTTACCTTCGAGAGCTACAGGGACGCCATCGAGCACGGTGTGGTCTATCTGACGGAGGATCGTAAGTCTGAAGGACTCTTCCTCCGGATGAACATAAAACGAAACATTTCCGCCATCGACCTCGGACAGGTGTCCTCCAACGCAATAATCGACGGTGAGTCCGAACGGAAGCTGGCCAAGGAGTACGTAGACATGCTCAACGTCCGCTGCTCCAGCCTCGAGCAGAAGCTCAACTTCCTGAGCGGCGGCAACCAGCAAAAAGTGCTCTTGGGGAAGCTCCTCTCGGTTAAGCCGAAGATCGTCTTTATGGACGAGCCAACCCGCGGTATCGACGTGGGGGCGAAGACGGAAATACACCGGCTCCTCCGTTCTCTCTCCAAGGAGGGAGTGGGAGTGGTGGTCATCTCTTCGGAGCTACCGGAGGTGATCGGCATGTGTGATCGGGTCCTCGTAATGCACGAAGGAAGCAGCAAAGGCGTCGTTGTTGGCGACGACATTAACGAAGAAGAAATAATACGCCGGGCCTCCGGCTTGTAGAGGGTAGCAGCATGATTTTGTCCACTGTACTTCAGTTCTTTTCGGCCCTGCGAAAGAAGGTTTCCGGGTTTCGCGAAGGGACACTCATCCTGAGTATCATTCTCATTTGCGTGGTAATGACCTTCTTGAGCCCCTACTTTCTGACCGCTCAGAACATTCGTACCATGGTGTTGAGCTTTGCCATTAACGGCATTGTGATCATCGGGATGACCATCGTCATGGTAAACGGAGGAATCGATCTCTCCGTGGGCTCCGTGATGGCGGTCATCGGCGCCATAGCCGGTAGCCTCTACCAGGCTGATATGAACGTCTGGCTCGCTGCCCTTATTGCGCTCCTTTTCGCGGCGTTTATCGGTGCCTTTAACGGCTTCTTTATTACTAAGGTCGGCCTGAGTCCTTTCATAACGACCCTGGCGATGCTCGGGATCGCCCGGGGCGGCGCATTTGTGGTCACCAAAGGCATTCCGCTCTCCCTCTATGATATGCCCGACAGCTTCAAGGCCATCGGTAAAGGCGGCATCGGCGGGGTCCCCTACGTGATTATTATCTTTATCGTCTTTGTGGCGGTCGCTGATTATCTGATGCGTCGCTCCACATTCCTGCGCAGGGCGTTTTACACCGGCAGCAACGAACAGGCGGCAATATTTTCCGGTGTCAACGTAAAAAGGGTGAAAATGGGGGTCTTCATTACCTCGTCTTTCCTAGCCGGTCTCGCAGGGATTCTCTCAGTGGCCCGTTTCTCCACCGCCACCCCCTACTTTGCCTCGGG
>CAYZHV010000043.1:0-21129 GCA_964478055.1 uncultured Spirochaetaceae bacterium | reverse complement strand
ACTCGATCATTAGGCGCTCCAGGGTTTCCGGGGACGGAGTGAACAGATCCTGCACCGGCGGAAGCGTTATGAGAAGTGCGGAGAATAGAGGAATGGCAAGAATGACCGGAATTGAACGCATACCTTCAAGTTCGAGAATATCGGGAGAGCATCATCGCCGCAACACGCGGCTTAGTAGCTAAGGCCAACGGCGAGGCCCACCGCCCAGGGGCGCTCCGTGGTTTCCTTTTCTTTTTGTGGCACATGCCAAGGTGGTCGGTTTGATGCCGGGGCGTCTCTGTCGTTAGGTTGAAGGTATGAAACAGGAAGGAAAAACGACATACACACTCATACTTGCGGTCATGTTCTTTCTTCTGCCAGCAGTTGCTCTGCTCGGGCAGAATGCGCCGGACATCGAGGAGCAGGGATCGGTAGACCGGACCGGTCATGCCGGTGAGACCGTGGAGATCACCGTGGAAAACCAGAGACTCGACTTCTATCCCGCCGAGATCATTGTCACAAAAGGAACCACCGTGCGGCTCACCTTTGTGAACACCGGGGGTAACCATGACTGGGACTTGGATGTCTTTGATGTGGACACCCCGGTTATCAGCGCAGGAGAAGAGAGCACCGTCGAATTCGTCGCGGACGAGGCAGGGGAATTCGAGTACTACTGCAGCGTCCCGGGCCACCGTGCCGCAGGCATGTGGGGCTACTTTATTGTAGAAGAGTAGCTCCATTGGGCGCTCGATCCTCTTCGGGCGCCCCCTCGCGCTGACTCGACACCTCGCCGGGCGACATCCCTTTAGCTCTGCCCTAAGGTACTACTGCGTGGCGCTTTTGACCTCGCCTTGACGTTTCTCTCCACCAACAAACATGTTGAGTTAGATCGTGCACAAAACGAGAAAGCAGGGGAGGTGACATGGCGGATCTCCAAGAGAATGAGAGCTGGTTTGCCGTAGACATTCATCCGTGGGTGTTCTTCACCTCGGCAATTATCATTATCGGGGCCGTGGGCCTGGCGATACTCTTCCAGGCGAGCCTTGGTAACCTTTTCGAGACGATCCAGAGCAACATAGCCGCCGGAGCGGGCTGGTTTTTCATAATGACCATGAACATCATTCTGGTCTTTGTTCTGGTCCTGATGGTAAGCCGTTTTGGAGACATACGTCTCGGGGGTTCGGACGCAAAGCCGGAGTTCAGCCGGGCGGGCTGGTTTGCAATGCTCTTTAGCGCGGGGATGGGCATCGGTCTGCTTTTCTACAGCGTTGCGGAGCCGATGTTTCACTTCATTTCCTCTCCTCTGGCGGAACCGGGAACCGCCGAAGCAGCTCGGCGCGCCATGGATGTCACCTTTCTCCACTGGGGGCTCCACCCCTGGGCGATTTACACCATGGTGGGCCTTGCCCTTGCGTTTTTCGCCTTTAACAAGGGTCTTCCCCTCTCCATACGCTCAGTCTTCTACCCGGTTCTCGGGGAGAAGATCCACGGCCCTATCGGAAATATGGTGGACATCCTCGCCACCGTCGCCACCCTCTTTGGAGTGGCAACCTCTCTTGGTCTCGGCGTGCAGCAGGTCAACGCGGGCCTCGACCATCTCTTTGGGATTGGTCAGAACTCGACGATCCAGGTGATTCTGATCGCGGGTATCACAGCCCTCGCCACCTGGTCTGTCCTGGCAGGTCTCAGCGCAGGTATACGACGGCTCTCGGAGATCAACCTTGTCCTGGCGGCTATTCTCTGTCTCTTTGTCCTCATCGTGGGGCCCACGCTCTTCATACTCAACGCCTTTGGAGAGAACCTGGGCCACTATATTCAGTATCTTCCGGAACTCTCCACCTGGAACGAGACCTACGAGAGCTCCAACTGGCAGCATAGCTGGACCGTATTCTACTGGGGCTGGTGGATTGCCTGGTCGCCCTTTGTGGGCATGTTTATTGCCCGAGTTTCCTACGGTAGGACGGTGCGGGAGTTCATTCTCGGGGTACTCTTCGTTCCGACGCTCATAACCTTTGCCTGGTTGACCACTTTTGGTAACAGCGCCCTCAACGTGGAGCTTGTCGGCGCCGGAGGCATAGCCCGGGCGGTACAGGAGAATATACCTGTGGCGCTCTTTCTGCTCTTCGAGAACTTTCCGCTCACCGAGGTGACCTCGATCCTTACAGTGCTGGTGATTATCACGTTCTTCGTCACCTCCTCGGACTCCGGATCCATGGTAATCGACATAATCACCGCCGGAGGCAATCCGGATCCGCCAAAGCTGCAACGTCTCTTCTGGGCGGTTCTGGAGGGTGCCGTAGCGGCGGCCCTCTTGGTGGGAGGCGGCCTTGTGGCGCTTCAGACTGCTGCGATAAGTACGGGGCTGCCCTTTGCCCTGGTGCTAATCTTCATGATTTACAGTCTCTATAAGGGGCTCTCGGCATATACCGAGGGGCCTGGGTTTTCCATGCCACCTTACGAGCATGGTCACGTCTTTCGCACCGCCTGGAGCCACCCGGAGCCGGAGCTGGTGCACGGACACATGAGCTGGCTGGGTAAGCCGAAGCAGGCAAAGAAACCGACGAAGAAAATTCCCCGAAAACCGGCAAAACGGAGACCTTCGGAAGCGGAGGCCCCGGAGGAGAAGCGTTCGCTCCGGGAGCGGCTGCGGGACCTTTTCAAAGGAGGGAAGGAATGATCAGTTTCGGAACTTCTGCGAATGGAAAGACAAATAGAAGAAGAGGCCGTTCGTTCTCGCTTCCGCTTTTAGTTGTGGCGGCTACGGTCACGGCGCTCTTGCTTGCCGGCTGTGCGCGCTCCCGGGGAGAGCAGGGCGCGGAGATAAGCCCGGAGCTTCGGGCGAGACGGGCGGAGCGCTCGGAGGTAACCCTCGAGCTTGTCTATCCGGAGTGGTCCTCGGAGACTGCCAGTGCGCACCTCTTCAAGGCGGTTCTGCAGGAACGTCTCGGCTACCAGGTGCAGCTCCGACCGGTACCGGTGGAGCAGATGTGGGCCCAGGTCGCCGAAGGTGAAGCGGACATCCTCACCGGAGCGTGGCTGCCGACCACACACCAGGGGTACTACCAGGAGTACGGCGATGACCTGGTCGACCTCGGTCCTAATCTGGAGGGCGCAAAGATCGGGCTCGTTGTTCCGACAGTAACGCCGGGAAGGCAGACCGGTGCCACCGGCAAGCAGGGACAGGAGTTGGTGACCATTACCACCATTCCCGAGCTCCGGGAGACGGCGGACCGTTTCGATGGTCGAATAGTGGGTATTGAGTCCGGCGCGGGAGTTGTGGCGCGAACCAGAGAAGCCGTGGAGGCGTACGGCCTTTCGGGGCTCTACTACCTTGTCGAGGCTGACGAGGAGCGGATGGTTCGCCGGATCGGTGAGGCTGTGCGGCGGGAGGAGTGGATCGTTGCCACTGGTTGGAGGCCCCACTGGGTCTTCGAGCTCTACAACCTGCGCTTCCTGGAGGATCCGAGAGGCGTCTACGGCGGAGAGGAATCGGTGCACACGATGGTGCGAGAAGGATTCGAGGGGTATGCCCCGGATGCCCAGGAAGCTCTTAGCCGCATCGCCTACGCTCCTGAAGATCTGGAGAGGCTCATGCGCTGGATACATGAGGATGAGGAAGACGACCCGTACCGGCAGGCGTTGCGATGGCTCGACTCGCATCCCGAGACGGTCGACGCCTGGGTAGAAGGAATCGAGTGAGGAGTGTAGGGGAATGTTAGAACAGGTAAGCCAACGGTTCCAGGGAAGCTGCATGATGGTGATGCGCAGGAACGGCGATGAAGTGACTTTTCTCGGGAGCGCCTTCCTCGTGCATCCTGACGGATACCTACTCACTGCTGCGCGAAACGTGGTGGAAGGAGACCACCTTGGGGTGGTACCCCCGGACGCCTCGGAGCTCTTTGTTCCCGTAACCCGAGAGGAGGTTGCCCCGGTGCCGGTGGAAGTTGTCGCCTCCGATACCGCCCGGGACGTAGCGCTGCTCAGGTTGAAACCAGAGCTCGAAATAAACATGCCCGAGGGCATTATCGGCTCCTCCGAAAAAGACGCGAGGGGAGCGATGCTCATGTCCCTCGGAGTACCCTTCGGCTACTACCGAATTCACGGTGTTGTTGCCACACAGTCGATCCTTTCCGGTCGAATCCAGTCCAGGGCGGGGACAAACCTGATCATCTTTGACCGACGGGTGCAGTACGGCGACGTGGGCGGACCGCTGGTGAGTGTCACCGAGGGAAAGGTGATCGGTGTTGTAGGTGGTGTCTTCGATCCCGTTGAGCTCGAAGGACGGGAAACACCCCAGGGAGGCGTTTCCATAAACTCCGACCTCTCCTACGCCACATCGATCGAGTACGGCGCCGCACTGTTAGAAAGGGCACTCCAAGCGCCGCCGGGATCGCAGTAGAAACCTTTTTCCCGTACCGCTACTATTCTGAGCGATGGAAAATCTCTTTCTCCGCGACCTGGTGAGCAGTGCTCTTGCGCAAACAGGCCTTCCCCTCAGGGTGACGGAGCTCGCTACAACCGTGGCGAGCCTACTCATTCTCGGGCTTCTCAGTATCGCCGCCAACTTTCTGGCAAAACGGGTGATTCTCCGTTTCGTATCCGAAGTTGTTCGGCGTACGCGCAACACCTGGGATGACATTCTGGTGGAGCGGCGAGTGTTCGGCCGCCTCTCCCATCTTGCTCCAGGGGTGGTTATCTACGCGTTGATCCCTGTGGCCCTGGGGGCAGCATCGCCTTTAGCTGCTGCAGTTCAGCGGCTTACGATCGCCTACATGATTCTCGCCGGTACCGCCACGCTCTACGCTCTCCTTGATGCTCTTGCGGATATTTCCAGGAGCTTTGCGAGCTTTTCCAGTGTCCCGGTGAAGAGCTATAGCCAGCTCGTCAAGATATTCGTATTCGTGGTCGCCTCGATCTTCGTGGTCGCCACACTTCTGGACAAGTCGCCCTGGGGTATCGTGAGCGGAATCGGCGCACTCACGGCGGTGATACTGCTTCTTTTCAGGGATTCCATCCTTGGTCTTGTGGCGACGGTGCAGCTCTCAGGGAACGACATGGTTCGGGTGGGTGATTGGATCGAGATGCCATCCTACGACGCTGATGGGGACGTGATCGACATGTCCTTGCACACCGTGAAAGTTCAGAACTGGGACAAAACGATTACCACAATTCCAACCCACGCCCTCATTTCCCAATCCTTTCGTAACTGGCGTGGCATGCAGGAGTCCGGAGGAAGGCGGATAAAGCGCTCTATCTTCCTGGACATGAACACCGTACGGTTTCTAGACGAAGAAATGCTTCAGAAATACCGCAAATTTGACTACCTCAAGGAGTATGTCGATAGCAAACTCGCAGAAATAGAGGAGTACAACCGCAACCACGTTCGTGAACTCAGCGAGGTGGTCAACCGCAGGCGGCTGACGAATCTGGGCACTTTCCGTGCCTACGTGGAGATCTATCTCCAGCGCCATCCGCTGATTAGTGACGACATGACCTTCCTGGTTCGGCAGCTCCAGCCCACGGACCACGGACTCCCTATCGAAATATACGTCTTCAGCCAGGATACCCGCTGGGCGAACTATGAGAGGATCCAGGCGGATATCTTTGATCATCTCCTGGCGGTGGTCCCGGAGTTCGGGCTTAGAGTCTACCAGGCGCCCAGTGGGAACGACATTACCGCCCTGGGAGAGAAGCTGCGACTCCCCTAAGGTGGCCTATCTACCAGACAATAGCCAGGTTAACCCCGGCCATGAGGGTATTGCCCTCGGAGTCAAAGTAGAGCATCAGTGGGACGTCGAGCTTTACCGGGCCGAGGTTGAGTCCGGCGCCGCCGGTTACCCGGGGTCGGGCGAACTGGGGGCCCTCGCTGGAGGTGAGGTTAAAGCTCGCTGAGCCCGGAGTAGTGGAGACATAGCTCTCGGCCAGGGGGTCGGGGATGAACTCAACGTCCGCTCCGGCACCGAGCTCGAGATCGGAGCTACCAAAGACGATATCGATCCCCGCTCCGACATTCAGATCCAGGAGCCAGAGGATTCGCAAGCCTGTTGAGACCTCCAGCGGAATGGAGTAGGTCCGGGATTCAATGGCCGCCGTTAGGGATGGGCTTACCTGAACCGTGCCAATTTCGTCCGTTGCGCTGAAGGGGAAGTCATTGTAGTTGATGCTGTTGTCGAATACGTCCCCGTAGGTAACCGCCTGGGAGGTAAACGCCTCATCTGTCACCTGAATGTCAATATCCGTCTGATTTCGCTGAAAGAGCAGCCCCGAGCCGAGGGAGATGCCGCGCCATCGCAGAAATCCTAAAGGAAGCTGCCGTGTTTCCACGAGCTGGTAGGTCGCTCCGAGCCCTAGGCTGAGAGAGTTAAAGGCGACTTCGTCGGCGATTGTTCCGTAGGGGATATCGAAGTAGCCGAACTTGACGTAGACCCTCGTCTTCCTGAGCCAGCGATTGACGTTTATGCCCAGGGCGGCGGTAACAGGCTGCACCGCTGCGCCCACGTAGATATCGCCCTCGCTCTCTATCTCGCTCGCGGCGTTCTCGATAACCGAAGGATGAACTCCCGGAGCAGACGCAGCAACCCCGGTACCCAGGACGAAGGCGAAGGAGCGGTAATCTGCAAAGGCCCGCGGCGTGCCCAGGTGGGCGGCCGCGGCTCCGGCGTTGGCAAACCCCTCTGTGAGCAGGGAGATGTCGGAGAAACGCTGCACCTCCGGGTCGCCCTCGATCTCAGTTTCGACTTGGTTCGCCAAGTCCTGCAGTGGGCCACTTATGGCCTGCTCGAAATCGATCCCTGCTGCCAGAGCCGCCTGCTCCAGTATGCCCTCCGGAGAGACAATGGGCACTGTCAGATCAACATCTATGCCGAAAAGTCCAAGTAGCGGTACCGTTACCAGAAGAAATAGAAACGCTGCTTTTCTCACCACGTCGTGTCTCCTTCCAGCAAGATCTATTAAGCGTACCGCAGGACCATGCTCTTTTCCGCCGCGCCCTCAGAACTATCCGGTGCGTCCTGCCAGGGCCCGGTTCTTCTCGTAGGCGAGGACCTCATCCCGAGTCAGGCCGCCTGTCTCGATACTCACTCCGAGGCGCTCTGAGAGGGTTTGCAGCAATGTGTCTCGAAACTCGTCCAGGCTCGCGGTTCTTCCGCTTTGCTCCTCGATACTGGTCATCGGTTCCACGGCCCGTTCCTTTATCTCCGGTGGCACGTAGACAACCTTGAAGAGGGGATCCGTATCCAGGCGGCTGAGAAAGGTCATCACATTGAAAATGTAAAGCCCCTCGATCTCCCGCAGCAGGATGAGCGCAAGCTTTCTTCCCTGGGCACGGATGACGCCCTGGTGCTTGTACCAGGCGTCTTCAACCCCGAGTTTCTGGAGCGTTTCGACAAGAACCTCCCCAACTCCGTGGAACGCCTCCTCCTCGGATGCGAAGAGCTGTGACTCGAGGACGAGCTGAACATTTACCGAAGCGTCCGGATCGAGAAAGACCAGGGTTCGCTGTCCGGTGACGATGACGTGTTCCAGAGCGGGGCAGTCAGTCTTGATCTCGTTTATGAGGTTCGAGAAGCTAGTGAGGCAAACAATCGCCTTGGCACCTGAGTCCTGAAGGATGTAGCTGATCTCCCGTCCCTTGTACATAGTGTTGAAGGGGACCGCCACGGCTCCAAGCTTCTGAATCCCGAAAAAGGTGAAGACAAACTCCGGGATATTCGGAAGCATCATCGCTACCCTGTCTCCCTTGCCGATGCCGAGAGAGGCGAGTCCTCCGGCGACGCGATTGGCCTGTTCGTCGAGCTCCTGATAGCTCCAGACTCGACCCTCCATCCGGATCGCCTCGCCCTTCTTCCTGGCTGCGGCAACCGCTTCGAGGGTCTTTCCGAGACCCATAGGGATCTCAATGTCCATCGGCTTTTCGCTAAAGAGCCCCATTCTTCACCTCCTCCCGCTCGACGAGCCGCCGGTCTTCGAGCTCACCTCTGAGTTGGGTTCGAAGCACCTTTCCTGTGGCGCTCTTGGGCAGCTTCTCAGCCAACCTGATCTCCCTCGGGCGCTTATAAGCTGCGAGCTCGAGCTCGCACTGGTGGTGAAGCTCCTGCAGAGTGAGTTCCTCTCCCTCCTGGGCCACAACGAAGGCGGTGATGGTCTCCGCGTCGTCTCTCCGTCCTCGGATGCCTACTACCGCCGCATCCGCTACCTTCGGATGCGACATGAGGACTTCTTCGACCTCCCGGGGGCTGACGTTGTAGCCGCCGGTGATAATGATGTCCTTCTTCCTGTCGGTGACGTAAAAAAAGCTTTCCTCATCCCGATAACCGAGATCTCCGGTGAGGAACCAACCATCCTCGGTCAACACCTCCGCGGTTGCATCCGGATTGTTCCAGTACCCCGGAAAGACCGTGTCGCTGCGGATGGCGATTTCGCCCTGCTCCCCAGGGGGAAGCTCCTTGCCCGAATCGTCGACGATTCGCATTTCCACCCCCTCCGCCGGGGGCCCGATGCTCGACTCCTTGAAGGTGCCGTTCTGGCCGTTTACGCAGACACTGGAGGTCGTCTCGGTGAGGCCGTAGCCCTCCAGGATTTTGGTCTCGAAGGTTTCCATGAACCGGTTGAGAATCGCCAGGGGTAGGGCCGCCCCGCCTGAGACGCAGTAGCGCAGGCTCTTCGGGATTTCGGTTTTCTTTGCCCGGGCGGCAGCGAGAAGGTGCTGATACATGCTCGGTACCGCCGGGAGAATCGTCGCCTTGTGCTCTGCTATGGCGGCTATGAGATTTGCCGGGCTGTACTGAGGAATGAGAACAATCGTGGCTCCGTTGTTGACCGCCGCTATGAGAGAGTTCGCGAGGCCGAAAACATGGTACATCGGCAGTACTCCGACGACCCGGTCCTCACTGGTAAAGGGGATCAGTGATTTAACCACGGTGTTCAGCTGAAAGTGAAAGTTACGGTGGGTGAGGGTGACACCCTTGGGATTACCCGTGGTTCCCGAGGTGTACAGAATTACCGCCGGCTCATCCGGTTCGACCTCCGGCGCCTCGTAACTCTTGGACGCTCGAGTCATGAGCTCGTTGAGGTTAATGGTTCCCACGGTACGGGCGGCGTTTCGCCCCTGTCTCGGAGCCCGGGCGATCGTAATCTGCTGTTCCGCCGCGGCCTTGCTGTCGACCTTAACATCCGCACCGACGATGATCCCCGGGACCCGGCTTCGCTGAATAATCACCGTGTTCGGGACCTTCACCGTGCTCAGTTGGTATTTGCCGGCGATTCGCCCTTCCGCAACGGCGGCGCCGTAGGCGACAACGTCCGCGGGATCTCCCTCGGGGTTGTAAATGAGTCGCCAGGTTCCGCCGCCTGCTTTGCCCGCGCCGGCGCCATCCGATTGGGCGCTCCCCTCGGGACCCGCAGCGCCTTGGGCGTTGTTCTTCCCTTTTTCTTTCTTTCCAAAGAGCATTAGTTGCCTCCAGTCTCCGCTGCCAGGTAGGCGTCCACTTCCTCGAAGAAGATCGTTTCGATCTCTTCGTCCGGCTTGTAGGTGGCGAGACTGACGGTGATGTAGACGAGGGTGTTCACCAGGAGACTTGCGATGACCGGGTGGCCCACGACCAGGATCCGTTCACCCCCGACAGTTATGAGGAGGCTTGCCAGGAGATAGACCACCCCTACTACCGTGGCAGCGATCGCTCCCTGCTTGGTCCCCCGCTTCCAGAGGATTCCGCCCACCAGAGCTGGAGCCCACTGGGCAAAGCCCGGGACGCTCACGTCCGTAAGGTAGAGCGCCATCGCTCCCTGGTAGAGAAGACTCACCACCAGACTCGCCAGGACAATGCCGATTACAGCAAGACGAGCCCAGCGGGTAATTTGCTCATCCCGGGCATTCGGGTAGAAGAAACCCTGAATGATGTCCCGGCTCACAATAACGCTGGAGGTCATGAGCTGTACCGCCGCCGTACTCACCGCCGCGGCGATAACACCGAGAAGCACGAAGACCCCGAACCAGCCGGGAAGGGTGTCAGTAATAATGGTCTGAACGACCCGGTCCGCCTCGGCCTGCAGAGAGACCCCGTTCTGGGCGGCCAGGGCTTCCAGCTCCGCCACCGGCATTGCCGCCGGCGCTACAACTGATCCCCAGAGGAAGGGGATAATGTAGAAGAAGAGTCCACCAAAGACGAAGATGAGCAGCGGAAACCACTTGAATAATGATTTGTCCCGGGCGGTCATGCATCCAATAGTGACGTGAGGCCAGCTAAAGGCAAGGATACCGACGATAAATGTTCCGCCCAGAACAACCGGGGTGTAGGAGCCCGCGGGACCCGGTGTGGAGAGGATCTCCGGCTGCTGCTGCGCAAGGGTGGCTACCGCCTGGGAGAGGCCTCCATCGGGAAAGAGTACCTGCACCGCCCAGGCGAGGCTTCCGAGGAGGGCGGTCATATAAACCACCCCGAGAAAGATGTTTACCCAGGCGACGATGCGCATTCCTCCGAGCACCACGAGCACAACAAGGATCACCGTCGTGTAGAGGGCCCCCCAGAAGGCTGGTAGACCCGTGAGCGCCTCGAAGCCTGCGCCCACGCCGAGCGGTTGGATTCCGACGTAGGGGACGATAAAGGCGAGAATGCTGAGGCTCAAAACGAGTCGAAGGGCCGGGGAGCGGTACCGTTCCGCGAGAACCTCCACAGGGCTCAGGAATCGGTTGATCTTGGCGAGAGCCCAGAGGCGGGGTCCGAGGAACATGTAGAGCGCCGCGAACCCGGCGACGCTTCCCCAGATGAACATCACGTATCCCGGCCCCTGCGTGTACAGAAGCCCCGGAAAACCGTAGAAGGTCCAGGCGGAGGATATGGCGAAGAGAACGAAGAAGAACATCACCACAACGCCAATCGTTCTTCCCCCGAGCATGTAATCCTCCGCGGTTTTGGCGGAGATCCGGTAGCCATAGGCGGCCATAAGGACGATGACCAGACCGAAGAGGCTCAGCGCGCCGATTGAAAAGGCCATGTACACCTCCTACCTGTAGGGCCAGAAGAAAAAGAAATAGATAATGTAGGTAACGAGCCAGAAGAGAACGAATGCCACCCCGGCAATTAGGGGCATCGTCATCCAACCGAAGAGAACCGTCGGC
The DNA here is from genome assembly GCA_964478055.1 of uncultured Spirochaetaceae bacterium. GTDB lineage: Bacteria > Spirochaetota > Spirochaetia > DSM-27196 > Alkalispirochaetaceae > CAYZHV01. Next base: position 10,034 of record CAYZHV010000043.1, on the reverse strand, counting down.
TCACCATCGGGGCCCGCATCGGTCCCGCCCATGGCAAGGAAGAGAATAAAGCCGACGATCGACAGAAGTAGCAGTACCAGGTATATCCGGCCTGCGGTATGACGGGCGATCTCTTTCATGAGAGAAATAGTAACCGATAACCACCGAGAGGGGTAGAAATTTCTCGGTTAATGACCGAATTTTCTCTGCCGCCAGGAACCTGTCAGCTTGCCGCAGAATATGCGGCAAAAAGTATCTAAGAACTGTGGCATACGGGTGCTGGTGATGACGCCATACTCTGCTCAACAAAACATCATGTGTGTGACTTGGAGGTCGCAGGTGCTCAAAAACCTTAAAATGTCCCTGAAGATGACCATAGGCTTCGGGGTGGTAATAGTCCTGGTCGCCATCGTCGGTGCTCTGGCGGTGGTGAATATGAATCAGATTCAGCGGGAGGCGAGGAGACTCAATCGCGCCCACGTTCCGGAGGTGAATATCGCATCCGGACTGGAGCGGTACTCGCTTCTTACAATGTATAGCGCTCGGGGGTACGCTCTTTCCGGAGAAGAGACGTTCCTGGAGGAGGCCAATAGTTACCTCGAGAGCGTGGACGAGCGTCTCCAGGCAGGATTGGAGCTTTCCGGTACGTCCGAGGAGCTTGTTATCCTGGGTCAGACGATCGGTGAGGCTCAGACGAACGTTCAAGAGTACCGCGCTCTCCTGAATGACACGGTGGAGAGCCAGCGTAGCATCGAAGAGATCAGAAACGACATGGACGGGGCCGCGGGAGCATTCGTCACCGAGGCGTCGAGCTATCTCGAGGCAATGAATGCATCCTTCCTTCGGGAGGTCCGACGCGGAGCTTCCGAGGCGGCTCTTATCCAACGTCATCGGCAGATTACCGTTGCAAACGACGTTTTGGACAACGGAAATGAGATCCGGGTCGCAAACTACATGACCCAGGCAAAAGGTGACGCTGAGTACGTGAGATCGGAGATCAGTCGTTTCGACGAAATCGACGCCCTCCTGGCGGAGCTCAGATCCGTGACGGACAGTGCGTCCAACTTGGAGGCGCTCAGTGCCGTAGAAGAAGCGGGCAATCTCTACCACGAAGAGATCGACAACTACCTCGCCGTGGACGCCCGGCTTGCTGAGATCGGCGAAGCCCGGGAGACTGCGGGCAGGACCGTCCTCGAAGCCGCTCAGTCGATTGCAGACGCGGGCCTCGGTAACGCTCAGACCATCGCTCAAGCCACGGAGGATCGAGTTGCCCTTGCCTCCTCGGCGGTTATCGTTGGGCTTCTGGTATCGTTGATTCTTGCGGTGATAATCGCCTATACGATCACCCGCACCGTAACCAAGCCTCTTTACCTCGGCGTCGACTTTGCCAAGGAGCTGAGCAAAGGTAACCTGCGGGCGAAGCTCGCGGTAGATCAAAAAGACGAGATCGGCAACCTGGCCGAGGCTCTGCAGAATATGCAGAAGAAACTCGCCGGGGTCGTAGGGGACGTCAAAGGCGCCGCGGAGAATGTGGCTTCTGGTAGTGAGCAGATGAGCTCCACCGCTCAGGAGCTCTCCCAGGGCGCAACGGAGCAAGCTGCCTCGGCGGAAGAAGTCTCCTCCTCCATGGAAGAGATGGGCTCTAACATTAGCCAGAACTCGGACAACGCGAGCCAGACGGAGAAGATCTCCCTCAAGGCCGCAAGTAATGCCGAGGAGGGCGGTAAGGCGGTGACCGAGACGGTGACGGCGATGAGGGAAATCGCAGAAAAGATCACCATAATCGAGGAGATCGCCCGACAGACGAACCTCTTGGCCCTGAACGCGGCGATTGAGGCCGCCCGGGCTGGAGAGCACGGCAAGGGATTCGCCGTTGTTGCCAGCGAGGTGCGCAAGCTCGCCGAGCGGAGCCAGAAGGCCGCCGGAGAGATAAGCGAGCTCTCTCAGAGCAGCGTCGACGTTGCCGAGCGTGCCGGGGAGATGATCGCCGGTATTATCCCGGACATTCGTCGGACCGCGGAACTAGTACAGGAGATCAACGCCGCGAGCTCCGAGCAGAACTCCGGGGCGGATCAGATCAACAAGGCCTTGGCCCAGCTCGACCAGGTTGTTCAGCAGAACGCCTCCTCTTCCGAGGAGATGGCCTCCATGGCCGAGGAGCTCTCGAGCCAGGCTGTCTCCCTTCAAGAGACGGTGAGCTTCTTCCAGGTGGATGACCTCGGTGGACGCAAGCTGCTGACGGACAAGCGAGCCGTGGCCTCTGGTGGCGGTGCCCAGCAGACCGGACAGAACCCCCGGAGCGCTGGTGGTAACACGAAGGCCGCCCCAGTCAAGGCGACCGGAATTACCGTGCCGGAGTCAGGTAACGGAAAAAAGAAGGATAACGGGTTTTCCCTTGAGCTTGGAAATGGTGACCGAGACGAGACGGACGCGGAGTTCGTCGAGTACTAAGGAGCGTATCATGGCTGTGGAAACAGAGATTGAGCAGTATCTGACGTTCACCCTGGATGGTGAGCAGTATGCCGCTGATGTGTCACGGGTCCGTGAGGTCTTGGAGCTGCTGCCGCTAACGAAGCTGCCACGGATGCCGGAGTACATGAAAGGTGTTATCAACATCCGGGGCAGTGTGGTGCCGGTGGTTGATCTCCGACAGAAGTTCGGGATGTCCGCCGTTGAAGAGACCGTTGACACGAGTATAATCGTTATGGACGTGGGAGACGGGGAAAAGCGTATGACCGTTGGTTGCCTTACCGACTCGGTGGAAGAGGTCATCGAGATCATGCCTGAGTCGGTGGAGCCACCCCCCTCCTTTGGAACGAAAGTTGACACGGAGTTCATTAGTGGCATCGCCAAGCGAGATGAGCAGTTCATCATCGTTTTGGACATCAACCGTGTCTTTGATGATGCAGAGATAGCAAGTCTCGATTCCGGAGATTTGTCTTAGGATTTATCCCGTTCTCCGGGGGTGGTGGTATTCCAGTGCCACCGCCTCCGGAAACGGATTTGGAGGGTTCTGATATCTCTCGGCTCTCAGGTCACGAAAGCGAAAAACGGCTACTCTATCTCGAGAGCATACTCGCTGCCGTCCCGGATGCGGTCGTGACTCTTGACGACCACCACCGCATTGTGGAGTGGAACCCCGGGGCGGAACGGCTCTTCGGATATTCCCCCGAAGAAGCGGTCGGAAGAGACCTTGATGATCTCGTTGCTCCCCAAGGATCTTCAGCGGGAGAGCAGGCGAGGGCGTTCTCCAAACTCGTTCTCAAGCAGCACACCCTGCCGTATACCGAAGGCATCCGCTACCGACGAGACGGTTCACCGGTCGAGGTCGTTCTTTCCGGAGCTCCAATTATCTCAGGTGGCCGGACCATAGGCGTGGTGGCGACCTACAAAGACATCACTGCCCAGAAATCGGCTGAAAAAGAAGTCCGAAAGCTTCTCGAAGAAAATCAACTTCTTCTTCAGGAGTCCCACCACCGTATCAAAAACGACATGTTTCTGATCCGGGCGATGCTCTCGCTCCAGGCTCGCAAAGCGTCGGACGAGGGGGCTCGGCAGGCGATTGAGGAAGCCGGTCGCCGGGTGGCTGTTATTGGGGAAATGTATCAGAGCCTCTATCAGGATGGAGGATCCCGATGGGTACCGCTTTCCACCGCGATCGAGCGAACCTTGAATGAACCGCGTAACAACAGTGATGGGGTTCGCTTTTCGGTATCCGCCGACCCCGGAGAAGTTGCGGCGCGTCCGGCAGTAGCAATCGGAATTGTCGTGAACGAGCTGGTGACCAACTGCCTCAAGCACGTCCTCCCCCAATCTTCGGAGCGAGGAATCACCGTTTCCGTGGAGGCTAAGCGGGGCCAGCGCGACACCTTGCTTATCACCGTCCGGGACGACGGGTCTGGTTTTCCTGAGGCTGTTTTGGCAGGAGAGCGAAAAGGGTTGGGACTCGAAATGGTCGCCTCTCTTGCGGAGCAGTATGACGGAACACTGGAGCTCAGCAATGATCTCGGAGGCGTTGCTAGAGTAACCCTTCACGTCAGCTGGCGTCCGGAGGAACCTTCCGCCTAACCGATGTGTTCTTTCAGGATGCCCAGCATCCGGCGAACGGGTTCGGCCGCGCCCCAGAGAAGCTGATCTCCCACGGTGAAGAGGGTGAGATACTCTTTACCCATCCTCATGGGATGGATGCGCCCAACCGGTACCTGAAGAGTCCCCGAGACCGCTGCCGGGCTCAGCCGCGATAGGGTCTGTTCCTTTTCATTTGGCACCACTTCGGTCCAGGGAGTCCCTTCGGCGATTATCGCCTCGATCTCATCCTGCGGAACCTGCCGCCGTAGCTTGATCGTCAGGCCCTGACTGTGACTGCGCATCGCACCGACTCTAACGCAAATGCCATCGACCGGAACGGGGTTGCCTTCTCTCCCGAGGATCTTGTTCGTCTCGGCGTGGCCCTTCCACTCTTCCTTGGTCTGGCCGCCCTCCATAGGGCTGTCGATCCACGGAATAAGGCTTCCCGCCAGAGGCGCTCCGATCTGCGCCAAAGGAAAGTCCGGCGTTGAGAAGGCGCTCTGCACCGCGCGATCAATCTCCAGAATGCCAACCCCGGGATCATCAAGGGCGGAGCCCGCGGCGAGGGTCAGGCTTCGCATCTGGGTTACGAGCTCACGCATCTTTCCCGCTCCGGCGCCGGAGGCGGCTTGGTAGGTCATCGAGGAGACCCATTCAATGAGATCTTCCCGGAAGAGCCCCACAAGGCCCATGAGCATGAGACTTACGGTACAGTTTCCTCCGATATAGCTCTTCTTTCCCTGCCTGACCGCGTCGTCGATGGCGGGTCGGTTTACCGGGTCGAGGACGATCAGGGCCTCCTTCTCCATCCGAAGAGCAGAGGCAGCGTCGATCCAGTACCCCTGCCACCCCTCTTGCCTGAGTCGGGGGTAGAGTTTCTTCGTATAGTCTCCACCCTGACAGGTGACGATTATGTCGTGTTCGGCGAGGGCCGATAGGTCTTTGGCGTCGAGAACCCGGTCCGGGCCGGTCGCTCCAAAATAGGGGACCTCGGTCCCGGCTTTGGAAGTAGAGTAGAAGGAAGACTCTAGGCCTTCGAAGTCGCCCTCTTCCATCATGCGTTGCATGAGAACGGATCCTACCATTCCACGCCAACCTACAAAGCCTACTCGTAACATTTTCTCGGTTGCTCCTCGGGGGCTGATACTACTAACAATAGGGATCGTATCGCAAGGAGCCTCCGGAGCTCGTAAGCCGGCTGAGCAATTGTCCCTCCTGAATTGGGCCGAATTGCTTCACGAATCCTCGCTCCGTGGATGTCCAGGAGCCGATCCGGTATTCCGCGGCGAGATAGTGGAGAGAGGGAATAACGTTCGAGAGTTCTTTGAGCTCCGGGTGAGCTCGGACGATCTGCAGTATCGTTCGTGCCATGGCTCCATAGTAGTCTCTCCGGTGTGCCAGGCAGTGTCCCGGCGCCAGGGCTCCAGCCTCCGGCCCGGAAGCTCCTCAGAGAAGGGGCGAGAGGAGTCTCGTAACCGCGCTCGCTCCCTTCCACCAGAGCGGCCGCGCCTTGAACCAGTGTTGGTCCACCGGACGGCTCGACTGCAAATCCTGCTCGAATATCTCCTCGCACCGCTCGGCGAAGGAGCGGTTGTAAATAAAGGTATTGATCTCGAAGTTGAGGACGAAGCTCCGGTTGTCGATATTGGTCGTCCCGATGGTGGCCAAGGCGCCGTCCACCACTATCATCTTGGCGTGCAGGAAGCCCTTGTAGTGGTGCACGTGAATCCCGTAGTCCAGGAGATCCTGCAGGTAGGAGTGGGAGGCGAGATAGACCACGTGGTGGTCTGCTACGGCGGGCATCATCACATGCACCTCAACTCCCGATTGGGAGGCGATCTTGAGAGCGGCAATAAAGGCGGGATCCGGGATGAAGTAAGGCGTCTGGATAAGCAGTTTTCGCCGGGCGAGTATGATCATCTGGATCATTGCGTCGCGGATTTCGTCATCCTTCAGGTTGTCCGGCCCGGAGGAGACGATCTGCATACCGAGGTTTTGGCCGAAGTCTCCGGTCTCGCTGCGCAATGCTGAGCCGTCCTCCTCGGGCGCCCTGAAGTACCGGTCCATTTCCAAGCTGTCGCTCCGCTTACCGGAGGTTGCCTCCCAGTCCATGAGAAAGCGAATCTGCATAAGAGCTACCGCCGGCCCGGTAATTCGCAGATGCGTGTCTCGCCAAGGCCGTAGCCGGCCGATACCGTGGATGTACTCATCCGAGAGATTCATACCTCCGAGGTATCCCACACGGCCGTCGATTACGGCGATCTTGCGATGATTTCGGTAGTTCACGGCAAGGTTAATCCCCAGAAAACGCGGAAAGAAGGCAAGCACTTCGCCGCCCGCGTCCTTCAGTTCCTTGAAGAAGCTCGGCCGCACGGTCAGGCTTCCGATGTCGTCGTAGAGAAACTTCACCTCCACACCCTCCCGGGCTTTTTCGGCCAGGAGGGCGACCATCTCTCTGGCGATCTCACTGGGTCTTACGATGTAGTAGAGGATGTGAATAGACTCTTGAGCCTCTCGGATATCAGCAAAGAGAGCGTCAAACTTGCTCAAGCCATCGGTGAAAATGCGAACGTCGTTCTCCTCGCTGTAGAAGCTCTGCCCGTAGGTGAGATTCATCCTGACCACCGGCTCGTAGAGGTGGAGCGCGGGATCTCCAATACTGATCTGCTCAGAGGCAAGGTGCGGAAACCGTTCGTAGAGGCGGGATCGGACGTAGAGATCCATGTGTCGCTTTGCAGCGACAAGTCTGCGCTCCCGAAAGTAGAGACGCCCACTAAAAAAGATGTAGCCTACCACGCCAACTAGAGGAAGAAAGACCAGAACCAAAACCCAACTGAGAGTCCTGTGTGGGTCGGACCGCTCCACGAAGACAATGACAGCGATGAGGATTACGTTGATTACACCGAGAAGCGGAAACCCCAGGTCCAAGGCGTCAATCATAGGCAGTCCCAGAGTAGCATATCCGAGGGAGTTCGGGCACGCTCGACAGCTGCCGATGATCAATACATGAGAAAGCGCTCTGGCCGCTGCCCGGCCCGGTGGTGGCCCGTCCTTCTATCTTTTCTCTTGCTCTCGGCGCCGCTGGCCTGGAGCCAATCCTCGTCGTCCGAGGGGAGACACCCCTTCCGGGAGCCATCTCTCGACAGGGGCGCTCCCTTTAGCCTCAACGCTTACGACGCAGTGCACGCGCTCTATCTTCTCCGACGACAACTGTTCGTCCAGGTCCTCGAGGAGGGCGGCGAGTATCGCACCGTCAGGATCAGGCAGGTCAGGGCGCTGCGTCTGCCCGACGCCGAGCATCCCCTGACGCCTTTCGAGCGCAAGCGGTACGACATCCTCTTAAACGGGGAGCCCCTGGAGTGGGAGAGGACGTTCATCGAGTATGACGAGCGCCGAGTCAACATGCGACTGCTCTACACCTACCGAAATGGGGGACTCCCGGCTGAACTCTTGTACGAAGGATCGCCTTAGTGTCAAAAAACTGGTATAGCGCCCATTTGTAAGTTGCGTTTATAGGTACTACACTGGTATCTGGTTGCAGGAGGGCGTGTGGATACTCGCTGTTGGCACTGCCCGAGGGATTCGTTTCTCTGCTGTTCCCTGCTTGTTCATCCTTCCCTCGATTCTCATCACCAGGTTCTACTCGAAACTCTTGGTGCGTCGATTGCCCGGATGCGACGCATACGGGGTTACTCTCAAGAAGGGCTCGCCGAAGAAAGCTGCGTTAGCAGAAACACCGTTTCGCTCATTGAGACGGGCAAGTGCGATCTGAAGGTGATTACGGTAACCGTCCTCTTCCGGGCTCTGCAGATAGGCGTGCTTCGCATAAACCCGAGGACCTACGAGGTTCAATGCGAGGGTGGTGCCTGCTTTACAAGCCAGTTTCCATCGGAGCTGGTCGGTCCTTCGATTGGCCTGGCCATAGACGAACTCCGTCGGCAGCACGGTCTTTCTCGAGAGAGCCTTTCCGTCTTGAGTGGAGTTCACCGCAATACTATTCGTAGAATCGAGAACGGAATCGGAGAGACCCGCGTAACCACGCTGCATGATCTCTACCACGCCTTCGGCGTAAGCGAAAGTCGTATGGGTCCCTTGCCTTGTGACTTCGACGGACCAGCGCCCTTTGAGGAACTCTACGAGATCGTTGTTCCGAACGCGCCGGCCGTTCATTTGCTGTCGTTCTTATAGAAGCTTTGCCAAGTCCGTTGTGTAACAACCGGATGTATAGACAGCACTCGACCCCGGACTTAACGTTTGTTGCGTAGCAATCTGCAGCGACTGGGGGTGTTCTGATGAAAAGGGCAGGTACGATCCTTCTCTTGCTTTTTGGTCTGTTGGGTGTTGTTCTTCTGGTTTGCGGGTGCAGCTCGGCGGACGGCTCGTCGAATACTGACAGGACCGACCCCGGCGACACCTATACCGGTGGTTACAGGATCAAGTCGTTTACCTTAATGGACTCTGAGTACACCCTCGACCGAACCGATGACACGGTGCACATGGGGGAGTTCGTTTTTCCAACCAATGAGAGCTCGATTGGCCAGTTTGATGTGGAAATTCAAATGGACCATAGCGATCCAGCCGACGGTGACTTTGGCGATCCCGGCGAGCAGTGGGTAGAAACCTTTGTCAGTGAGACTTCGCAGTGGATTGCCAATGTTGTTACTTACGAGAAACGACAGGACGACGGACTCTATGACGACAAGACTATCAATACCTTCTTCACCAACGGTGATTATGGGTATCTCACCCGGACAACGGAGCACGACACGGACCTCGACGGGCAGTTCGGCGACGAAGACGGCGACGACGAAACCGTATACCGGGCTCGAACCTACGTGGCCGGCAAGGTCACCAAGGAGGAGTTCTTCTTCAACCCTTCTAACGCCCAGACCAACGTGGAGAACTACAGGAAGTTTAGGGAGGATACCTACTCTTACGATACAGAGGGCAGGCTGAGTGGTATGGCCACCTGGATTGACACCGATGGAGACGAAACTGTGGACCGGCAGTATCAGGAGCAAGCGTACACTTACGAGAACGGTCGGTTAACAGAGATCTACACCGAGTGTGACCGAGATGGCGATGGGAGCCTGGAGTCAACCGGTACCTCCCACTACGAGTACAACGCTCTGGGGCTGATAGAGTACGGCTACTTCGACTGGGGAGAGGCGGAGGGCGAACCACACACGGCGGGATACTTCGAGTGGGAAGAAGGGGACTGTTCCGTCCGTGGAGAAGATGTCCTCATGAGTATAAACACCGCCGGGTTCTTCTGCCTGAGTAACTCCATGGGCGGTAGCAGTTCTCCGGAAGGTGGGGGGGCGGCCGAGTAACGGTTATACAGGCAATTTTGAGCAGAAGCTTGATGGCCGCGGGAGGCGGGGCTGGATCCTATTCGCCGCCTCCGGTTCGAAAGATTGCAACATTCTTACGGGGAATGTCGACCGACCAACCCCTTAGCCGGGCGATCTGGCGCAGGGTCTCCTCAGCGTAGAAGACGACGTGGGTTATATCGCTGCGATAGTACCAGCCCGCGAACCGGCTATCATCTGTGAGAAACTCCGTCATGACCCCCAGGTATCCGCCGGGCCGCAGGATCGAGTCGAGCAGATCCAGGGTCTCCGCGGGCTGGTGGAGATGCTCCAGGACCTCCGTAGCTGTGATGAACTCATACTGGCCTTCCAGGACCCGGGGATCGGGAGCATAAAACGGATCGTAGCAGTTCACCCGATGCCCCGCCTCGGTAAGCATTTCCGCCAAAGCCGGCCCCGGCCCGCAGCCAAAGTCGAGCCCCCGCGCCTGCGGCGGCAGCCGCTGGAGTAGGGGCTGGGCAAGCCTGCCGAGAAACTGCCTATACCCCGGATCTCTCGGGTCGTTTCGGTGCTCGTCGTACCGGGCTTTCTCCTGCTCCCGCGTCGGGAGCTGGGCGCGAGAGAGATAGGTCGCTCTACACCGTTCGCAGCGAAAGTAGACCCGTCCTCTAACCG
>CAYZHV010000042.1:0-21174 GCA_964478055.1 uncultured Spirochaetaceae bacterium | reverse complement strand
ACCGCCAGGGCCGCAGGAAGACCGGGCTCGGGGGGTCTCTTCTCATCTATCGCCGCTAGGAACTCCGCGAAGTTCGCCGCGTGGGCCCGAAGCCACCCGGTGGCGTTCTTCGGCCCCGGGAATCCGCTTGCCGGGGCACCGTAGCGGGCGACGGTATCCAAGCGGCTCCACCCACCGGTATCGGCCCCTGGGAGCTTCCCGTAGACCTCGAGAAAGTTCGGCTGCATCGAGTTAAATCGGACCGCCCCCTCGCTCCCGTGGATTTCGAAGCGGAGCTCATCCTCCGTCCCCGTGGCGACCTTGCTCGCCTCGATGGTGCCCTCCACCTCTTCACCTTTCGCTCCCGAGAGCGTCGCCAGGGAGTAGAAGGCGTCCTCTCCGGTTACGGTCACCCGCTTGCTCCTGTCCTCCAGGGCAGGCCGTTCGGGATAGGCGATCTGGTTACGATTATAGACGGTCCGGACCGGACCGATGAGCCAGATCAACAGGTCGATAAGATGGGACCCGAGATCGGCGATTACCCCTCCGCCGTAACGTGCGTCGAGCTTCCACTTCATCGGAGCTTCCGGAGAGGCGTTTCCCGAGTGGAGGTAGGATCCACGAAAAGCGAGGAGCCGTCCGACTGCGCCTGAGGCGATAAGTCGCTTTGCCTCCATCGTCGCCGGAAAGAAGCGGTTCTGAAAAACCATCCCGAGGCGGTTGGCGGCCTTGTTTTCGGAGGCGACGGAGGCGATCTCTTCGGCGGCCTCGAGGTTGTCCGCGAGAGGCTTGTCGCAGTAAACCGCCTTACCGGCGGCCAGAGCAGCCACGATCGGCTCCAAGTGGAGGTGATTCGGGGTGCAGACGGCGATCACATCGAGGGCGTCGTCTTCCATGAGCCCCTCGTGTCCCACGGAGGCTTGAATGGGCCCTCCAAAGAGCTGCTCCAGATGCTCTTTTGCCCCCTTGGCGCTTTTCTCCGAGGAGGTGGCAACGTGGGTCACCGTGGCGGAGAAGGGGAGGTCGTAGAAGAGCGGGAGATTGCGAACCGCGTAGGCGTGCACCTTCCCTATGAATCCAAAACCAAGGACCCCGACTCGATACTGTTTCATTGGTCTACTCTAATCCCTCGTCCTCCCTGGTGCAACGAGAAAGGGCGGGTTAGAAGAGACCCTTTTGAGTCGATTCTATTGTGCACGAAAGGTCCAGGACCAGCCATATAGGCCGTTTTGCCGATAATCTATCTTTGTAAGAGAGAATTTAGAGTTATATTGCCCCTGAACCTAGAGCCCAACGGCGTATGGCCCGGTCGGATAACCGAATTCTGTTGACGTCATCTATAGAATACTCTATTGTTCACTATAGAAATGTCGGCGCGGCTGGCAACCCGCCGTTTCCACTATTTTGACTACAATAGAAACTGCCTCGTCTACTCTGGGAGACCGGTGCGACGAGCGTCCTATGGAGGAGTATGAACAAGAAGACCGGAGCACGCATCCTGGTTGAAACTCTCGAGCGCTTAGGCGTCGAAACGATCTTCGGTATTCCAGGTATTCACAATCTGAATTTGTATGATGAGTTAATTGAGAGCAGCCTGCGCCATGTCACCGCGAGAAACGAGGCGGGGGCTGGTTTTATGGCTGACGGTTACGGACGAACCACCGGGCGTCCCGGAGTGGCCCTGGTTATCACGGGCCCAGGGCTCACGAATATTCTTACCCCCATGGGCGAGGCTTTTCACGATTCGGTCCCGATGGTGGTGATTTCGAGCCAGCTGACCCGGGGTGACCTGCGACGGGGAAAGGGTGAGTTGCACGAGCTGCAGAACTCCACGATCGCCGCCTCATCGGTCAGCAAGGAGAGCCGGAGGATCTTTGATCCCGCGGAAATCGAGGAGACCCTCCTATGGGCCTACCGCAGCGCCCGCAGTGGAAGGCCCGGACCGGTGCACATCGAGATACCCTACGACGTTCTTGCGGAGTCTCTAGACGGCTCGGAGAACGAAAGAAAGGTGAAGGCTCTTCGGGAGGCTCTCGAGCAGGCGAAACGGCCGGTAATTCTCGCCGGCGGGGGAGCGCGATTCGCGTCCCCGGCGGTAACATCGGTGGCAAACCGCTACGAGGTGCCGGTGGTTACCACCGTGGCGGGAAAAGGCGTCCTCGACGAGCGCTCGCCCCTGAGCCTCGGCGGGAGAGTCCATCTGCCGGCCGTGGTAGAATACGTCGAGTCATCTGATCTCCTCATTCTCTTAGGGACCCAACTCTCTCCCACGGACCTCTGGCAAGGAGAGCTCGAGCCCACCGGCAGAGTGGCCACGATCAATATCGACCCTCACGACCATCCCTCGTACTCCGAGCCGGAACTCACGATTCGCGGCGAAGTCGGGGCGGTGCTCGAGTCGCTGCTTTCCGAGGGCTCCGGCCGGAATGCGTCGGTTGACCGCAAGGAGCTTGCGGAGCTCCGGAGAGCCGCGGACCTGGAGACTCCGGGGGTCTTGGGAAAGGCGCCTGAAGAGCTCGAGCGAATGCGAGAACTGCTCCGAGCAATTCGCTCCGCCCTCGGGGAGGAGGGAATCCTCTTTGCGGATATGACAACCATCGCCTACGCCGCGGTGAGCGAGTATCCTGCCTACGAACCGAGCACCTTTCTGCACCCCGTGGGGTTTGGCACTCTCGGATACGCGGTGCCCGGCGCCCTGGGGGCTCTCGCGGCATCGGCGGAGCGGAACGTCTGTGCCCTAACCGGGGACGGAGGCTTTCAGTTTACCATGCAGGAGCTCGGTCCTCTCTGCGAGACGGGGCTCCCGAGCGCGGTGGTGATCTGGAATGACGACGGTTACGGAGAGATACGTAGAACCGAGGAGGAGCGGCATCCCGGGAAGCGTCTGGCGGTGGATAACAGAAATCCCGATTTTCTCGCCCTCGCCGAGGCATACGGTATCGCAGGATACCGAGCGGAGTCGGGAGAGGAGCTCGGAAAGCTCCTAACCACCGTGTTCCAAGGCACCATGCCCGCGATCCTGGAGGTGCGTCCATGAGTATCCCTGGAGTACGCAAGACGGTATCAAAGGTGCACCCCTACGTCGGTGGCAAAACCGTGGAAGAGGTGCGAAGGGAGCTCGGCCTGGAGCGGGTGGTCAAGCTCGGTTCCAACGAGAACCCCTACGGTCCATATCCCGGCGCCTTCGAGGCGATGCGGGACGCCCTGAGTCGCGTAAACAGCTACCCCGAGGCGACTTTTGTGGAGCTGAAGAGGGTGATCGCGGCGATCTACGGCCTGGGGCCGGAGAACATTGCCATAGCCCACGGCGCCGGGGGCATGCTGGAGACCTTGGCACGGACCTTTCTCGAAAAGGACGACGAGGTGATCATGCCTCGGCAGACCTACGGGCTCTATCGGGAAATCAGCCGTCTCATGGGGGCGGAGGTGCGGGAGTTCGACCTCGACGAGGCGTACACCATCGACCTGGACCGCGCTCTGGAGCTGATAACCGAGAAGACGAAGCTCTTCTGGCTTTGCAATCCGAACAATCCCACCGGGACGGTCTTCGATGCTCAGCGATTCGAGGAGCTTCTCGACGCGATGCCAGGCACCGGCTGGATCGTCCTGGACGAGGCGTACGCGGAGTTTGCCGCCGAAAGCCTTCTCCCGGAGGCGCAGAAGGCTCTAGGAGAGGGTCGACGGATCGTGGTGGTCCGTACCTTTTCCAAAGCGTATGGACTCGCCGGGGCGCGTCTCGGCTACGCCCTGGCCTCGCCGGAGATGATTCGTACCATCGACACCGTGGCTGAGCCCTTTAACGCCAACCGGGTCGGGATCGCTGGAGCCCGGGCGACTCTCGAAGAGGACGAAGGTCCCTATACGGAGGCGTTGGAGGCGATTCTATCCGAACGCGCCCGGCTGGAGGCGGAGGTTGCTGCGTTGAACTGCACGGTCGTTCCCACACAGACAAACTTTATCTTTTTCGGCCTCCCCGAGGATCTCGGTGTGGACGCCGCCTCCGTGTCGGAGGCCCTGCTCCGACGGGGTGTGATCGTTCGCTCCGCCGCGGGGTGGGGCTTCCCGCGGCACCTCCGGGTGACCGTAGGGAGACCGGAGGAGAACGAGCTTTTTCTCGAGCAGCTAAGGGAGGCTCTCGCGGATGGTTGAGTTTGAGAAAGTCAGCAAAGTATATCCCGACGGAACCAGAGCGGTTGACCGCCTGGACTTGTCGGTGGAGAAGGGGGAGTTTGTCGTCCTTATCGGGCCCAGTGGCTGCGGCAAGACGACCACCCTCAAAATGGTCAATCGCCTCGAAGAGGTAACCGAGGGAATGATCCGGGTCAACGACGAGGACATCATGTCCCAGGACCCGGTACGACTCCGGAGAAACATCGGCTACGTCATTCAGGAGACCGGCCTCATGCCGCATCTCACCGTGGCGGAAAATGTTGCCACTGTCCCTCATCTGCTCCACTGGCCCAAAAAGAAAGTGGACGAGCGGCTCGATTATCTCTTCCGGATGGCCGGGCTCGACCCGGTGGTGTACAAGCACCGTCTTCCTTCCCAGCTCTCCGGTGGTCAGCAGCAGCGCATCGGTGTCCTCCGGGGCCTGGCGGCGGATCCGGAAGTCGTTCTCATGGACGAACCTTTTGGCGCCCTGGACCCGATCACTAAGGGGAAGCTCCAGGGAGAGCTCATCGAGCTGCAGAACAAGGTGCACAAGACAATCATTTTTGTTACCCACGATATCGACGAGGCCCTCAAGCTCGGGGACCGGATACTTCTTATGCGTCGAGGAAAGATCGAGCAGCTCGGAAGCCCCGATGAGCTCCAGAACAATCCGAAAAACGCCTTTGTTCGAGACTTTATTGGGGAGGATCGCCTTTCTCAGATCACCCCTGACGGTTCGGTGGAGACGATGCTCGAGGAGGCACCTCTGTCGGTACAGCCCGATAAGGCGCCCCAGGAGGTGCTCGATCTGATGGCGGAGCACAGCCGTGAGACGGCGCAGGTGGTCCGCAAGAACGGCACCTGGGCAGGGATGGTTTTTCTCGGTGAGGTTCGTCGCGGTATGCGCTCCGGAATGGCCCAGGTGAGCGATGTAGCCAAAAAGGAGCGGGCCCTCTATCTCCCGGAGGCAACAATTAGAGACGCCGCGGAGCTCCTGGTGGATATGGAAGCTCCCGTACCGGTGATTACCGAAAAGGGAACCCTGGCGGGCCTGGTTACCAACGCCAGCCTCGCACGACTCGCCATTAACCGGCTCACCCGGGGAGGAGGATCCAACAAATGATGAACCAAGCAAGCTTCTTTGAGCTCCTCTTCGAGTTTGTTGAACGGGACTGGGAGCGCATTCTGTTTCTCACCTATCAGCACGTTTACATCTCTCTGATCGCTCTGGGTCTGACGCTGCTTGTCTGTCTGCCCACGGGGATCTACCTGACAAGAAAGCCCCGGCTCGCTCCCTACGTAATCGGTATGGCCAACGTCTTTCAAACCATACCGAGCCTGGCACTTCTCGGTTTCCTTATTTTCGTTTTCGGTATCGGAAATGATAACGCCATCGGGGCGCTCTTTCTCTACGCCCTACTTCCGGTCCTGCAAAACACCTATACGGGGATTAAGAACGTCTCGCCTCGGGTCGTCCAGGCGGCTCGCGGTATGGGCATGACGGATTTTCAAATAATGTCCCGGGTGGAGCTCCCTCTGGCGATGCCGGTAATAATAAGCGGCATACGGGTTGCCTCGGTCTGGATTATCGGTACCGCCGCCCTCGCCGCGGCGATCGGCGGAGGTGGCCTTGGGCGGCTCATTTTCTCCGGTCTCGCAACTATCAGAAACGAGGTCATCGTCGCCGGCGCCGTGCCCGCGACGATTCTCGCTCTGGTGGCGGACCAGGGACTCAAGATGCTCCAGGCCCACCTCGAACCGGAGAACCGTGCGGCAAGGATCGCCCGAAAAGAGGAGAAGGTCCTGGCCAAGAGCGGCATTACGGACGCTGCCTGAGAATCCGGGCTCCCGAGGTCCGCCGCGGATCACTGAAAAAGAAAGAAAATCGACCTGGAGGAGTGGGTCTTCCGGATCGTGAGAATAGAGAACACTAGTAAAGGAGTGTGATATGAAAAGAGCAGTACTGCTTCTTCTTTCCCTTATTCTTCTAGGCGGCTTCGGCTTCGCCTCCGGACAGCAGGAGGGGGTTGTGAAAGTGGCCGCCCAGGACGTAAACGAGACGGTGATTCTCGCTCATATGGCGAGCCAGATTATCGAGGCCAAAACGCCCTATGAGACCTCGGTGAATACCAACTTCGCCGCCTCCTCGGTCCTCCATCAGGGTATGGAAGGTGACGAGATCGACGTATATCCGACCTGGACCGGAACCCAACTCACGGGCATTCTCCGTTACGAGGGCCCCAACATGGGAACCATGGAGACCTGGGAGTACGTCAAGCAGGGTTTCGAGGAGAACTTCGGCTATACCTGGTCTCGTCCTCTTGGATTCAACAACACCTATATTATGGTGGTTACCGAGGAGCGGGCGGCGGAGCTCGGACTCGAAAAGGCGAGCGACCTCGCTCCTTACGCCGGTGAATGGAAGCTCGCCGGGGACGAGAACTTCGACGTCCGATCCGACGCCTACCCCGGCTGGAGCGAAGCCTACGGCATCGAGTTCGACGAGGTCCTTACGATGCAGTACTCTCTCCTCTACCGGGCGGTAGACACCGGGGAGGTCGAGGTCGCCGCGGCGTACTCCACGGATAGCCGGATTCCGAAGCTCGGCCTGACCACCCTCCCGGACGACAAGGAGTTCTTTCCCGCTTACAGCGGTGCCTACGTCATAAGCGACGAGGTACAGGAGAACTATCCTGAGGTTATCGAGGCTCTCAATCTTCTGGCGGATCAGATTCCTACGGACACCATGAGCGCCCTTAACTCTCGGTATGACGACGGCGAGGACCCTGAGGTCATCGCACGGGACTTTTTGACGGAGAATGGTTTCATTGAGTAGACGAATCACCCCGGAGTTCCTGCGTGACGAACAGGGGCTCTTTATTGACGGATCGTTCCGGCCCGCTAGGGCCGGAGCGACCAGCTCCGTTCGCAATCCCGCCACGGGAGAGGAGCTTTCCACGGTGGCCGCGGCGGAGGCTGTGGACGTGGAGGATGCTGTAAGCGCCGCGGAGCGCGCCTTCGGCTTCTGGAAGAATGTGTCGAGAGTTGACCGTTCCCGGCTCCTGCTTCAGGTGGCCGACGCGGTAGAGCGGCATGGAGAGGCCCTTGCTCAGATAGAGAGCCTCAACACGGGACGGGTGATCATCGAGACCCGGGAGGATGTGAGCGCCACGGCGGATCTCTTTCGCTACTTCGCCGGAGTGATCCGGTCTGAGGAAGAGAGTGTGGTCCGCCACGACGCTTCCACCATGACGATCATCTATCGGGAGCCCTACGGAGTGGTCGGGCAGATCGTGCCCTGGAACTTTCCCTTCCTTATCGCCGGGTGGAAGCTTGCGCCGGCCCTGGCCGCGGGTAACACCGTGGTCATAAAACCGGCGACGCTGACGCCCCTATCCCTTCTCGCATTTGCGGAAATAACCGCGGACATCATTCCCGGAGGGGTTCTCAACGTGCTTCCCGGGGCGGGGTCGAAGTGCGGTGCCGCCCTGACGGCGCATCCAAGGGTTCGAAAGCTCGCCTTTACCGGTTCCACCGAGGTGGGCCGGGGGATTGCCCGGGCCGCTGCGGATAGGGTCGTGCCGGTAACCCTGGAGCTCGGCGGCAAATCCGCAAACATCATCTTTCCCGACGCCCCCATGGAGCGCGCCGTGGAGGCTGCGGCGATGGGTATCCTCTACGGGCAGGGACAGGTGTGCAGCGCCGGGAGCAGAGTGCTCGTTCACGAGGAGATTCACGACCGGGTCGTGGAGGAGCTTACTCGTCGATTCGAGAGCGTGCAGATCGGGGATCCCCTGGACGAGGAAAATCGGATGGGACCGATAATCAGCAGGGACCAGTTCGAAACTGTGGCAGCGTACGTGGAGAAGGGTCGTTCCGAGGGTGCAAAGCTCCTTACCGGGGGAAAGCGCCTCAGCGGCGGCCAGTACGACTCGGGCTACTATATGGCGCCGACGCTCTTCGACGGCTGCGAGGGAAGCATGGAGATCGTGCAGGAGGAGATCTTTGGCCCGGTCCTGGTTGTTCAGAGCTTCCGTGACGAGGAGGAGGCGGTTCAACTGGCCAATGAGAGCCGCTACGGCCTTGCGGGAGCGGTCTGGACGAGAGATATCAACCGCGCGCTCCGGGTTACCTCGGCGATCGAGACGGGAACGATCTGGGTAAATGACTACCATCCGGTGCCCTCTGGGTCACCCTTTGGCGGGTACAAGGAGTCTGGTCACGGCCGGGAGGTACACAAGAGCGCTCTGAACAGCTACACTCAGCTCAAATCAGTCTTCATCAACCAGGACGAAGCGCCCTACGGTTACTATTAGAGTCAGCTAATAAGATTTACTTTACACAATTGAGGTTTTGTCGTATCCTGATTCTGTCATGGCAACAAAATCTCAGTACAATCGACTGCTCTATATTGACCGACAGATCAGAAGCGGACGTCATCCCAACGCCCCGGATCTCGCCCGAGGATACGAGGTTTCCGAGCGCACCATCAAGCGTGATGTTGAGTGGCTTCGGGACTTTCAGGGTGCCCCGATCGCCTACTCTGCCAAGCACCGGGGCTACTACTACGAGGATCCGGAGTTCCGCCTTTCTGACTTCGTCCTCAGCGAGGGCGAGCTCTTCGCCCTTGCCGTGGGGGAGGAGCTTCTCTCCCACTACGAAAACACTCCGGAGCACGCAACCCTCAAGCGGGTCTTCGCAAAGTTGACTGACATGCTTCCGGAAAAGGTGAGCGTCGCCGATGAGTTTCTCTCTTCCCGGGTGACGATTATGAATCGCCCAAGAACGGTTATCTCCGAGCGAATCTGGAAACTGTTGCTCAGCGCCATGCGCGAAGAACGGCAGCTCTCCATTCGATACCGAAGCGTGAGCTCCGGGGTTCGACAGCGCCTCCTCAGCCCGTACCACATCCTCGGTCACGGCGGAGAGTGGTACGTCATCGGACACGATTCCCGGCACCAGGAAACCCGGGTTTTCGCGGTTTCCAGGTTCGAAGACGCCGAATTGACAGACCACCAGTACGAGATGCCTCAGGACTTCGAGGTGGAGCGGCACGTAGATCCGGATTTCGGGGTCTTCATGCACGACCAGGAGGAGCAGGTGATTCTCCGATTCCATCGGGAGGTTGCCCCCTACATCAGGGAGCGGCAGTGGCACCGGAGCCAGGAGCTCAAGGACGACGCCGACGGTGGCGTGGAGCTGCGGTTCAGGACCAATCAGCTCGAATCGGTACAGCACTGGGTCCAGAGCTGGGGCGGGGGCTGCGAGGTAGTTGCTCCCAAGTCCCTCCGGGTTAGGGTGGCCGAGAGCCTCCGGGCGAGTCTGGATCAGTACCAGGACGTAGTCTCCTGTGGCTGATGAGGAGTCTTCGTTCTCTCTAGATTCCTTTCTCTCCCTGGCGCAGGGGCTTGCCCGGCCTCCTGAGCTCTACGAGCGAAGAGGATCCCTCTTCTGGCAGGACCCCTGGACTTCGCGAAAGGCCCTTGGAATACAGCTCGATCCCGAGGAGAAGGAAGGGGCGAGAAGCCGGGAGCTCGCACTGGCGCAGATCGATGAAATCGGAACGCTTATTCCGGAGGCGCCGCACCGCGTTCTCGATCTTGGCTGTGGTCCGGGATACCATCTCTCGGGATACGCCGCCACCGGGGCCTGGGTCCGGGGCATCGATATCTCTCCGGCGGCGATCGAGCAAGCCCGTGGTGAGCGAGAGGCGCAGCGCCCGGAAGTTGCGGAACGCATTGAGCTCACTCAGGGGGATATGCTCACGCTGAGTTGGGGAGCGGCGGATCTTGTCTTGCTGCTTTTCGGAGAGTTCTGCCTCCTCACTCCCGGAGAGCGAAAAAAGGTCCTCGAAAAGGCGGCGGCGGCCCTCAATCCCGGGGGACACCTTCTTCTGGAGCTTTTTAATCAACCGGTGGAAGAGGTCATCTGCGAGCAGACCTGGGAAGTAGCTCAGGAAGGCGAGGGCTTCTGGTCGCCGAATCGCTACGTGGAGCTTACCGCCACCTTTGTCTATCCTCGGGCGGAGGCCGTGCTACACCGCTTTGGTATCCTCGAGGAGGCAAAACCGCTGCGGGAGGAGCGCATTTGGGAGACCTCCATGGATGATGATCGGTTGGCGACGGAGGCTGCCGAGGCGGGGCTTCGGGTGATTAGAACGCTCTGGGATCATCCGCTCTTCGACGGTGGCGGCAGCGAAGAGGGGAGGCGCTGGTTTCTTGCGCTCCTGGCCCCGTGAGGCCGTTGAGGGTATCTTGTTCCCATGAGCAAGGAGAGCGTGGTTGTTACAGGGGCCTCAGGCTATGTCGGCTCCTGGATCGTTCGGGAATTTCTCGCGGAAGGATGGCAAGTTCTCGGGTCCGTTCGGAACACTCGGGATCGCGAGAAGATCGGGCATCTATATGAGCTGGCGAACCGCCTTCCCGGCTCCCTGGAGCTTTTCGAGGCGGACCTGTTGGAGGAAGGGGCCTTTGACGAAGCCTGCGCCCGGGCTTCGGTGGTGGTCCACGCGGCCTCGCCCTTCCTAATCGATGCGGTAGAGGATCCGGCAGGTCGACTGCTCGAGCCGGCGGTGGAGGGAACAAGAAACGTGCTCTCCGCGGCAACTCGTAGTGGGAGTGTAAAGCGGGTGGTCCTCACTTCCAGTGTGGTGGCGATTCACGGTGACGCGATAGAAGTGGAGAAGACCGAAGAAGGATACCTGGACGAAGGTCACTGGAACACCACGAGCTCCCTGGGCTATCAACCGTACAACTACGCCAAGACCGAGGCGGAGCGGGCAGCCTGGGAGCTTTCGAAGGGCGCCCCCTGGCGCCTGGTGGTACTCAACCCGGGGCTCATTCTCGGCCCCTCCCTCTCCTCTCGTTCCGACGCCAGCAGTACGCAGCTTTTTCTTCGACTCATTGGCGGTGAGTTCGCCTCGGGAGCCCCGGCTCTCGCCCTCGGGGTGGTCGACGTTCGAGACGTAGCCCGGGCTCACTACGAGGGAGCGGTGCGGGAGACGGCGGAGGGACGAAATATCCTCGTTGCCACGCACGCAACCTTTCTCGAGATCGCCCAGATTGTGGACCGCCTCTACCCCGGAGTACACCCGGTGCCCAAGAGGGAGATCCCGAAGCTTCTTCTCTACCTCTTCGGACCACGGAGCGGTCTCTCCTGGCGTTACATCCGGCGAAACGCCGGCCGTCCCGTGCGCTACGACAATCGCAAGGGCAAGGAGACTCTCGGGCTCTTCTATCGCCCCTTGGAGGAGACTGTGCGCGACCAGCGGTTAAAGCTGCTGGAAGATGGCCTTCTTTGAGGAGGCTCCAATTGACAGAGCGTGATCGGGGGGCTAGGTTGTAAAGGATGAATCACGATCCTCAGATGTATGAGCATATACAGGAGACCTGCGTCGCCTACAACCTGGGAAAGGCGTACAAGGTTGTCAATCGCCTGTTCGAAGAGGAGCTCCGGGAAGTGGGGCTCACGAACAGTCAGTTCGCCGTGCTGGTAACTCTCGCCCGCTTCGGAGAAATGAGCTCCCACGCTCTTGCGGAGAAGCTCGGATCGGATCCGAGTACCATTTCGCGGAACATGGACCTTCTCGAGCGACGGAATCTCGTGGCGGAGGAGGTAGATGACCGGGATCGCCGGGTCCGGCTCTATTCAATCACCGAAGAGGCCGAGAGCACCCTCGAGGCCGGGGTGCAACGGTGGAAGCGGGCTCAGCGACGGGCGCTCCGGGCCCTTGGCCGCCCCTTTTGGAGAACCAGCCGGCGACGGCTCAAGCGACTAATCGGCGCCTGACGCAGAAATCGTTTGTAGATACAAAGAAATTGCGTTACCTTCTCCGAGAAGGAGGCTGCAATGCGCCGAATCGGCAAAATCGTGGTGGCACTGCTCATTGTCGCAGTGGCGGTCTGGTTATCAGTGGAGTACGATCTACAGGGCCGGCTCAGAGATCTGCTGAGCTGGGTAGAAGGCCAGGGCGCGGCAGGGGTGCTCACGTTCATGGGCGCCTACATGTTAGCCACGGTGCTCTTTATTCCGGGAAGTATTCTCACCCTAGGGGCGGGCTTTGTCTTTGGCGTTCTCGAAGGGGTAGCCTACGTTTCGGTGGCTTCCACAATCGGTGCCAGTCTCGCCTTTCTCGTAGGGCGGTATATCGCCCGAGACTGGGTCTCGAAAAAGATCTCCGAGAGCGCCCGATTCTCCGCGATTGATCGCGCCGTTGCCCGGGAAGGGTGGAAGATCGTTGGCCTCACCAGGCTTTCACCCATTTTCCCCTTTAACCTCCTCAATTACGCCTACGGACTCACCGGCGTCTCTCTCCCTTCTTATTTCCTCGCCTCCTGGATCGGGATGCTCCCGGGGACACTGATGTATGTCTACCTCGGCTCTCTGGCGGGGAGTCTCGCCACTCTGGGCGCCCGGGAAGGACGCACCACCGCGGAGTGGGTTTTCTACGCCGTGGGCCTTGTTGCCACGGTGGTGGTCACCCTGTATGTGACTCGGATCGCCCGACGGGTCTTGAGTGAGCGTGTAGAACTTCCAGTAGAAGAGGAGTGAAGAAATGAAAGTAGAGCCTCAGGACCGGTACAACGAGGATTTAGTTGATCAAGTCCATCCGGAAGGATGGGTAAATCCCACTCCTCAGGGGAAGTATAACCTCCTTGTGCTAGGCGGGGGTACGGCTGGGCTAATTTCGGCCGCCGTCGGAGCCTCCCTGGGGGCCCGGGTCGCCTTGGTGGAACGTCACCTTCTCGGTGGAGATTGCCTGAACGTCGGCTGCGTCCCGTCGAAAGGGATTATTCGCGCCGCCCGGGCCCTGGAGGAGGTTCGCTCCGCCGAGCGTTTCGGGGTACGCCTCGCCGGGGAGGCGGGATTCGACTTCTCCGCGGCGATGGAGCGGATGCGGCGAATCCGATCAGAGATCAGCCATCACGACTCGGCGGTTCGGTACCGAGATGAGTTCGGAGTGGATGTCTATCTCGGGGAAGGGCAGTTTACCAGCCCCGGGAGTCTGGAAGTGGAGGGGCAACGACTGGAGTTTGCAAAGGCGATCGTCGCCAGCGGTGCCCGGGCGGCGGTGCCCCCGATCCCGGGTTTGCGGGAGTCCGGTTATCTGACCAACGAGACTCTTTTCACTCTTACGGAGCTTCCCAAGCGGTTCGCCGTTATCGGCGGCGGTCCCATCGGTGCGGAAATGGCGCAGACCTTTCGTCGCTTCGGCTCGGAGGTCTACCTGATAGAGATGGCAGACCGGATTCTGCCTCGGGAGGACCCGGACGTGGCGGAGCTGGTCGGGCACCGCTTCGAAGAAGAGGGTGTGCAGCTCAGAACCTCCACGGCCCTGGAAGAGGTCTCGGTTCGGGGACAGGAGAAGTTGCTTCGCCTCGGAGGGGGAGAGGAGATCGCCGTGGATCACCTTCTCGTGGCAATCGGCCGCGCTCCAAACGTGGAGAATCTCGGTTTGGAGGCGGCGGGCGTAACCTACGACCGCAGAACGGGCATCGAGATCAACTCTTACCTGCAGACGACGAACCGGAGGATCTACGCCGCCGGGGACGTGGCTTATAAGTACAAGTTTACCCACGCCGCGGAAGCGTCTGCGGCAATCGCCGTACAGAACGCCCTCTTCCTACGAACGAAAAAGAGCGATGGACTTGTGGTGCCGTGGTGCACCTACACCGCCCCGGAGGTGGCCCATGTTGGGCTCTCGGAAGAGGAGGCAAGGAAAAGGGGCCTCGAAATCGAGACCTATCGCCACCAGGTCGGCGAGACCGACCGCGGGAGGCTGGACGGTTCCGGCGGTTTCGTTAAGCTCCACGGCAGGAAGGGGAAGCTGGTCGGCGGGACCATCGTGGCGGATCACGCCGGGGAGATGATAGGGGAGCTCGTTCTCGCGATTCAGAAAGGGCTCACCCTGGGCGATCTCAATGGAGTGATCCACCCCTATCCGACGCAGGCCGAGGCGATTAAGCGGGCCGCGGCGGGACCCCTGAAGGCGAAGCTCACGCCGAAGGCGAAGCGGTTTCTCGACTGGTGGATGCGCCACCGGCGGTGAAATCGTTCTCAGAATATCTATACCAATTCTGTGCATTGCGGCCTTCCTTCTGACTCAGGGAAGTGATTTTCGACCGGCCAACTGACCGGAATTCTGCTTGCATCCCGACCATTACGCGTGATACGGTTCAACCTTATTGCAACTTTATGCATAGGAGGAACGACTCATGAAACAGAGAATCCTAGTCGCGCTAGTGCTGTTGCTTTTTGCCGCTGCACTGGGCTTCGCCGGAGGTGGACAGGAGGCTTCCGGGGAAGGAGAGACCCAAGGGGCACAGGAAGAGGGGGCAGCCGCGGATGACCGGTTCGGCGGCGTAATTGTCTTTGCCCGCTCTGGGGACTCCGTAGGTCTCGACCCCGCGCGCGAGACGGACGGGGAGTCTTTCTACGCCACGGCGCAGATCTACGACACCCTGGTAGAGTTTGTCCCGGGAACCACTGAGATCCGGCCCGCCCTTGCGGAGAGCTGGGATGTTTCCGATGACGGTCTCACCTACACCTTCAACCTGAGGGAGGGAGTATCTTTCCACGACGGAACCCCGTTCAATGCGGAGGCTGCACAGTTCTCTTTTGAGCGGCAGCTCAATGAGGACCATCCCTACTACCAGTACGGACCATGGAAGTACTGGGGCTACATGGACATGAACAGCATCGTTGAGTCCATTAACGTGGTGGATGAGTACACTCTAGAGTTCGAGCTCGCCAAGAACGAGGCGCCCTTTATCGCAAACCTTGCTATGGACTTTGCATCGATCGTTTCTCCCGCGGCAGTGCGCGAGCACGAGGGCGACTTTACCAGCAACCCAGTTGGTACCGGTCCCTTCAAGTTCGTAAGCTGGACCAAGGACGACAGCATCGTCCTCGAGCGAAACGAGGAGTACTGGCGACGTCCGGCCTACGCCGACCGTCTCGTCCTTCGGGTTATCCCCGACGCCACTGCTCGGTACCTGGCCCTCCAGAACGGAGAGGTTGACGTAATCGACTTTCCGAGCCCTGAGGACCTGGCCGACATGAAGGCTGATCCCGACATTAAGGTGCTCCAGCAGGAAGGTCTCAATGTTGGCTACCTCGCACTGAACGCCGAGAAGGAGCCCTTTGGCGATCCTCGGGTTCGGCGAGCTCTGAACTACGCTGTCGACAAGGATGCGATTATTCGTGCGGTATACGGCGAAGCGGGTGTTCCCGCGAAGAACCCGATTCCTCCGACGATGTGGTCCTACAACGACGAGATCGACCCCTATCCCTACGACCCCCAGCGGGCGCGGGAGCTCCTTGCGGAGGCAGGTTATGCTGACGGGTTCGAGACCGACATTTGGGCGATGCCTGTAGCGCGCCCCTACAACCCCGACGGCCGAACTGTAGCCGAGGTCATCCAGGCTCAGTGGGCGGAGGTTGGCGTTCAGGCGGAGATCGTCTCTTACGACTGGGGTACCTACCTCGACCGGACCGACAACGGTGAGCATGAAACCGCGCTCCTCGGTTGGACCGGTGACAACGGTGATCCCGACAACTTCCTCTGGGTACTCCTCTCCATTCCTGCGGCTGAGAAGCCTGCGGGTAACATCTCCTTCTGGCGAAACGAGGAGTTCAACTCCCTGATTAAGGAAGCGAAGGAGACTCTCGACCACGATCGACGAGTTGAGCTCTACGAGGAGGCTCAGGTCATCTTCCACGAGGATGCGCCCTGGGTTCCCATCGCTCACTCCATCGTTAGTGTTCCCATGGCCAACTACGTACAGGATTTCGTGATCTACCCGACGGGTAAGCGGATCTTCTACAACGTCTGGCTGGACAACTAGAACAATCCTATAGTGACCCTATAGGGACTTAGTGGAAGTCAGCGGCGGTCGGTCGAAAGCCGGCTGTCGCTGACCCTCTTCAGGAAGGAACACGGATGCTCAAGTACATTCTCAAGCGTCTCGGTCTTCTCATTCCCACGCTGCTGGGCGTAGCCACAATTGTATTCTTTATGGTTGCCCTCTCTCCCGGCGATCCGGCACGGGTCATGCTCGGTGAGCGGGCCAACGCGCAACAGCTGGAGCAGCTGCGACAGGAGCTCGGCCTGGACAAGCCTCTGGCGGAGCAGTACTGGCTCTATCTGCAGCGAATGGTGCAGCTCGATTTCGGCGAATCCATCAAGACCGGCAGACCTGTGATGGAGGAGATTAGTGAACTCTACCCCGCGACGCTGGAGCTCGCCTTCTGGGCGATGGTCTTTGCGGCGGTGGTCGGGATATTGATCGGTGTCGCCTCTGCCATCAAGAAAAATACCTGGGTGGACTACACCGCCATGGTAGGCGCCCTCGTCGGTGTATCCATGCCGGTCTTCTGGCTTGCCCTGGTCCTCATAATGATTTTCTCAGTCGGGTTGGGTTGGTTTCCAACCGGGGGGCGAATCAACGTTCGCTTCTTCTTCGAGTCTATTACCGGGGTCTACCTTGTGGACACCTTCATTTACATGGTCCGGGACGGAAATACCGAATACTTTTTGGACGCCCTCCGCCGCCTGGTGCTGCCGGCGGTCGCCTTGGGGACGATTCCCCTGGCGATAATTGCTCGGGTAACCAGGAGCAGCATGCTGGAGGTTCTCAAGCAGGACTATATCAAGACAGCCCGGGCAGCGGGCATCTCGGAGCGCCGGGTGATCTTTCGCTACGCCCTGAAGAACGCGCTCCTGCCGATTATCACGGTTGTCGGTATCCAGTTCGGTCTGCTTCTCTCCGGTGCGATACTCACGGAAACCATTTTCGCCTGGCCCGGCATCGGGCGGTGGCTATACACCGCCATACAGGCACGGGACTATCCGGCGGTCCAGGGCGGCGTTATCGTCATTTCTACTACCTTCGTTCTTATTAACCTGGTAGTGGATATTCTCTATTCTCTGGTCAATCCGCGGATCAGGTTGCAGTAGGAGCAAAAAACGGTGGCAGATAGACCTGAAGCGATAGAAATCACAGAGCCTACGAGACTGCAAGAGGCGCTCTACCAGCTTAGGCAAAACAAGGCTGCAATGGTGGGGCTCTTCATTATTGTGGTCTTCATCTTTGTTGGGCTCTTCGCGCCGTTGGTGGCGCCGCAGGATCCGCTGCAGCAAGCGATCGATATACGAAAGAGCCCACCCCTGACACCGGGGCACCTTCTCGGTACCGACGACCTCGGGAGGGATCTCTTTTCTCGCATCATTTTCGGTGCCCGGATCTCGATGGTAATCGGCGTGGTCTCAGTGGGTATAGCCCTAACCATAGGAACCCTGGTAGGAGTAATCTCAGGCTACTACGGCGGGTGGCTCGACAAAATCGTCATGCGCCTGATCGATATTATGCTCGCCTTTCCTTACGTGCTGCTGACAATTGTCGTCGTCGCGGTGCTCGGGCCGTCCTTGGTCAACGCCATGATCGCGATCGGTATTTCTCAGGTGCCGCGATACGTGCGCCTGGTCCGGGCGTCGGTTCTGGCGGAGCGTGAGGCGGACTACGTTAAGGCTGAGCGTTCTCTGGGGACCTCGGATCTGGAGCTTATGTTTCTCTCCATTCTTCCGAACTGTCTGGCGCCTTTGATCGTGCAGTCGACTCTGGGGGTCGGGGAGGCGATACTCTCTTCCGCGGCGCTCTCCTTTCTCGGACTCGGCGCCCAGCCGCCCGCGCCGGAGTGGGGCCTCATGATCGCCAGCTCCCGGGAGTTCATAACGAGCGCCTGGTGGATCGTTACCTTCCCAGGTCTGGCCACTCTTCTGGCGGTCCTCGGGTTCAACCTCCTCGGGGACGGGTTGCGGGATATTCTCGATCCGAGGCTAAGAGAGTAGTAGAAATCTATGAAACCTAAGACAGAAGCAACTGAGGGCCCTCGGCGCGGCCGAAGCGGCTCACCGGAGCGGGAACCGCTCCTCTCAATACGCAATCTCAACGTCAAGTTCTATACGCAGCGTGGCGTAGTCCACGCCGTCCGGGATATCTCTTTTGACATCGGCAAGGGAGAGACCGTTGCCCTGGTGGGGGAGTCCGGGTGCGGCAAGAGTGTGACGGCTCACTGCATAAACCAGCTCATCCCCCAACCCCCGGGGCGCATCGAGTCCGGGCAGATTATCTTCGAAGGCGAAGACCTCCTCAAGGCTTCTCCTGAACGGGTGCGCCGGCTTCGGGGAGATAGAATCTCAATGATATTCCAGGAGCCTATGACCTCCCTCAATCCGGTCTTCAAGATCGGAGAACAGATCGCCGACGTCTTTCGGGTGCATCACAAGCTCTCGAAAAAGGCTGCCCTGGACCGTGCGGTGGAGCTTCTCGATCTGGTGAAGATCCCCGCTCCTCGGGAGCGTGCGCAGGACTATCCGCACCAGCTCTCGGGAGGTATGCGACAGCGAGCGATGATTGCCATGGCCCTTGCCTCGCCGAATCCGGGGCTCATGATTGCGGATGAGCCTACCACGGCACTGGACGTAACCATTCAGGCGCAGATACTCGAGCTCATCGCGGAGCTCCGGAAACAGATCTCCATGTCTCTTCTGCTGATCACCCACGATATGGGGGTTGTGGCGGAGACCGCGGACTGGGTGGTCGTAATGTACGCCGGCCATAAGGTAGAGGAGGCGGACGTCCATACCATTTTTAAATCCCCTGAGCACCCGTACACCGTGGGGCTCTTGAACTCGCTCCCCTCGAACCCGAAGTACCGCGGGGCCAGTCGGTTGGAGGCAATCACCGGGACCGTTCCGGATCTGATAACGATAGGTAAATGGTGCCCCTTTGAGAACCGCTGCCCCTACGCTCAGCCGATTTGCCGGGAGCAACTGCCTGAGGCGCGGCACTTTGAGGATGGCCATTCAGCCTGGTGCAATTTCGCCGGGGAGCTTCCATTTTCCAGGAGAACCAATGGATAAGCTCGTAGAAGTAGAAGCGCTAAAGACATATTTCGAGCTGCAGGCTCAGAAGATGGGACACAGCCACGCCGTGGTGCAGGCCGTGGACGGTGTATCGTTTACCGTCTCCGAGGGAGAGATCCTCGGCATCGTCGGAGAATCGGGGTGCGGCAAATCGACCCTGGGAAAGACCCTCCTCCGACTGGAGGAGAAAACCGAGGGAGCCGTCCGGTATCGCGGGCAGGAGGTGTTCGACCTCCACGACAAAGAGCTCAAGGCGCTCCGGCGGCAGGTGCAAATGGTTTTTCAGGATCCCTTTTCCTCCCTCAATCCGCGAAAGAAAGTTGACGCTCTCCTGCGGCAACCCCTTCGGGTGCACGGTTTTTCCGAGAAGAAGGAGCAGGACGAGCGTATTGAGGCGATGATGCGGGAGGTGGGACTGAACCCGCAGTATCGCAATCGCTTTCCTCATCAGTTTTCCGGTGGGCAGCGGCAGCGGATCGGTATCGCGAGAGCGCTGATGCTCGACCCGGAGTTTGTTGTCTGTGACGAGGCGGTGAGTGCCCTTGATGTTTCGGTGCAGGCGCAGATTCTCAACCTTCTGCTGGAGCTGCAGGAGAAGCACAGTCTGACCTATGTCTTTATCGCCCACGACCTGGCGGTGGTGGAGTTTATCTCCACGAGGATTCTGGTGATGTATCTCGGGCGGATTGTTGAGATCGCCTCGAAAGAGGAGATCATGAACAAGCCTCTCCATCCCTATACCAAGGCTCTATTCGCTGCCTTCCCCTCTACGGACCCGGCCATAGAGCCCGATCCGGCGCGGCTGATTCAGGGTGACGTTCCCTCTCCGATCAATCCGCCGAAGGGGTGTCACTTTGCGCCGCGCTGTCCCTTTGCTCACGAACGGTGCACGGAGTACCCGCCGATCAAGGAGGTCGACTCGGGCCACTCCGTGGCGTGCTGGCTCTACGAGTCGTAGTGACAGAGGCGGCGCTCTGTCCTATACTGAGCGTAGTGTATGAGTGAGAGCGAGCAGAAACGCCCAGAGTCCCTCGCCGGCTATTTCCTCATTTCCGAGACTGAACTGACCGATCCCAATTTCTACCGCACCGTGGTGTTTATGGTGGAGCACAATGAGGAGGGAGCCTTCGGGCTTGTTGTGAATCGACTCTCTTCGGTTCATCTCGGTGAGGTGTTGGACGAAGCGAGGGACAGCCGGGTTGCCGAAATGCCCATTTTTGTCGGCGGCCCCGTGGAACAGCAGTATCTATTCACCCTGCACTCAGGACTCCCGCCCGGAGTATCGAGCGAGCACGCGGTGGAGCCGGCTCCGGGGATTATCTTCGAGCCCTTCAACCATTCCATCTTGGCGTACCTGACCGAGGAGTGGTCCGAGGAGCCCGAGGAGACTCGTCCGACGGTGCACATTTACGCCGGATACTCCGGTTGGGCACCGACACAGCTGGAGCAGGAGCTCCGACTGGATGCCTGGTTTCACCATAAGGCGACGCCGGATATCGTCTTTCGCCGTGATCCCGAAGAGGGTTGGAAAGACGCCCTGGGCAAGAAGGGCACGTTTTACCAGATCGTCGCGGAGACCGGCTATAAACCCTCTATGAATTAGAGTTCTACAGGTCTAAATCTCCGGGATAGGCGTGGACGCCGCTCTGGAGCAGCCGTTCTCTCTGTCGCCCGATAAGCTCACGGCGTTCGTCCCAGCTCCCGGAACCGGACCAACCGGTGGCCATGAGGGCCGATAGCCGGGGAAAGCTCATGTACTCCAACTGACGGCCATAGAGGATCTCCTCACTCCAGAGGTTACCCTGAAGACCGATAATCCTCTCTTCCGCTCCCTTCGGATCGGGATCGTAGGAAGCGGCATCCCTGACCGTGCAGAAACCGAGCCTTCCCGGTTCCCGCGGATCATCGAGGTGCTTGTGATCGAAGTAGCACGCCCGCTCTTGAGGTACGGCTACCACCGAAAAACCCGCATCGATCGCTTTCTGGACACAGGAGCGTCCTCTCCAGCACATGATGAGGGCGTCTCTGGAAAGCTGGGGCGAAATCGCCTCATCCCAGACTACCGGTCTCTTGCCGAGGCCGATAACGAGCTCTGCCGCGCGATTCATGAAGTAGCC
>CAYZHV010000041.1:11114-21545 GCA_964478055.1 uncultured Spirochaetaceae bacterium | reverse complement strand
CTTAGTAAACTGCCTCGTTCCAGCGAAGCTCCTTCTTGAACTGCCGCAGCTTGGTGTCGTTATCGATGAGTAAGAACTCGACACCGAGCATCTCGGCGAGATCCTCCAGGTGTTCTGCCTCGAGAGCCGCTGAGAAGATCGGGTGGTGCGAGCCTCCGGCGAGGATCCACGCCGCCGCGGCGGTGGCGAGATCCGGGAGGGGCTTCCAGAGGCCCCGGGCTACCGGGAGTTTCGGGAACGGTTCCTTGGATTTCTCAACCTCCACGGCATTGACCACGAACCTGAAGCGGTGCCCCAGATCAACAATGGTGGCGTTGACCGCGGGACCGGAGGCTACGTCGAAGACGAGGCGCACCGGATCGGCCTTGTCACCGATACCGAGGGGGTGAATTTCCAGGGAGGGCTTCTTTTGAGCGGAGATGGTCGGGCAGATCTCGAGCATGTGTGCCCCGAGGACTTTGGAGTCCGCTCCGTTGAAGTCGTAGGTGTAGTCCTCCATGAAGGATGTGCCGCCTTCGAGACCTGCTGCCATAACCTTCATCGCTCGCAGGAGCGCCGCCGCCTTCCAGTCGCCCTCGGCACCGAAGCCGTAACCTTGTGCCATGAGGCGCTGAACCGCGAGCCCGGGAAGTTGCTCCAGTCCGTGAAGCATTTGGAAGCTGTCGCTAAAAGCGGTGTAGCCGCCCTGGTCGAGGAATTTCTTGAGAGCTGCTTCCTGGCGCGCAGCGTGTTTGAGGGAGTTATGCCGCTCGGCGCCCGGTTTGAGCTCCGGAACGACTTCGTAGAGGTCGAGATACTCTTCAATGAGGGATGTAATCTCGCTTTCGGGAATGGTTTCCATTACTTCCACGAGATCGCCCACACCGTAGCCGTGGACGGTGAGACCAAAGACTTCCTCCGCTGTGACCCGATCCCCGTCGGTGACCGCAACGTTGCGCATGCTGTCCCCGAAGCGGGCGATCTTCATTCCCGAAAGCTCCGCCCGGCCGTTGGCGGCACGCATCCATTTCGCCACGTCCTGCTGGACCTCCGGATCCTGCCAGTGCCCCACGACCACTTTTCGGGGAACTCCGAGGCGCGTTGCCACGTGGCCGAACTCCCGACCTCCGTGAGCGGACTGATTGACGTTCATAAAGTCCATGTCGATGGTGCTGGCGGGGATTCTCTTGTTGAACTGCGTATGGAGGTGGAGGAGCGGAAGGTTGAGCTCCTTTAGACCGCGAATCCACATCTTTGCGGGAGAGAAGGTGTGCATCCACGCAATGAGTCCCACGCACTCGGGGTCGGCGTTCGCTGCTCGAATGGTGGCGAGAATGTTGTCCGCGTCTATGAGCACGCCCTTCTGCTCCACCGGAAGCGGGAGTTTCTTACTCTCGTTGAGCCCTTTCACGAGCGCCTTGGCGTGGCTTTCTACTTCCTTTAGCGCCTCCGGCCCGTAGAGCCCTTGACTCCCTGTAATAAACCAGACTTTTCGACGGTTCTGTTCCATCGGTGTGTATCCCCCTACTGCTGCTTTTGGTCTATGAGGGCGGCACTCATAATCTTTTCCTGGGACGCTTCTTCTCTACCAAGCGTCGCCTTGAGCCTGCCCTCGTGAATAACCAGGATCCGGTCGGAGAGGGCAAGTACTTCCTGCATCTCCGAGGAGATAAGGATAATAGAGACCCCGCGATCTGCCAGATCGGTGATTATCTTGTGCACTTCGGCCTTGGCGCCTACGTCGATACCCCGGGTCGGCTCATCGAGAATGAGTACCTCCGGCTCCGTGGCGAGCCACTTCGAGATGACGACCTTTTGCTGGTTGCCGCCGCTCAGGCTTTCGACGATGTTCTCTTGAGAGGAGACCTTGATCCGGAGGCGGTCGATATACTGCCTCGCGATCACCCGCTCCTTTCTCGCATCGAAAAAACCGTATCTGTTGGTGACCTTGTTATGTACGGCCATCGTGAGGTTTTCCCGGACAGTCATCTCTAAGATGAGAGCGAGCTGCTTCCTGTCCTCGGAGACGTATCCAATGCCCCGACTCACAGCGTCCGCGGGCTTCCGAATATCCACCTCTTTGTCGTGTAGAAGTATCTGCCCCGCGGTCTTCTTCTCCGCGCCCATAAGGAGCATGGCGAGCTCTGTTCTGCCGGCTCCCACGAGACCTGAGAGACCCAGAATCTCGCCCTTCCTCAAAGTGAAGGAGATGTCCTCGAGCTTCGGAGGGCCGCTTAGCCCGCGAACTTCGAGGACCGCCTCGTCGCTCGGTTCGGTGGTCCGCTCACTGAAGAGCTCGCCGAGCTCTCGGCCGACCATCATATCGATGAGCTCGTTCTCGGTGGTCTCGGTGGTGGGGCGCTCCCCGATAAACTGGCCGTCTCGGAGGACGACCACACGATCAGCGATTTCGAAGACCTCCCCGAGCTTGTGGGAGATAAAGATCATGGAAACGCCGTTCTCTTTCAATCTCCGCATGAGGCCAAAGAGGGTCTCGATCTCTCGCTCCGTGAGGGAGCTCGTCGGCTCGTCCATGATGATCACTTGGGCGTCAAAAGAGAGCGCCTTGGCGATTTCGACCATCTGTTGGTTTGCCACACCGAGGTCCTGGATATAGGAGCGCGGGTTGACCTCCACGCCGAGATCCCTGAAGAGTTGGTCGGTCTCCTCGTAGGTTTTGCGATAGGAGATGAGCCCTCCCGTGCCCCGGCGCTCACGACCGAGGAAGATGTTCTCCATGGCGGTGAGGTTTGAGCAGAGGTTGAGCTCCTGGTACACGGTGCTTATGCCGGCGTCGTAGGCGTCCTGAGTCGTCTTGAAGTCCTGGATTTCGCCGTTGAGAAGAACCTCGCCGCTATCAGCGGAATAGGCGCCGGCGAGGATCTTCATGAGGGTGGACTTTCCCGCTCCGTTCTCCCCGAGGACGCAGAGTATCTCGCCCTTGTCTACCGTGAGGTCCACGTTGTCCAGGGCTTGAACGCCGGGGAAGGCCTTACTTATTCCTCGCATTTCTACGACGGGTGCCATATCAGGTCCTGCCTCTTCGATTTCGAACGATATCGATAATTGCCGCCAGGACGATGACCATGCCTATGATGAACTGCTGCCAGTAGACCGAAACCTTCATGAGTACGAGCCCGTTGCGGATCACACCCATAATGGCGGCGCCGATGAGCACGCCGAGGACCGAGCCTTTGCCTCCGGCCAGGGAGGTTCCACCGATAACTGCCGCAGCGATCGCGTCGAGCTCCCAGGTCTCACCGACGGAGGCTTGGGCGGAGCTGAACCGCGCCACCAGGATGATACCGGTAATGGAAGCCAGGATGTTCGAGATCATGTAGACCAGGAGCTTGATTCGGCGAACGTTGATACCGGAGAGCTCCGTGGCGCGCTCGTTTCCGCCGATCGCATAAACCCTCCGCCCGAAGGGCAGGTACTTTAATACGATGAAGGCGAGGAGCGCCACAAACGCGAGTATGAGTAACGGCACCGGAAAACCGAGTACCCTCCCTTGACCGATGACGATGAAACTCTCGGGAATTTCCGTAATGGGCCAACCCTTGGTTAGGATCCAGACCATTCCGCGGGCCATGCTGAGCATCCCCAGGGTGACGATAAACGGTGTTACACCGACATACGCTATGAGAACGCCGTTTATTAGGCCCGTGACCATGCCGGTCATCAGTCCCACGACGATTGCTAGGACGGGGTGAAATCCTGCCGCCAATGCCATACCTGTCGTAACACCACTCAGGCCAACCACGGAACCAACTGAAAGGTCGATACCAGCCGTGAGTATTACGAAAAGCTCACTGATCGCGATGATGGCTAGAAACGAGACCTGCCGGGAGACGCTAAACGCGTTTCTGCCGGTCAAGAAACTGGGCGCGACAATGGTGATAAATGCGGAAATGATAATAAGCGCAAGGAAAATCGACGACTCTTGGGCCGTTACGACTTTGCGTAGCAGGCTCAGACTCCCGCCAGCTCTTCCGCCGCCTGCATTGTTGTTCTGGGCCATATTTGTCTCCGTTTAATAGGGTCCACTACGATGAAAAGGATAGCCGAGCCCCGAAGGGCTCGGCCCTTTACATCAACAGGATGCTACTCCTGAAACTGCGCCCTCATGTCTTCCATGTAACTGTCTACGTTATCTTCGTTAACGACGATAACGCCGGTGTCAATTTCCTCGGGGATGCTCTCGCCGTTCATGGCGTCGAGAAGGCGCTCCACCGAGAGCCAGCCCATGGCGTAGGTGCGCTGAGCCAGGGCGAAGTCCACAACGCCCTCTCGGATAAAGTCGAGGGTGTCGGAGAGGTCGTCAAAACCACCGATGATGATCTCGCCGGTTCGGCCCTGCTCTTCGATAACCGTGGCCGCGCCGGGGGCGCCGTAGGCGCTCACGCCGAAGATCGCGTCGAGGTCGGGGTAGGTCTCGAGAAGTGCCTCGGTGACGTTTACGGTGGTGGCAAAGTCGCCCTTGGTGTCCTCAACGGTAACGAGCTCGATGTCGGTTCCGGAGATAGCTTCCCGGAAGCCCTGGGTTCGCAGGTTGAGGTTGGTGGCGCCGAGGCCGCCCTGAAGGATTGCAACCTGGCCGGAGCCGCCCATGAGGCGAACCATTTCTTCGCCGGCGGTGCGGCCTGCAGCCTCGTTGACCGTGCCAATATAGGTGAGCGCCTCGGTGGACGGTGCGGGGGCGTCGAAGGTGATTACCTTGATGCCTGCATCCATTGCCTCGGCTACGACGTTGACAAGACCCTTGTCGTCGTTAGCGGAAATAGCAATGCCGTCAACACCCTGAGCAATCAGGTCCTCGATGAGGCGGGCCTGGATTGCTACGTCGAACTGGTTGGGAGCCTGAAAGTCGGCGTTGACACCGTACTCCTCAGCGGCGTCCTGGAAACCTTCCCAGCACGGCTCGTAGTAGGGGTGAACACCCTTCGGGACCATCACAAGCGTCGGGGCCTCGCCCTCGCCGCCTTCCTGAGCACCTGCAGCAAATCCCATTCCGGTTACAACCGTAAGGATCAGCAGTGCAAGAATAAGTCGACTGTTTCGCATAACAGTACCTCCTGTTTCTTTTTAGAGCGCAACGCGCTCTCTTGTTCCTAGATTCAAGTGAAAATCCAGATTCTCCCGCATGACGAGGTCGATGGGCATCCGGATTCTCGGCTCCACAGCCTCCCGCAGCACCACATGTCGGTAGAGGGCGTAGAGACTGTTGTAGCCCTGCCGTCGAGGCTCCTGGTTAATAATGAAATCCATGAGCCCCGTTCTGAGGCAGGTGGCGTTTTCTGGGATCAGATCGTAACCGATGATTGGCGTATGGACCGAAAGGGAGTCGTTGAGCTCCCGAGCCACAAGGTGTGCCAGAGCATTGGTCACAAATACGCTTCCGGGCTTCTCCCTCATCTGCTTAATTGACGCCCGGAGCTGTGCCTCACCCCCAATCTTCTCGAGCTCGAAATGGTCAATATTACCTTTTCCTGCGAGCTCGAAATACCGAACAAATCCCTCTCTGCGCCGACGGAGATGGTAGTCTGCACTGCCGATTGTCACGGTCACATAAGGACCCTGAGAATCGAGCATCTGCATCAGCTTTCCAGCCAGGAGGCCACTTTCGAAAGAGTCCTGGTTAATGGTGCTCAGCACATTGCTGTTCGGAACCTCTCCATCAAAGACCACGCAAGGAGTGTTCCCCAGTTTGGAGATGAAATTTCTCGACTCCTCGTAGAGCGTCGGAGCAAGGAGCACCCCATCGAGCTCCGCGGTGAGGAGCCTTTCCGCACTCTCCCAGAAGGAATCCGGACTGGTGCGATCGAAGTGAAAGTACTCTACCGCCACATAGTGGTGGGCGAGCTCGCTCAGGGCAGCCTCGATTCCGGAAATCGTGATCTGCCAGTAGCCGCCGTCCTGATCAGCGCCGGGCATCAGAACTCCGAAGACTCGCCGCTGCGCTTTCGAGAGATTACGAGCCACCAGATTGGGAGAGTAGTTGAGCTGTTTTACCACTTCCCAGACCCGTTCGGCGGTCTCGGCGGAAACACGACCCCGGTTATGCAGGACCCGATCTACTGTCCCCACGGAAACGGAGGCCAGCCTGGCGATGTCTTTTACTGTTGCCGGCCCCTGCCAGCCTCTTTCTCCGGTCCCGTTTAAGTTACTCATCCAACCTGTTATCGCTTTCTTACTCCGGTTTTGCGTGATCGTTAACGCATTCTAGGGGGCCCTTCTTCGATCTGTCAACAAAAATCTTACTGAAACACCGGTTCGGCCTGTCCGTGGGCCCGCACCGTCCGGCCATGTCCGCTGAAGCCTCTGCGTGTGCCTTGCGTGTCCTCTGCGTGCCCCCTGCGTGTCGGGAAATTTCTCTGGCCCGGGAACGCGGGACGGACCTTGCGTGCTTTACACCCTCGAAAATGGGCGGTATCGTTAACGCGCGGCAATCCGCACGGTTGGTGAGCCTAACTAACCGATGTAAACTGGGAGTTCCGAAGAACAAGAGAGAAGGTGTGTTGAAATGAAGTACGAAGCGATACGCAAGGAGTGCTACGAGGCAAACCTGAGGATTGTGGAGGAGGGATTGGTGCTCCTCACCTGGGGGAACGTGAGTGTTGCTGACCACGAGGCGGGGGTCTTTGCGATCAAGCCGAGTGGCGTTGCCTATGACGACCTCGGCCCGGAAGCGATGGTGGTGGTCGATATTGAGAGTGAAGCAGTAGTGGATGGGGAACTGCGACCCTCCTCGGATACACCAACCCACGCGGAACTCTACCGCTCCTTTGACAGAATCGGTGCGGTTGTTCATACCCACAGTCACTTCGCCGTCTGCTACGCCCAGGCTGGCCTCGATATTCCCATTCTCGGTACGACCCACGCAGACCACTTCAGAGGTCCTATCCCGGTTACCCGGGAAATGACCGAGACAGAGGTACAAGATAAGTACGAGCTCAACACGGGCAAGGTGGTTGTCGAACGCTTCCGCAAGAGCGAAATAAGCGAGCATGATGTTCCCGGCGTGCTGGTAAAGAGCCATGGGCCCTTCGCCTGGGGTTCTTCCGGAAAGGCCGCGGTTGAGAACGCCATGGTTCTCGAAGAGGTTGCAAAGATGGGTCTTCACACCGCGGCGCTCTCCTCGGAAAAGCGAGCGCCGATCCATCTCACGGAAAAGCACTTCACCCGGAAGCACGGGCCGAACGCATACTACGGTCAGCCGAAAAAGTAGTCTCACCGGTCCCAAAAAGCGCTACAACCCCAGGCTGTCGACTTTGGGACGCCCCCTTCACTGCAACGATCGCATACATAACCCGCGGCCACGGAGTCGCGGGTTTTTTGATGATGTTCTTTTGGTGTTCTTTTGATGTTCTTCTAAGGCGCCCCACTTCTGAGGTATTATTTAGCTCTGTAAATTTTGTGATCAGAAGTAATTTTACCCGCAGTTCCGGGAGAAAGACCAGGTTGTCGCAGTAATTTGAGCTAATGGCTTAAATTATGGGCCAAACCACTGCAAAGGACTCATGATAATCCTATTGGAACGATAATAACTGTTGACCGAACCAAGAGCCTACTATAACGTATACTATAGAAAGGAGAACAGCGATGAAAACAACATTTGCAAAGGGAATCGGCCTTGCTGCCGCGATACTAGTACTCCTCTCCGGCGTGGCAATGGCTGCTGGGCAGGGGGAGGCCTCGGGAGAGACAGAGACTGTGGTCTTTGCCGACGCTTCCTGGGACAGCATTCTGGTGCACAACCGGATTGCCGCCTTCATTCTGGAAAACGGCTACGGGGGGTATGAGACGGAGTACATTCCGGGAGACACGATTCCGCTTTTCAACGGACTTGCTTCCGGGGACATCGACGTCTACATGGAATCCTGGCACTCGAACTACCTCGAGGCATACAACGAGCAGTTGGACGCGGGAACGATTGTCAATCTCGGTAAGAACCTACCCGACGGCCCCCAAGGATGGTGGGTGCCCCGATACATGATCGAAGGCGATCCTGAGCGAGGGATAGAGGCGACCGCTCCTGATCTGGAGTCAATTGAGGATCTTCCGCAGTACGCAGAGCTCTTTCCTGATCCCGAGAACCCCGGAATGGGACGGATTCTCGTTGGTCCTCCGGGATGGTCCGCAACAGCTATTAGTGAAGGGCTCATGGAAGAGTATGGGCTCTACGACTCCTACACCGCCTTTCTCCCTGGCTCCGGCGCTTCCCTTGCGGCCTCAATGAAGGGCGCCTACGACGCCGGCGAACCCTGGGTTGGCTACTACTGGGAACCCACGGCTATCATGTATCAGCTCGACATGGTGCGGCTAAAGGGGACCGAATTTCCGGCGGCTGATGTGGATATCCTCATGAACTCCGAGAGTGCCGAAGCGATGCCGGAGGCCCGGGAGTTTCTCTCCAACTACAGCACCACGGTTGAAATGAACAACGAGTTTCTCAACGTCTTGGATACCGAAGTGGAGAGCGCTGAGGAGGCGGCTATCTGGTTCCTCAAGAACCGGGAAGACGTCTGGACCGAGTGGGTCTCCGAGGACGTTGCAAACAACGTGAGGGCCGCCCTGCAGTAGGGGGAAAAGAGTGTCTGAAGCATCAGTGCAACTGACAAACGATCCAAACGGTGCGATCGCCGCCGCTGCCTCCTCCGAGGCCGGCGGCGATCTTGCTGTATCGGTACGCAATCTCTGGAAAGTCTTCGGACGAAATCCGGAACGGGTCCTCAATTCGGATCTTCGGCATCTGCCTAAGTCGGAGCTTCAGGCCCGCACCGGCAACGTCGTTGGCCTGAAGGACGTGAGCTTCGAGGTTCACCCTGGAGAGCTCTTTGTTCTCATGGGACTTTCCGGGAGTGGTAAATCCACGCTGATCCGAACCCTCATTCGTCTTATCGAGCCGAGTGCGGGGTCCCTCTGGGTGGACGGCACGGATCTCCTGAGTATGGATACGAAAGCGCTGCTCCATTTCCGCAGAAACGCCATTAGCATGGTTTTTCAGAGCTACGGTCTCTTGCCGCATCAGACGGTACTGCAGAACGCCGCCTACGGTCTCAAGCTCCGGGGTGATGAGCGCGCAATCCGGGAGGAGCGAGCGAGAGTGGCTCTGGAGACCGTCGGCCTCACCGGATGGGAGGAGTACTACCCGGATTCCCTCTCCGGGGGAATGCAGCAGCGGGTGGGGCTCGCTCGTGCCCTGGCTACGGATCCTGATATTTTACTTATGGACGAGCCCTTTAGCGGTCTTGATCCGCTTATCCGGCGACAGCTCCAGGATGAGTTCATCGATCTGCAGGATCAACTCGGCAAGACGATTATCTTCGTCACCCACGACCTGCATGAGGCGCTCAAGCTGGGAGATCGCATCGCGATCATGCGGGACGGCGAGATCGTCCAAGTTGCCGAGCCTGAGGAGATCCTGAGCAAACCCCATGATGACTATGTAAGAGCATTTACCAAGGACGCCTCGGCGGCACGGGTCTTCAGTGCTGCGACCGTCATGGACGATCCTGAGGTGCTCCTCTACCGGTGGCAGGGGCCACGAGCGGCTCAGACCGAGCTGGAGCACACCAAGCGGGAGTGGGCCTTCATGGTGGACAAGAAGCACCACTATTTAGGCATTTGCACCCGGGACCTGGTAGACGGTCTCATCAAGAAGAAAGAGAAGGCGATAAACGCCGAGGATCTTGTGCGCCCCGAGCCGGTTTCTCAGGACGTGCTTATCGAGGACCTTTTCGGTTTGGTGAGTGCGGAAAGCTATCCTCTGCCGGTAACGGACGAAGAGGGAAAGCTCCTCGGCGTGGTGCGCCCCCGGAAGATTCTCGAGGCACTGCACAACCCGGACGAGGAGGAGGAACAAGATGCTTAGTTTTCCAGAATGGCTCCGTATACCTCTCGCCTCCTGGGTGGACAGCGCAATGGACTGGGTCCTGGACAACCTTGGCGGCGTTTTCGACTGGATTGGCGCGGTGGGACTGCAGGTGCTGGTCGGGGTGGAACAGGTGCTCATTTTTCTGCCCTGGTTCGTGCTCATTCTGGCGGCGGGCTTTGCAGCCTGGAGGCTTCTCGGTAAATGGAGCGCCGGGCTCGCGATGATGCTTATGCTGCTCGCCGTGGGCGCCTTCGGATACTGGGACGAGGCGATGACAACCCTCTCGGTGGTGATAGTCTCGGTAGCCATATCCGTGGTCCTCGGCATACCTATGGGCATCCTCATGGCGTGGTATACGCCGTTTAAGAGAATCATCACGCCGATTCTCGACGCCATGCAGACCATGCCCTCATTTGTTTACCTCATTCCAGCGTTGATGCTTTTTGGCCTCGGTCGTGTACCGGCCACTTTTGCAACCCTCATTTACGCTATCCCCCCGGTGATTCGTCTCACCGACGTGGGGATCCGGGAGGTTCCCGGGGAGACGATAGAAGCTGCCAAGGCCTTTGGGGCGA
>CAYZHV010000041.1:0-11104 GCA_964478055.1 uncultured Spirochaetaceae bacterium | reverse complement strand
GGAACCTGCTCTTGGACGTGCAGCTCCCGCTGGCGCGACCGTCGATTATGGTGGGGATCAACCAGACGACGATGATGGCGCTGGCAATGGTGGTAATCGGATCTATGATCGGAAACCGCGGCCTCGGAATGGAGGTGCTTCTCTCGATTAACCGGGTAGACATCGGAAAGGGCTTCGAAGCGGGGCTGGCGATCGTCTTTCTCGCCATAGTCATCGACCGCATCACCAACGCCTTTGCCCGAACACGCCCACAGTCGCCCCTGGCATCCAAGGAGCAGTCCACCGAGCCCGTGGAGGAGGCTGAGTCCAAGCCGGCGGTGGCGGGCTAAGCGAGGATGAGAGCATGAAAGTAGTAGGCATCGTCGGCAGTCGCCGAAAAAGGGGCAACAGTTCCGCTCTGGTTAAGAGCGTGTTGGCGCCTTTGGAGGCGGCCGGAGCGGATACGGAGACAATCTTTCTCGGGGACTATGAAATCGACGCCTGCACCGGCTGCGAGGGGTGTACTAACTCCTTCGACTGCGTGATCAACGATGGTTACCAGGCGGTAATCGAGGCGATTGACGGCGCCGACGCTGTGGTCCTCGCTTCACCTACCTACTGGTACTCGGTCACCTCCGATATGAAGCGGTTCATTGACCGTTCCTACAGCCTCATTCAGTATCCGAGAAACCGGCACGAGTGGATCGGAAAGTACGGTGGAGGCGGCAAACGGTGCGTCACCGTCGCGGTTTGCGAGCAATCCGAGGAGGAGATGATGGGAAACACCAGCGACCTCCTCGCCTCCTTTGCCGCGGATATCGGGCTGGATGTGGTCGCCTCGGTAAAGGCCCTCGGCTTTTTCGAGGCCGCAAGCGTCGAGAGCGAGCCTGCCACGCTGGACTCCGCCCGGCAGGCGGGACAGAAGCTTCTCGCCGCCGGGGCCTAGCACCCGGGGCTTCAGCGCAGAGGACCGTAGAGGCGCCCCTGCCAATCTTCCACGGCTCCCGTACGAAGCCGCTTCTCGATCGCACTCCTCATTTCCGCCCCCAGGGTTTCCACCTCGAGAGCCGAACGGAGAAAGGCCTCATCTTCGGGAGTTCCGTAGAATCCTGTGAGAAACCGTGATAGATCCCACTTCGGATACGGCCGCGAAACAAGCTCCAGTTCCATTCCCCCCTGCACTCTCCCGGGGGAGACAACGCGATAGTACCAGCCGGTCGCG
Organism: uncultured Spirochaetaceae bacterium; assembly: GCA_964478055.1. Classification (GTDB taxonomy): domain Bacteria; phylum Spirochaetota; class Spirochaetia; order DSM-27196; family Alkalispirochaetaceae; genus CAYZHV01. The sequence goes on along the minus strand of CAYZHV010000041.1, from coordinate 9,903 downwards.
GCCTCCTCCTGAGGAACTCGCTGAATCTCTCGAATCCCGGCGTTATGACCGAGCTTCCAGCACGGCTGCCGGGGCTGAGTAAGCTCCAGAAGGAGCTCCTCTCCGATGCGATACCGATCGCCGAGGCAGACATCTCTTTCCGTTATTCCCCGGGTAGCGAGATTTTCCCCGAAACCGCCGGGCTCCAGAGAGAAGGAGTAGAAGCGGCGACGCCACCGATCGTAGTGTTCCGAGGCGTAGTGGAGCACCGCTTTCTCCACACCTCCGTGGCCGTGGTACGCCTGCTCATCACCGCCCAAGCCCTCAGGGCCGATCTCCACGACCCCGGAGACCGGGTGCTTACGTACTGCGCTCGGCTCCCCGTTGGGACCGAAGGGTTGCGCCTTTCCTGCCAATACTGCTTCGATTGTTGTTTTCATCTTCGGACCACCCTCAACCGCTCAGGGCCGGGGCTCTGGGCCAACCGGATAGGGCGCGAGAAAGAGAATAGCCTCTTTTCCGAAGGCGTCGAGAACGGAGGCGGAGTCGAGGAGTGCCTTAACCTCCGCGGGCAACTCGTCTGTCGGGTCCGGTCGGATGGCCGCTCTTGCGACCTCCGGGAGAGGAGTTCCGAAGACGCCCGTCTCTCCGGTGAACTCCTGTAGCCGGACTCGGCGGTCCAGGCGCTCTTCCAGGGCTGCGATGGCGGTATAGAGACCCCCGAGTCCATCGACAAGGCCCCGTTCCTCCGCTTGCCGTCCGGTCCAGACTCTACCCTGGGCAACTTCTTCCACCGCCTCGGGGCTCATTTCTCGTCCCTCGGAGACAGCTTTTATGAAGCGCTCGTAGCTCGCGTCCACACTCTCCTGAAAGAGTTCCTGCTGCTCCGGATCGAGGCGGCGGTACGGCGCGCCGAGATCGGCGTTCTCTCCTCGACGCAACGTTTCCCAGTTGATTCCGAGCTTCTCGGAGAGACCGGCGATATTCGGCATCAGGGCCACCACACCGATGGATCCTGTTACCGTATTGGGCTGGGCGATAATCTCGTCCGCGTAGGTCGCTACGTAGTACCCACCGGATGCAGCGGTGCCTCCCATGGAGACAACCACAGGTTTCGGATCATCTCCGCTAGTCGCCAGCTGCACCTCCCGGGCGATTGTCTCCGAGGCAAGGGCGGAGCCACCGTTGGACGCTACTCTGAGCAGGATTGCCTCCACCGTCGGATCCTGCCTGGCGGCCCGGAGGGCCCGGGCTATCCGATCGGAACCGGCGACCTGACCAACGGACCCGGAGCCGGTAGTAATGGGGCCGGTAACGTAAATGAGGCCGACCTTAGCGCCTCCGCTATCCGCCCAGGCGTAGCGTATCTCTTCTCTTGCGCTCCGGTCCCGGACTCGCGGGCGTCGAACAAGCTCTTCCAACGCCTCAGGTAGCTCATCTTCATACAAAAGACCATCCACCAAACCCACCTCGAGGGCTCTCTCGGCGATGAGGTAGGGGCCACCGTTGATGGTCTCCTCCGGGCTCCGGGTGAGTTTTTCCCCTCGGCCAGAGTCGATCATCGCCACCCTCTCCTGATGGAGCCCTTCCAGGAGATAGCTCAACGCCTCCTCCTCCGGGGGCTGCATTTCGCTCTCGGAGAAGATGTTTCCGGCGTTCTTGTACCGGGAGCTCTTGAAGTTCTGCACCTCGATACCCACCTTCTCCAGGAGGTCCCGGAGGTAGGGGCGAGTGATCGAATCACCAGTGAGGTAGACAAATCCTCCCGGATGGAGATAAATGCGATCCGCCGTGGCCGCGGCCAGGGCGTAGTTCATATTTTCCACTCCCTCGTAGTAATAAACCACCTTCTTGCCGGCGGCTCGAAACTCATCCAGAGCTTCTCGGATTTCCATGATGTTCGCCGCGGAGGCGACAAACCTGTGGTTCCGAAAGAGAATACCCTCGACGCTGTCGTCATCAGCGAGGTTTCGGATCTCCGTAACGAGCTCCAGGGCGGAGATCGACTGGTCCAGCTCCGTAAAGGGCCAACCGGTCGGGAGGCTCCGGCGTTCGACCACCATCGGCCCGGGAGCGTAGTCGATAAAGGTGTCTTCCAGGGGAACCGCCAGGGAGCGGAACCGTTTCGGCGTGAAATGGATAAATCCGGCACCGCTCTCCAACTCGTTGTTAGGGTCGAAGCGGGTACGGTTACCCACCCGGGCGGTGGGGAGAGAAAAGGCGACTGAGCCCCGGAACCGCTCCGTCTCGATGTCGTAGCCTATGGCGAAGTCGAAGCCATCCACCGGCGTGACCGAAACGCCGATCCGCGGATCGAGCCAGCTGTCTCCGTCGTAGGGAAGGTCGCCGAAGAGTGTGAGCCGATGGCTCTCCGCAGGAAGGGCGAAGAGTGGCCGAATCCCGAGGCCCAGGGTAGCGGCGGTCGTATTCGAGTCGAGAAAAGTCACCGTGGCGCCGGTGGAGATACCGTTCGCGGGACGTAGGAGTGCTCCGAGGCGGAAGTCTCCTTCATCAAAATCCCCGGGACCCCATCCGTAGGAGACGCCGGTGTAGAAGTTTCTCACCGGATTGATCGCCCCCGCAAGAGTGTGAAGCTCCGTAAGGGATGTCTGCTGGTAGGCGTAGCCGAGGCGTTTACCGCTCAGAAAAACGGCGAAGGCGTCGCCAAAGTCGCTGTCGTCGCCAAAGGTGTTGTCCGTGTAGCCGAGTTCGCCGGCAAGACCAGCGGCGTTTCCTACACCAAGAGCCGCCGGATTGACCACTCCCGCGTCGTAGCCGTCGGTTACGGCCACCGAGCCGAACTGACCGTAGGCGCTCGCAGCGCCTAGCAGAAGAAAGACGCTTAGTACAAACCAGACTCGACATTTCGACATTGATCGCCTCCTTGGGGTTCTTCTAGAGACTATACAGTGGAGACCAATTGTCCAATAGTCGACGTGGTGTTTATCAGTATGGTGACCCGCCGTTCAAGAGGCTTCGCCCACTATCCAGGAGCTCACGAAACTCCTTAGCTGGTATCGGTTTGCTGTAGTAGAAACCCTGCATAAAGGAGCAGCCCAGTCGCCGAAGAAGGTCGTGCTGACGCTCGGATTCGATACCTTCTACGACGATTTCTTTGCGTCGTGAACGGACACTGTTTATGATGTTTGCGAGGTAGACCATGTCCTCCGGGCTATCGTTGAGCTCGTCGATGAACTCCTTGTCGATCTTCATCATCGCCGCTGGAAGCTTTCTGAGGTAACTGAGGGAGGAGTGGCCGGTGCCAAAGTCGTCGATCCAGACGTCTATCCCGATCTGCTTGAGCTTCTCCATCTGCTCCACCGCCGCGTCGGGATCGTCCATACACTCGCTCTCGGTTACTTCGATCTTTATCCGTTCCGGACTGGGGTTGCCCGCATTCTTGAGGGCCGCCACAACCAGCTCCAGGAGCTCCGGATTGGTAAAGGTCGAGGCGCTGATGTTCAGGGTGACATAGATGTCGCTCTCGTCTCCAAGGCTGGCTACCTGTTTGCAGACGTTGTAGAGCACCCATTTGTCGATGGCTGCTATCAGTCCCGTCTCCTCGGCTACCGGAATGAACTCTCCCGGGGGCACCTTAGTTCCATCCGCTCTCGACCAGCGGAGCAGCGCCTCAGCGCCCACAACCTGCCCATCGAGATCGACGATGGGATGGAAATGAATGGCGAAACTCTCCGACTCAAAGGCGCGGCTGAGCTCCGTCGTGAGCGCCATCCTGGCGTAGGCAAGCTTGTGCAGTTCCTCGTTGTAAATGAGAAACTGCTCACCTCGTCGCTCAGCCTCGAGCCTAGCGGAGATGGCGCTCTGGATAAGGGAGTCACGATCCTGACCGTCCTCGGGGTACACGGCTACGCCAATCACGCAGGAGAGAACCACGTCGATATTACCGTACCGGTAGGGCACGGAGACTTCGTTGCAGATCTTCTGAGCGATGGGCCCCACATCGGTATTCTTCCGGATACCGTCGACAATGAGCGCCAGGTCCGGTCCGTCGAAGCGAAAGACGTTATCTGATCCCCGGACGGCCCTCTTTATCCGAAGGCCCGTGTTCTCGAGGAGAAGATCGCGAATGTGGTGTCCGTAAGTCTGAGTGACAGTGTCGAGATTCTGGAGCGCAATGTAGAGCAGGGCGCGGAGTTTATTTTCCGGCGAAGCGGTTGCTTTCTCAATCTCCATGTCCAGGATTACGTCCAAAGATCTCCTGTTGAAAAGGCCGGTCTGCACGTCCCTAAACTCGTAGTTCGCGAGCTTCTGCTCGATTTGACTCACCCGGGAGACATCGTAGCTAAAGACCGCGACGTGAGTGACTTCATCCTTCCCGTCGGACTCATAGGGGTACATGGAAACCTGCATGTCCCGCTCGAAAGGCCCAAAGGTGAATCTCTCCGCAAAATGAACCTCTTCGCCTTTGTAGGCGCGGTCGAGCTTCTCCTTTATGTTCTTGTCGAATCGCTCCTGCCCCCAGACCTCGGGAACCGTGGAGCCGAGGATCTCCTCCTTAGAGCGATCCATGGCCCAACAGTAGGCGTCGTTGACGATTTCGTACCGGTAGTTCCGGTCTATGAGGGATATGAAGTCGTGGGACTTGTTGAGGATGAACTGATGATGCTCCGTGGAAGACGTAGTTTCACCCTCCTCGCATGTTTCTCTCATTCTACCACACTCTAGGTGACACTATAGTATTATTGAGAGGTAAAGATGCGCTATCTCCGGCTCTTTCTCGGCTGGCTCTTTTCTCTCTTCTTCGCTCTTCTTGCGCTCTCCATGTTTCTTCTGGCCAACTGGGTTTCGGCCCTCCTGCTCCTGTTGATCCTACTTATCTGCCTCCCGCCGATGACAACGTTACTCCGCACCCACCTCGACTGGACCTTAGGGCCGACGGTTCGGGTGCTCATCGTTCTCGGTCTCCTTGTCTTTGTCGTTCGTGGTCTCCCCACTGGGGAGGCAACATCAATATACCGAACACCGGAGGTCCGGGCCCGAATGATGCTGATCTACGAGGAGAAGCTAAAAGAGTGGCCTGTCCCCTTTGAGCGCACCTTTGTTCACACCCGGTACGGAGCGATTCACGTTATTGCTTCCGGCCCCGAGGATGCTCCTCCCCTGATCTTGCTCCATCCTTCCGGCGTGGCCAGCTGGTCCTGGAGGGCGAGTATAGCTGAGTTGAGTAACCACTACCGCACCTACGCTATAGACCTCATCGGTGACGCCGGAAAGAGTGAATACTACGATCTCAGGAAGACGGTGAAGAGCGGGCTGGAGCAAGCAGAGCTCTACAAGGAGATAACCGAAAAGCTCGGAGTCCAGAGCGCCTACGTCGTGGGCGCTTCCGAGGGTGGCTTTATCGGTAGCAATTATGCCCTCTATGCTCCGGACCGTGTAGAAAAGCTCGCGCTTCTCGCTCCGATGGGCTATCAGGGAGCCGCGGGCGCCATCGTACGAATCACTCTTGCGCAGCTCTTCCCGCTCCGGCCGATTCAGGAGCTCACGATCCGTTGGGCCTTTGGCGAGAGCGAAATAGTGGAGGCCGAAATGGGAGAGTGGTTCACGCTGCTCCTTTCCGGTGTCTATCCGGTAAAGGTCCTGCCTCTACCTTTCACTCCCTCCGAACGTCAAAGCCTGCAGGTTCCGGTGCTCTTCGTTTTCGGAGGCAGGGACGGACTCGTGGGGGATCCGATGTCGGCAGCTGAGCTCGTGAGGGACGTTCCGAATAGTCGAGTGGAGTTAGTCGAGGCGGGACATCTCATGGCGACGGAACGTCCGGAGGAGATAAACCAACTGCTTCTCGATTTCTTTCAAGATCCCTGAGGGTCCGGACTCCCATGCACACTGCAGAGTTCCTCCGGTTGATTTGCGAATGCATCGAAGCAGGAGCTTTTTCACGGAGCGAAGTACGCGCCGGCGCGCGAGAAAGGTCAACGGCCGCGCCGGTATCTATCGGTTACGACTTTTCCAACTGTCTTGTCCAGACGAAAGCAGACTCGCTTCAGGGTCTGTCGAACGTCGTAGGGGGCGTGGACGATTTCCATATAGGCGCCGGGGTAAACCGTGCCGCTCACGCAGATGGTTGCGTCATCTTCCTTGTCGAGGTGAAAGACTAGTTCTTCCGCCCTGTCTCGGAGTCGCGTCTGTAGCGTCTGTAGACGCTTTCGCTGTTCTTCCAGCTCATCGGTGGCTGCTGCGCGCTTGCAGAGCTGTGCTATCCGCTGAATCTGGTATGCCGTTTCCACGCTTTTCTGCTGTACCCATTGGAGCTTGTGGGCAACTCCGAAGTCGACGCCACAGTGGATTTCGGTTCTCGGCGACATGGCCGAGCCGATCTGGGTCGCGGTTACTCCTCCCTGGGCGTAGACTTTACCGCCGACGATGACCCCTTTTCCCTTTACGACGAGGGTTCCGAGGGTGTTAACGAAGGAGTTGATCACGCCAACCTCCACTTCGATAGCGCCCTTGCACTCGACGTAGCAGTTCTCGATGTACTTGGTCTTTACGGAACCTTCAACTCTGACCTGGGACTCGTTGCGGCCAATGATTCCATGGTGCGCTAGGAGGTCACCGCCACAGATTACGTCGGAGGCGTCGAGAGTTTCGTGGGCGAGGACCGAGCCCCCGGCGTGGATGTGAAAGCGGTCTTTCACTCCCTTATGAAGGATAACGTCACCCCCGAAATCAATGTGTCCCGTGGAATAGGCCACTTCTTCGGTGAGCTCGAGAACCGGATTGACCCGAAAGAAGGTGTCTCCCCATTCGAAACGACCCTCGGCGGTGGCGTAGAAGTATGCTCCCTTACGAGCCACGTTCTTGCCCGGGCGACGACGGTGTACTTTGCGGGATCCCGGCTCGAGCTCCTTTCCTCGTACGGTGTATCCCGGCTCTCCCTCTTTTGCCTCAACCAGCTTACCGAGGAGTGTTCCCGTCTTCACCAGTACGAAAGGTGATACCAGGCGGTAGTCCACCTGCTGTCGCTCTGCTTGGTTGCTCCACTTCTTGGGACGCACCAGCTCCGGCCGGAGAAGGACGTGTTTCGGCACCCGATCCCGAGGCTTCACTCCTTTGGCCACAACCACCTCGTGCTGGTCTTCCATCTCGGTGTTGGCCCGCCACACCGCTTCCTGGATAGCTTCGTCCTGGATTCCGGCAACAATGTCGAGGCTCTCCAACTTTTGCCGTACCCCTTCCGGGGTGAGCGGATTTCTTCCGGGCGTGGGAGCGTGAAAACTGCCGATTGCCTGCATCTCGTCCGCGGATACTTCCGCGGTCACATAGCCGTCGTGCACGATAGGATGCGGTGAGGAGAGGTTGCTCAAATTCTCAGACCGGACCGTCTCGTCGAGCTCCTCCGGAGCCAGATCGCTTGTCTTTCCGAGCTCCTCTTCAACGGAGTCTATGAGGCTATCGAGATCACTGAGTATTCGGTTGTTCAGGCCGTTTCGATCTTTCATTCTGCTCCGCCCTCGATGGCGTCGAGGATTTTGCCGAGTTCGAAAGGCTTCGGTATGAGCCCCTGCGCCCCGGCGCGGAGCGCCTCATCCGCCAGAGGATCATACGGATGTCCGGTAATTATGAGGATCCGTTGCTGCGGACGCTTGGCCATTATCTCCTTGGTCACTTCCGCACCGTTCTTTCGCGGCATCTTGAGATCCAGGAGGATCAAATCATAGGATCCGGACAGGGCGGTGGAGACTGCGGACTCTGAGTCGCTGCAGAGCGTAACCGAGATCCCCCGGGCCGTGAGGAGTTCTTCGATCACCTCCGCCACACTCAACTCGTCATCGACTAGAAGAACTCTGCTCACCTGGCGGTTCCTCCCGTCGCCCCCAGTTTGCGCTGCAGCGCTTCGATGAGGTCTCCCATGGAGTAGGGCTTTTGCAGAAAGGTAAAGCCTTCTTCTTTGATCTTGGCTACCAGCCGGTGGTTGTCTAGATAACCGCTTGCGACAACGATCCGGCACTCATTGTGCTTCGCCTTGATCAGCGGGATGCACTCCAAGGCGGTTCCGTCGGTGAGCACCATATCGACAATGGCCGCAGTCGGTGGTTCCGGTAGCTGATCCAAGAGTGTTCTGGTCTCCGATAGAGTCGAGGCCGTAACCGGCTTATAGCCGCTCAGGGCCAACCCGCCAGAAAGGGTTTCGAGAATCGCTGGATCGTCCTCCACTATCAGGATCTGTTCACCGCTTCCGGTTTGGTCCCCGGTAGCCATCTGGACTTCTTCTCTCTCTGTTCCCGCGGTTCGTTCCTGAGGAAATCTGACGGTAAAGGTGGTTCCTACTTCGGGTTTGCTCTCAACGTCGATACTGCCGTTGTGTTCCCGGACAATCCCGTGTACCACGGAGAGGCCGAGGCCGGTGCCTTGCCCCTCCTCCTTGGTAGTGTAGAACGGCTCAAAGACACGCTCCCTGGTCGTCTCATCCATTCCTCTTCCATTGTCGCTTACCCGAAGCTCCACGTAGTTGCTCCCGGAGTCATCCGAGCTACCCGGAGTCGTTTCTACGGTGATAAGACCTCTTCCTTCGACGGCGTCCCTGGCGTTAATGATCAGATTCATCACCACCTGTTCGAGCTTGCCCTGATCGGCGTAGAGCTCGCCGACCCTGGGATCGAGGTTGGTTCGGATCTCAATGCTCTCCGGGACCACGCGTCCGAGCATTTTGCATATGCCCTCCACAGCGCTGTTGAAGTGGGTGTTCCTTTTTTCCGTGGGGACATTGCGACTAAAGAGGAGGAGCTGCTGGGTGAGGCGAGCGGCGCGACCGGTGGTTTTCCGAATGTTAGCCATCATTTTCTGTGCCGACTCAGAGAGTGTCTCGTCCGCATCCGCCAGGCTAAGGTACCCCTGAATCGCCGTGAGCAGGTTGTTAAAATCGTGTGCTACGCCGCCGGCGAGCTGCCCGACCTGTTCCATTCGCTGCGAGTGCAGGAGTTGTTCCTCTCGCTCTCGAAGGGCCTCTTCCGCCTCCTTCTGCATGGTCATATCTCTGGTAATACTAAGGGTGGAAGTTATTTTCCCGGAGCGGTCGAACTCCGGAACCACCCGGGTCTGGAGGAAGAGACGCCTCCCCTGGAGCCGCAGGTCCATCTCCACGTTGCCGCTCTGTTCGAGTCGAAAGACTCGGGAGGAGCTCTCATTCCACGCTTCGAGAACGGTATCGGGTATTCCGAGATCACGGCCAAGCTCGGTAATCGTCCTACCCACCACCTCCTCCGGCGAAATACCGAAGAAATCTCTGGTACGTGAGTTCGCGAAGTGCACTATCTGCTGCTCGTCTGCCCGAATGATCAAGTCCGGAGCGTTTTCCAGTATTGTCTCCAGCTCTTTCGTCTTCTCCACCAGTGCTTCCTGGGAGGCAACGCGATCTGAGATGTCGTTTATGACCGTCACCACTCCGGCCTGCCAGCCGAAATCAGGATGCAGCTCGGTCACCGAAACGTCCGCGAGAAAGACGGAGCCGTCTTTCCGGCGAAAGGGATGGACCGTTCGGAAGATGCCGTCCTTTTCCAGTCTGGGATTCCCTTCCACCGCGAAGGATCGGTAGTGGTCCTCGTCTACGTGTAGCACCCGAGCGGATTTCCCTGTGAGCTCCTCCGGCTCGTAGCCAAAGATCTTCCGCACCGCCGGATTCGCGAGCTCAATCGTTCTAGTGGAAGCGTTGACCGAGAGAACAACCTGATTAAGGCTGTTGAATACGGCTGTCTGCATGTCCAACGCTTTGGAAAGGGCTCGAGCGTACCGCTTCTCATCGGTCACCTCGAGGATTACTCCCACGATTCCCTCGTGGCCGCCGTGCTCGCCGTAGAGGGGGGTCTTCTGATAGACGAGGTCATGCCACGTTCCGTGATGGTCCCGGTGGGCGTACTCGCGGCGAATCATCCCGCCTCGGTTAAGGGTTTCTCTGTCTGTGTCTTC
>CAYZHV010000040.1:0-21780 GCA_964478055.1 uncultured Spirochaetaceae bacterium | reverse complement strand
AGCAGGAAGGTGAGTCAGCATGATACGGGTAGAAGTCATTGGAAACCGCTCAGTGCAGGAGGACTTTTTTGACCGCCTCGCCGAGCGGGAGCTAGGAGAACACCACACGCTCTTTCCTGAAGTACAAGGCGTAGGCCGCTCCGGCCCCCGACAGGGCGACCACGTCTGGCCGGAGGAGAACTTCGTCTTCTTCGCCTACGTCGAACGGGACGAGGCGAAGGCGATCAAGGAAATCGTTAGGGAGCTCAAAGAAGTCTTTGCCGGAGAAGGGATAAAGTTCTTCGCCACGGAGGCCACCGAGATCTGATGAAGCGTTTCCTGCCCCTACTCCTACTCTGCCTTCTCGCCCCAACCGCCCCGGCGCTCCCGGGCTCGGGAGTTGGAGCGTCGGGCTCGGGAGTTGGGGCCACGGGGCCGGCAGTTGGGGCGCCGGGCTCAGATGTTGGAACCACGGGCCCGGTTGGCCGATCCACGGCCCCCGCGCCCTACCAGGGGTGGCGGGTCCTCGAGGCTGGCAATTTTCGCTTCATCTATGAGCCGGCGCACGAGGCTGCGGCCTTGGAGGCAGCGAGCTACGCTGAAGAGGTGTACGAGGCGGTCACTCGTTCCCTGGACTACTACCCAGAGAACGTCCCTGTCATCATCCGCGGGCGTACCGCTACGGCAAACGGCTACTACACGCCTTTTCCTCATCAGGTTAATCTTTTCGTTACTTCCCCGTCGGGGCCGTGGCTCGGAGCGCGGGGAGAGAGCTGGATCAAGCTCCTCTTTATTCACGAGTTCACGCACTACTGCCACTTCGCCAACCGGAAAGGCATCCTCGGCGGCATGTCCTACCTCTTTGGTCACGACCTTACCGCCGCTCACGGTGTCTTCTACCCCGGCTGGCTCCTGGAGGGAGTCACCGTAACCAACGAGAGCTACTACAGTTCCGGCGGACGCGGAACAAATCCCTTCTTCAGGATGAAGTACGAAGCGTTCCTGAACGAAGGAGGGCTGTGGAGTTACAAGAAGTCGAAGTTCGGCTCCGCCTACGCCCCACAGGACCGCATCTACGTGGCGGGATACCTCTACGTTGACTATCTCCGGGAGATCTACGGTGAGGAGGTGATGGCGCGGATACACGAAGCCTTCGCCCGGGCGCCAATTCTAGGCATACCCCGAGCGGTGCGGAAGGTCACCGGCGTGAAGGCTCGGGAGCTCCACGCCCGAATGGCTGCCCACCTCCAGGAAGAGTACGCCCCTGCGTCCAGCCGTCGCGGACGGGAGCGCATCTCGCCGTCCCGGCAGGGCGACTGGTACCTCCCTCTGGGGACGGAGGATGGCTGGTTCTACTACGCTCGGTCCCACGAGGAGGCTCCGGGTATATGGAGAAGCCGCGAAATCGGAGGCCCTGGGGAACGGATCCTCACCGTCAGCCTGACCGACCCCTACTCGTTTGATGTTTCCGGGGACGGAGGAACGGTTCTCTTTACTTCGGTTCGGCCCGACCCGGGCCATCCGGCGGGGCTTTCCTCCTTTTCGGAGCTCTACCGGTACGATCTGGGGACGGAGGAGCCCGTGAGGCTCACCGAGGGTGCCCGAGTTCAGCAGCCGGCCATTTCATCCCTGGGGGACAGAGCAGTAGTGACGGAGCGAGTGGGAAGCAGATTCAGGCTTCTGGCGGTGAATCCCCAAAACGGTGAGAGATGGGTGCTTTTCGACCGAGAGAACACCTCGGTGAAGTACCCCGTCTGGTCTCCGGGGGGCGACAGAATCGCCTTTGTGGCCAATACCGCCGGCGAACAGGACTTGCTCATTGCGACGATCCACGAAAACGAAGACGCCTCGGGAAGCTCAGGCGGCGGACCTGCCTGGAGACTCGGCGAGATCCGAAACCTCACGACCACCTGGGACCCCCCGGTTTACTTTCCTCGTTTTGGCAGCTCCGAACGGATCCTCTTCTCCTCGGATTCGGGCCCGAGAACCGAGCTCTACGAGGCGAACATCGCCTCCGGGGAGCTCTCTCGGTTACTCCGGGACCCGGTGGCAGCCTGGGGCGCGGTCTACGCCGATCTTTCCGAGCGTGACGGCTCGGGAGACCCTAAGCTCATCTACGGGAGCTACGACACCACCGGGAGCTCTCTCTGGGCCGCTCGAGGGACGGAGGAGCCGATTGGTGAGGTTTCGAAGGAGGTTCTCCCCCCCTACACCGGCCAAACGGCTTCAAACCCGAGGGAAGCAGGCCCTGCCGGGGGCGACCCCGATAGGAGCGTGGAGCCCCGACGCTACTGGGACTTGCCCCGACCGCTTCTCTGGTTTCCCCTCGCCGGAGCCGCGGGGACCCTTGATGAGGGGCCGGCACTTTCGGTAGGCACCTTTTTCCTGGCAATGAGCACGCTGCAGCGGCACCAGCTTCAGGGAACGCTCTTCTATACCCCGGACCTGCAGCAACCATCTCTCGGACTGAGCTACAGCTTCACGCCCGGGCCGGTGAGTCTATCCTACGGTCTCTCCTATGAGTATCTGGAGGAGGATGATCTGGCAGAGGCGGAATTGGTTAACGAGCTCACCGCCGGAATCCCTCTGCTGCGGAGATACGGGGTCGGGGAGAGTCTGCGGCTCACATCATCCTGGTCCGTCGGAGTCGAGAACAACTGGTTCAGCCGTCGATCTATGGCCTTCGGTGAGCTCAACGAAGAGGCTGTAATCACAGCGGACCAACTCTTTCTGACAGCGGGAGTATCCGCTTTTCGAGGCTCCCTCTCCGCCCCGAAGGCGTTCTATGGCGATCGGGCGGAGGGGGCAGAGTTCCTGGTGCGCTACTATCCGGAGCTTCTCGACAGGGAGGAAGCGATGGTGGAGACCGTCTCCAGTGTCGGAGTCGTCCGCGGTCTTCCCTGGTGGCATCACGCCCTTGGTCTAAGCGTGCGAGGCGGGACCAGTAGCGAAGGAGACGCGGGAGATCTCGTGGGTCCCCGGGGCGGCGTAGCATGGGACGGTGGGGACGGAGGATATGAGATTCTTCCCTCTCTTCGCTACATGGTTCCTCTCGGCCTCTGGGAGGGCCGGCTGCTGGGAATCAACTTTCTCGGCGGTGGAGTCTTTCTCTTCGCAGAAACCTCCTTCTACGGAGACTTCGACGGAGACGGAGGGGCGAAATGGGGCGAAGAGTACTACCTGGGGACGGAGTTCGATGTCTCGATGCAGCTGTTCAACATCGTCCCGCTCCTGGGCACGGCGGGCATCGTGGCCCGGGTGGATGCGCAGAGCGGGGTAGATGAGGGTTGGGAGGATATCTACCTCTATCTGAACGCCTCAGTCTCTATTCCATCAGTCTCTTCCCAGAAGCCATGGACGAAGTAAACTTGTACATACGGTTGCTTTGAACTTATTGGAGCTGTGTGCTAATATAATAGCTATGAGATTCCATAGAGGTCGTGTATACTTCGTGCGCTGGGACCACAATCCGGCGTGCGAGACCCGTGAGTCGGCAGCCTCGCTGCCGGGGGCACGACGGATTGATGAGGTCTGGTACACTCCTGTTTCGCCGTACAAGAGCGGGGATACCGCCCTGGACACTGAGGTGCTCTGCAAGTGCAATGTGTTTACCGAAGATAGCAACTTCCGGCTTCGGAGTCGCGATCTGATCCCCGCGGACTTTCTCTACGATGTAGCCCAGGGTCGAATGCCTGTCTTCTTTCGCTCTCTCCCAGACCCTGCGGGGACTAGCTGCTAGTCCTTTCCCTCGTACCTTCGCCAGACCGGCCGAAATCTATCAGCAATGCCGCTCGCTATTTTGGCTGCCTTGCCGGTGTAAGCACCGGGGTTTCCTAGAAATGCCGTGAGCTCCAGCTGTGACACCTTTCGCAGTTGCCCCTCCAGGCGGGTCGAAAGAGCTTCGTCCTCGAGGACCAGCTCTTCCAACCTCCGTCCCTCCCGTTGGGCCCGCAAGGTTAGCTTTCTGATCACTTCGTGCGCCTCATCTTCCCCGGAGAGAGCGAGAAGAATGTAGAGCGGCTCTGCCAGGAGCGAACCGCCGGCCCGTTCGATGTTCTCCCGCATCCGATCTCCGTCTATTCGAAGCGTTGCTACAATGCGATCCATTCGTGCCAGGGCTGCGGTGAAGCCGGCGATGTACTCTGCCAGGAAGCGCATGGACGCCGAATTCGAGAGATCCCGCTGATGCTCTGAGATCTGATCCATGTAGAGGGTCATGATCCGGGGGGCGAAGGCCTTCCAGAGACTCTTCACGTGCTCACTGTTCCAGGGATTACGCTTCTGGGGCATTGTAGAAGAGCCTACTTGCGTGGCGGAGAAGTGCTCCTGCACCTCCGCGATCTCCGACCGCTGCAGGTTCCGCAGGTCGTCGGCAAGATTGGCGAGAACGCCAAAGGCAACGTTGAACTCCTGTACGAGCCGGAGCAGATACTCAGGCTCTACCATTTGCGTGGCGTACTCCGTCGGCTCGAGGTCCAGGCGTTTCAGCACCTGCTGTTCCAGTCCCTCCGGATCCTGCGTCACCAGGGAGGTCGCGTTATACGCCCCCACAGCCCCCCGCAGTTTTCCGCGGAGCTCTCCCGCCCGGCGGTCGATTTCAGGGAGACACTTGCCTAACCGCGCTACGTACTCGGCGAAGGTGAACCCCGCGGTAACGGGGACCGCAAACTGCCCGTGGGTCCTCCCCACCTGGGGTAGCTCGGCGTGGGTATCCACGAGCTCGATCAGGCGGCCGAGGAGTGTCGCAAGCATCGGAAGAATCACATCGCGGGTCACGTCCCGCATCCGCATTGCCAGGGCGGTGTCCAGGATGTCTACGGAGGTTGCTCCGAGATGAACCAGTGGCCGCAACTCCTCAGGAATGTGTCGCTTGTAGACGTGAACGATCGCCCTGACGTTGTGCTGGGTCTTCTCCTCTTCCTCATAGACTTCCGCAGGATCAATTTCTTCCGCCGCTGCCGCCAGTTTCTGCCGAGAGCTCTCCTCGAGCTTGCCGAACCGTTCGGCGTGGGTCGTTGTTAGCGCCGCTTCAACCCGAAGGCAGTACCGGACGCTCGCCTCTTCGCTCAGGTAGGCGCTGAGCTTCTCAAAGAGGGCAGGGTTCGAATGGCGATATCGGTGGTCCAGGGGTGAGAGATTGGCGAATATATTGGCGGCGTCCATGACCCATCTTGGCTCAAACGCCGCAGCCGGGGCAAGTGGAAGGTCAGACTTCCCGGGGGTAGCGGTATTCGCCGCCCCCGGGACCGCGGAAGACATACCAATCTTCCTCGATCCGGAGGAGGTGGCTCTCGATGGGAACCTTGCCACCGCCCTCCGGGAGGTCCACGGCGTAGGTCGGGAGCGCCAGTCCCGAGAGCCGGGAGCGCAGGGCTTCCATTATCTCGAGGCCCCGCTCGATGGGTACGCGGAAGTGGGCGGTGCCCGCGGCGAGGTCGCCCTGGAATAGGTAATAGGGCTTTACTCCAGCCCGAAGAAGCTGGCGAAAAAGCCGTTCGAGGATCTCCGGGTCGTCGTTTACTCCCCTGAGCAGGACTGACTGATTCATGGTGACTGTGCCGTGTCGCCGGAGGCGTTCGACGGCCAGTCGAAATTGCTCGGTGATCTCTCCCGGGTGGTTCACGTGGGTGACAAACCAGAGGGGAGCGTATGTGCCGAGGAGCTCTGCGAGAGGCTCGGTGATTCGACCTGGGAGCACAACCGGTACGCGACTGCAGACACGGAAGATAAGATCTTCCCGAAGCGATCTGAGACGTTTCATGATTTCTTCCAGCTCCCGGTCACCGAGCATCAGTGGATCACCGCCCGAGAGGAGAACCTCCTGCACTTCTTCGTGCTCTCGAATGTAGGAGATTGCCGCGTCGAGCTCCGTGTCGGTAATCCGGCCGCTGCTGTTGCCGGTGAAATGCCGGCGAAAACAGTGCCGGCAGTAGGTCGCACACCGGTCACAGACGAGTAGGAGCACTCGATCCCGGTAGTGGTGAATCAGGCGACTCGTCACAGCGTAGTGCGCGTCCCCGATGGGATCATCCGTCTCGTAGGGGAGGCGGGTTTCTTCTTCTTCTCGGGGTTCGAACTGAGCCGCTATCGGGTCGACGGTAGGGTCCCCCAGGCGGCTCAGGGATCTATAGTAACGGCTGACTCCGTAGGGGAGCCCCCTCTTGGTCGCATTCTTGTCCATCAACACTCCGGAGAATCGCAGGAATCGGGGACGGAGGCAACACCCTTACCCCTTCGCCATGAGCTCCTTGAGGTGAATCATTTCGAGGAGCGCCTCGTTGAGAGGCGTGAGGATCGCGTGCTTCTTGCCCAAAGCGACCACGGTACCGGCGAACATCTCAACCTCCGTCTTTCGGCCCGCTTCGATGTCCTGGAGCATTGAAGTCTTGCCCTCCGGGGAGAGGGTGCCGACGATGTCGAACCACGGTTCTATGTCGTCAGAATGAAGGTTTACGCCCTCCGCTTCAGCCACAGCCACCACCTCTAGCATCGCCGACCGAAGGAGTCGCTTGGCCGACTCTTCCTTCTGAAAGATACCGTAGGGCGCACCGAGGACCGCTGAGAGCTGGTTTATACCGACGTTGAGCATGAACTTGTTCCAAACCGCCCGATGAATGTCTTTTAGCACCTCGTTTTCTATGTCGCAGCGGCCGAGAAAATCGCTGAGATCCTTAAGGCGCTCTTCCGGTAGCTCCGAGTAGCCTCGTCCTATCCGTAGGCGCCCCATGCGGGTGTACTTCACTCTATTCCCTTCTCGAAGCGCGTCCATGCCGAGGGCAACACAGTGCGCGACTCCCTGACGACCAAAGGCGCCAGCCAGGGTCTCCTCGCTCTCAATACCGTTCATAACCGATACGACGAGGGTCTCGTTTCCCACATAGGGCCGGGCAAGCTCGATTCCCGCAGCGAGATGGTGGTGCTTCAGGGCTACCAGCAGAAGGTCAACGGTGCCCTCAGGAGGATTGACCGGGAGCTCGAGGGACGCTCCATTGACTACCACCCCATCAGATCTGAGCCTCTCCGCTCGCTCCTCGTCGGCCAGGAAAGAAACCTCAACCCCATCAGTGGAAGCCATCGCCCGGGCGTACATCGCGCCCAGAGCGCCCGCACCCAGAATGAGAACACGCTCTATCGTTGCCATAGCTGAGAGGCTACGTCGGCTCTTCCCGGGTGTCAACCGCGAGGCATCCTCGATGGCCGGAAACGTGGCGGAATCCTCCCGGCCGGGGGTATACTGACCCGCAGCGAGGGACGGAGGAAGCGGTCCTCGGTGTTTCATCTATAGAGGACGAAATCGATGAAGAGAAAAGCGATCATAACAGCGGCCAGAGCACCTGTTTTACCAGCACTGTTACTCCTCCTCGCCCTGCCTATCATGGCAATGGGGGGCGGGGAATCGGAGCTTCTTGCAGGTGAGGAGTTCCGCGGTATCAATGCGCTGCGGATAGAGAGTGAGAGCTTTGACGTGAATATCGTGGGTAACCGCACGGCCAGCACATCGGCGCAGGTCTATGGTAGTCGTTCAGTTTCCGCAACCATCAGCCGTAGGGGCGATACGGTCCTTATAGAGGCAAAAGAACGAAGGGCGCTGTTTTCGCGATCCCGGGTTCCCGGAGTTATCGAGATAGAGACCTTCGAAGGGGTCGACATAGAGGTCGAGAGTGGCTCCGGGGACGTTGATGTCCGGGGGCTCCAGGGAGGAGCTCTCGACGTTCGAACCGGCTCCGGAGACGTTGTGGCTCGGGCAATCTTTGGAGACCTGCGCCTTCGAAGCGGCTCTGGCGAATTTGAAATGGAGCGGGTTGGCGGATCAGTCGAGGCTGGGACCGGATCAGGCGACATCAGCCTCAGCGACGGCGAAGGCCGCATTTCGGTGAATACGAGCTCCGGAGATATCGAAATCCGTGGTGTCAGTGGCGACGTGGAGGCGACGAGCAGCAGCGGCGACGTGTCCGTGGCCGACGCGGAGGGGGTATTCGACCTTTCGAGTACCAGCGGCGCCGTCACCGGTGAGGAGTTGGAGCCACGAAGTGCCTCGACCTTCCGGAGCGTTTCGGGAGACATTCGCCTGGAACTGAGAAATGATCCGGCTCGCTACGCCTACCAGCTGCGGACGGTGAGTGGGTCGATACGTGTCGGGGACAGTGAGGCGGGGAACCGCTTCGAGAGGGACGGAGGAACGGTGCTCATCGAGGCGAACACGACCTCAGGATCGATCAACGTGGAGTAGTCTGCTTTTTCTCAACCGCCTTCACCAAGGCGAGCATCGTTCTGTTGAAAGGCGTAGAAATACCGGCGATTTCCCCGTATTCCACGATCTTACCGTTGATGAAGTCGATCTCCGTTCGGCGGCCGGCCTCTCGGTCGACCAGCATCGATGGTTTATGACTCCCGGCGTCACGCAGATAGTCCAGGGCCCACCGGTAGAACTGATGTCCAAGAAAGACCTCATTCGCCCGGGCCACCTGAATCCCTTCTCGAAGAATCTGCTTTGCGAGCCAGGATGCGTAGCTATCCTCCCAAGCCTCCTGCATATTCATGCCAGTAAGAGCGCAGAGAGCATTGAGCGCAGCGTTCAGCACTCCCTTTTTCCAGACCGCGGTCTCCAAATGGTCTGAGCGTTCCGTCTGCAGGCCACTTTTGGTGAGAACGTCCGCCAGGGCCCGCGCCTTCTCCTCTCCTTCCGGCACCACCTCTTGTACGAAGTGCGGGGGATGGTCGAAGGCAATAGCCACATCCCCTGCGGGAGTGAAGGAGACGCCGTGGTTTATCACCGCCCGGACGACCTGTTGGGGACGGAGGTGGTCAGCGAGGACCCGCTCGGTGTCGATCCCGTTCTGCCAGCTAACCACCGTCATTTCCGGCCTGGCGAACTCCTGGATGGAAGAGCTCACAAGAGGTAGTACCTGGGCTTTTACCGCCACGAATAGAATTTCCGGCAGGGATTCGGCAAACTCATCCACCGCAGAGACCACGGAGACTACGGGAACGCGGAATTCCCGGACGCCTGACACCCGTATTCCCTTCTGGAGAAGAGCGTTTCGACGAGGTTGACTGATTTCGCAGAGCGTTACCTCGTGTCCGGCCCGAATGAGATGGGAGGCGAGGAGGGAACCGATCGGCCCGGCCCCAATTACGCCGATCTTCATTCCTCCGTCCCTCCGGAAAGGATCGCCGGGAGCTCTAGAATTTCGACGCCCTGGGAGATCAGGAACTCTTCGGCCGCCCCGTTGTCGCCACAACGGAGTATTACTACGGCTCCTTCCTCCAAAAGGAGTGAATAGGCGTAGTGCAGGTTGACATGGGCGTCGTAAAGCGGCTTGAGCACCTTGGAAAGGGAGCCCGGGGTGTCGGGTATTCGAACCGCGATCACCTCTTCCACGGTCCCTGGGATGTCCATGGACATCAGAATGTTTCTTGCAGCTGCGACGTCGGAGGTTATCATCCGGAGGACCCCATTCACTTCAGCTTCCTGGAGCGTGAGACCACGAATGTTGATGCCCGCAGAGCCGAGGGCTTCCGTTACTCTGTAGAGACGGCCCGGCTGGTTTTCGATCTGAATCGAAAGTTGTTGAATCGCCATAAGCTTACCAAAAGACTACACCTCACCCCCCTCCTGTGCAATAATCCCGGTCCATGAAGCCAACACCGATACCGCGAGCGATGGTGGAAAGCGCCCTCGACTTTTACGGAATGAACAATCCAGGCTCTGCTTCCATACGGGAAATCCGAAGGCTTATCGATCGTCTCGAGAGCGAGCAAGAAGTCCGGTTTATCCGAATGGAAATGGGAATACCTGGTCTTCCCGTGCCGGAGATTGCTATCGAAGCGGAACGGGCGGCACTGGCGTCGGGGGTCGCCTCGAGCTATCCTCCGGTAGCTGGAGTTCCGCAACTCAAGGAAGAGATCTCCCGTTTCGTCTCTCTGTTTCTCGGTGTTTCAATAGATCCCGCAGGCTGCGTTCCAACTACTGGCAGCATCAACGGGAGCTATGCCGCTTTCATGGTCGCGGGACGAGCTCGGGAGGGGAAGGACACCGTCCTTTTTCTAGACCCCGGCTTTCCCGTTCACAAACAGCAGGCAAGAATGGTGGGTCTACCGACACGAAGCTTCGACGTCTACAACTACAGGGGCAAGGCTCTCGAGAAAAGGCTAGAAGAAGCCGTGGCGGATGGACGTGTGGCGGCCCTCCTCTATTCGAATCCGAATAATCCCTCGTGGATCTGCTTCACCGATGAGGAGCTCGAGATTATTAGTCGAGTTGCCGAGAGGGATGACATCGTCGTAATCGAGGATCTCGCGTATTTCGGGATGGACTTTCGACAAGACTTTGGCAACCCCGGACAGCCGCCGTTTCCGCCCACCGTTGCCAACTACACCGGAAATTTCATCCTGCTCATCTCCAGCTCGAAGGCCTTCAGCTATGCCGGGCAGCGGATAGGCATGATTTGCGTGAGCGACACGCTGATGTCCCGTCGGTACCCAGACCTTCTTCGGTACTACAGCAGTGACCTGTTTGGGGAGGCCCTCATTCTTGGAACCCTCTACGCCACTACCGCCGGCGTAACCCACAGCGCCCAGCACGGTCTCTGGGCCATGCTCTGCGCCGTAAACAACGGTGAGTACGACTTTCTCAGTGTCGTGAGGCGATACGGCGATCGAGCGAGGATGATGAAAGAGGCCTTCACAGACTGTGGCTTCAGCATCGTCTACGACACCGACATCGATCGCCCAATCGCGGATGGATTCTACTTCACGATCTCCTACCCCGGATTAAGCGGCGAAGAACTCATCCGTGAGCTCCTCTATTACGGAGTAAGCGCCATTTCTCTTAGCCAGACCGGCTCTGAACGTCTCGAAGGAATCCGCGCCTGCGTCTCTCTCGTCCACGAGGACGAAATCCCGGAGCTCCGGCGCCGATTGGAGCTTTTCGGCGCCCATCATTAGGGACCATTAGGGACGGAGGAACTCTCTCGCACTTTTGCCTCCTCACCACTCCGTGGGTATATTCCCCACATCCTGGGTCAACAAAGAGACTCGATGTAGAGGGATAGCTGTGAGTACCGCAAAGAAGATCACTGTAGCTCGGGGAGATGGCATTGGCCCCGAGATCATGGATGCGACATTGAAGATTCTGGAAGCGGCCGAAGCCCCTATTGAGCCGGAATTCATCGAAATAGGGCGCGACGTGTTTCT
This sequence comes from uncultured Spirochaetaceae bacterium, assembly GCA_964478055.1. Classification (GTDB taxonomy): domain Bacteria; phylum Spirochaetota; class Spirochaetia; order DSM-27196; family Alkalispirochaetaceae; genus CAYZHV01. The sequence continues at coordinate 10,605 of CAYZHV010000040.1, read as the reverse complement.
CCAGGGCTATTCAGCCGGTATCAAGCCGGACGCCTGGGATTCGATTCGCCGAACCAAAACGCTTCTCAAAGCTCCTGTGACCACCCCGCAAGGTTCAGGGTACAAGAGCTTAAACGTCACTATACGGAAGACACTCGGACTATTTGCTAACGTGCGTCCGTGTCAGTCGCTCAATCCCTACGTAGAGACCCATCACCCCACTCTGGACATCATCATCGTCCGAGAAAACGAAGAAGACCTCTACGCCGGCATCGAGCACGCGCAAACCGAAGACGTGACCCAGTGTCTCAAGCTCATCACGCGACCCGGCAGTGAACGTGTCATTAGGTATGCCTTCGAATATGCGAAGCAGTACGGTCGGAGAAAGGTAACCTGCATGATCAAAGACAATATTATGAAGGTAACCGACGGCCTCTTTCATCGAGTATTCGATGAGATCGCCGCGGAATACCCCGATATCGAGGCAGATCAACAGATTATCGACATAGGAACCGCCCGCGTAGCCACCGAACCAGAGCGATACGATGTGATCGTAACGCCAAATCTCTATGGAGACATCATCTCCGATGTGGTTGCCGAGGTCTCCGGCTCGGTCGGGATGGCAGGCTCCGCCAATGTGGGGACGGAGATGGCGATGTTCGAGGCAATTCACGGCTCCGCGCCAGATATTGCCGGTAGGAATATCGCCAACCCCTCAGGACTGATAAATGCAGCGGTGATGATGCTGGTACATCTCGGCGAACCGGACCACGCGGAAACCGTCCACAACGCCTGGCTCAAGGCAATTGAGGATGGTCAGCACACCGCGGAGATCTACAGAGAAGGGCGCAGCGAGCACATGTTGGGGACGGAGGAGTTTGCTCAGGCCGTGATCGATCGTCTGGGGGAAAAACCTCGAACACTGCGAAGTTGGCACATCGATGCTCGGCGAGGGGGCCCGGTCAAGGTTCCCCCCTACAAGCGAAAAGTGCGAAAGAAGGAACTCGTCGGCTCTGACCTGTTCATCGACTGGCAGGGGGATGATCCAGAGCGGATTGGTAAAGACCTGGATCGACTGAGTGGCGACACCCTCAAGCTGAAGATGATTACGAACAGAGGTGTGAAAGTGTATCCGGACGGATTTCCCGAGACCTTTTGCACTGATCATTGGCGTTGTCGCTTTGTCGGGCGGGGGACGGAGGTAGCTGGGGAAGAAACGAAATATGTCGTCCTTGACCACAAGTCACTAACCCAGTTGATCGACCGACTCAACGAAGCAGGATACGAGGTGATAAAGACTGAGAACCTATACCTGTTTGACGGAGAACGCGGATTTTCGCTGGGACAGGGAGAGTAGCCGGCTCCCAATCCCATCGCGAACGGGGTGACGAACATGACGAGGTCTGTTAACTGAAGCACCAGCCTGTTCTAGCCAGTACTCATGAGTATGAGACATACACGAAGACTGGTCCCCGGAGCGACCTACCACGTTATCGCCCGAACAAACCGGCAGGAGTTCCTGCTCTCAGCACCGTCAATAAAAGATATGTTCCTGGGGATCATAGCCAGAGCGAAAGAACGCTTCACTTTCGAACTCGTCAGCCTATGTGTAATGGATAATCATATCCACCTCATGTTGCGGCCAACGCATGACGCATCACTGTCGCGGATCATGCAATGGATGCTGAGCGTATTTGCGCTTCGATTCAATCGATTATTCGGCCTCCACGGTCATGTGTGGTACGACCGCTTCAAGAGCGTCGTCATAGGTAGCCTTCGTCAGTTCGTTACAACCTTCAACTACGTTCTCGACAATCCTGCCCGAGCGGGTCTCGTTTCCGACGGTAGAGAGTACAGATACGGTCCCGTAGGTATCATACGATACGGTCCAGAAGGAATCATTGAAGAACCTTCTCCCCTTGTGCGACTACTTCTCGCAAAAGAGTACGGTTAGCGCTTCGAACCACTCGCGGGAAGTCACCTCCGGACGGCCCGGAGGTACGCTCGTCTTGGTGCGGGATACCCCTCGATTGTCTTCTTCGGGTCGCTCGGATCCAAGTAGTGCCCGAGGGATTCGTAGATGGACCATGCCGTTCGGCGCTGTTCCTCTTCGTCAAGCTTATGTTCATACAGAACGTCGACGCGCTCAAAGGGCGCTCGCCGAACCATGTTTGCCAGGGCTTCCTTCGTAGGTAGGAACCAGTACCCTTTCGCTTTCATGTACCGGTCCTCGGGAAACAGACAGTATGATCCTTCTCCTCGTATGGTGACGCTTTCGAGAAAGAGCTCACCCCCCGGTTTGAGAGCTTCTGCAACCTGATCGAGCATCTCCATCGGGTTCCGCCTGTGATAGATGATTCCCATGCAGAAGACGGTGTCGAAGAATCCGCGATAGGGCCCGAGGTCCTCTACCCCGAAAAGCTCGAAGGCCAGAGGCAGGTCCGGAACGAAGCGGCGCTGCATCTCGGCGTGAAAAAAGTATCGTGCCATTGGATCAACGCCTAGAACAAACTCTGGATTGTGAGCGACCATCCTGTACATGTAGTAGAGGTTGTTGGCGCCCACATCCAAGATCCTCCGTCCCTCAAGCTGAGGTTGTGTCAGATCGACGATCCGATTCCACTTCAACTCGCTTCGCCACTCAGCGTCGATATCGATTCCGAAGAAGCGAAAGGGCCCCTTTCGCCAGGGAATGAGAGCGACGAGAAGATCACGGAGGGATTGCTGCTCCTCCAGTGTGAGTTCCTGCATGGAACCGATCGTTACGCGATCTCGGTCGAGTCTGACGTGCTGCGCAGGCCGATCGGGGACCTTTGCCAAAAGTGCCTCGATTCGTTTCGCGAAGGGCCGTCGCAGGATGGCCTCTTTGACTGCTCGGGTTTCACGAATCGACTCTACATCTATCTCTGAGGCGTATCGTTCAAGATAGTCCATCTTTCACGCATAGGAGGGAGGTGAAGTTGCACCAACTGAAGTAGATGTCCACAGATGAGAAGCCGCTGGATTTCAGCAGGTCCCTTTCTTCTTCGAGCCGGTACGGTATCAGGACGTTTTCCAGGGCTTCCCGTTTCTGGGCAATCTCGAGCTGACTGTATCCTTGCGCTCGCTTCAAATCGTAGTAGATGTCGACAAAAGCCCTGCTCACATCGCTGGAGCTCTGGAGCATCTTGTCGCTTATGAGCAGGATCCCTCCCGGGATGAGACCGTCGTGGACCGAGCGCAAGAGCCGGTAGCGTTCCTTCGGTGGGACAAACTGAAGCGTGTAGTTCATAATGACGACAGAAGCATTCTTGATGGTTTCGTTTTCGATTACTCCGTTCACTATGGAGACAGCTGGCCCATATCGATTGGCATAAGGCGCGTCGCTTGCGCCTTCTTTGGCTCCTCCGTCCCCAACTGGCTCCCCAACTGGCTCCACTATCCCGAGTTTTTTCCGTGCCTCGCTACACATCGCCTCGCTGGAGTCCAGTCCGAGAATTGTTACGTTTCGTGGCCCATGCGTCTGCAACGCATCCCTCATTAGAAGTATGGTAGTTCCTGTGCTACATCCAAGGTCATAGATGCTGGTCGCTTCTCTTGCGTAGCGCTGGGCGAGAGTCACGGTCAACCTTTGAACTTCCTGGTAGAACGGGATGCTTCGATGGGCCATGTCATCAAATACCTTGGCGACCTCTTCGTTGAAAGCGAAAGGGGGTATTGATCCCATTGGCGTACCGAAAACTCGGTCGAGGGGTTCTTCGTTAACGCTATTGTCTCTGCGCCTCATTGTTTCTTAACTCCCTTCCTCCGTCCCCAGAAGCGCCCAGAAGCACCCGAAAGCAGCATCCCGGCGCGATTGACGCCGCTCACCCCAGAGCCTTCGATTCCCCCTGGGCGACTCCTGCACGTAGCATGGGAACAAGGCCTAGACTAGCAATCATGAGAAGTCCGAAAATGGAAAAACCGAGCCCTGTCCGGCCGGAGTCACTCAGGGCACCCATGACTGACGGAAAGAGACCTCCGGAGGTCAGATTTGCGACCGGGATAATGAGCGAAACACCTACGTTTCGGATTTCTGGCGGCCCCAGATAAGCGAATGAGGAAATTGCTGCGGGGAAGAAGGCACTGATTACCACGGGCTGAAAGAAAACGATTGTTAACAACGCCGTTCCTTTGGCTACTCCGATTAGTGCGGTAAGGACTCCTGTCACGAGCATCACCATTGCAATAAGGCGGACAGTCCCGAGGCGATCTATGAGCCATCCAGACAAGAAGACCATAACAACCCCAGAAATTCGCGATGCTCCTATGACACCACTGACCAGTTCAATGGAAAAACCCGCTTCGTCCACGAGGTAGGTCGGCATGATGGAGAACACCCCGTATGTAGAAGACGCCGCGAGAGTAATAAACCCGGCCACTGCCCAGAGGAGCGGGTTCTTCAGGAGCTCCCGCACGTGAGTGAGGTGAGGCGGGGCTCCCCGGAAATTTCCTGCAGGAGAGAAGAGAAGGAAGGCGAGGGCAAGCAAGAATGCCCCGATTCCACTGCCAATCAATACGCCCCGCCAGGTTGTGACCTGTAGCGCCAGGGAGGCGATCACCGGTGCCAGAACAAAAGCCGCGTTCGGTCCAACTTCATGTAGAGCAACCGCCCGGCCTCTTATTCTATCGGCCACGAGACTCGTAGCTGTACTCACTCCGGACGGTGGATAGAGCCCTGCACCGAATCCGAGGATCAGCAGGCCAACCTTCACAAGAGGAAGAGTCGCGGCTAATCCTACGACAAAGAGCCCTACCGAAAGCAGGAACGCTGAAAGTGCGATGGTCCGTCGATGGAGAATAGTCTTTGCGAGATAGCCGGACAGGAGAATGCTGAAGGTATAGCCGATCGAGATCCAGAGAAAGAATCGCGCCGCCTGGGCTGTGGAAATACCGAGTTCTGCCCGAATTGGTATGAGCAGTGGCGCGAAGACCAGCCTGCCGTACATGACGAAAAAGACGGTAATCATCATGAAGAAGAGAGAGGGCAGGGCCTCGCGGATTGTCTGATGGGGTTCGTTCATATTCTCCCTGTGTCACTGATTCTAAGCGGTTGATGTCACAACAATCTTGATTACGCCCTTCTTTGCACGGGCTATCCTCGGTATTTTATCCGGAATCTCCGCCAGTGGCACCGTAGCAGTCACCGTCTTGACGACCTCCGTCCCCATTCGCCCCACTACGCGCATTGATCGAAAAGCTATCGCTTTCTAAAGGATTCGTCGCCTAGGCTCCGGCCCGAGCGGTATCGCGCAGTAGCTGCCATCCCGCCTCGACATGTTTAGAGTCGGTATAGGTTTGTCCGACAACGAAACGGATAGTGTAGCGCCCGTCGAGCTTGGTGTGGGTGAAATACGCTTTGCCTGTGCTGTTCACCCTTTCGAGAATCTCCTCATTGCGACTGTTGATCTCCTCGAGGGAGGCCGAAGGATCTGGCAGATATCGGAGGCACACCGTATTGAGGGGGACCGGCGCCAGGAGCTCGAAATCCGGCTCCTTTTCTACCTGACTCTTCACCCATTGGGCGAGTTCGATATGCCGCCGAATCACTCTCCGAATGCCTTCGACTCCGTAACTCCGAATGACAAACCAAAGCTTGAGAGAACGAAACCTTCTACCGAGCTGAATTCCCCAGTCTCTGTAGTTGTTGACCTTTCTGCCTTCCTTGGTTCGTAGATATTCCGGGTGGATTTCAAAGGTCCTTGTGAGGGCTTCGGGATCTCGAACGAAATAGGCGGAGCAATCGAAGTTGGTGAACATCCACTTGTGGGGATTGAAGGTAAAGGAATCGACATCTTCAATCCCCCTTGCCATCCAACGCAGCTCCGGGAGCACCATGGCGCTACCGGCGAGGGCAGCATCTACGTGGAGCCAAATGCGTCGTTCCCTGCAAACGGCTGCGATTTCCTCGAGAGGATCGATCGCGGTGGATCCGGTGGTACCGATGGTTGCCACAACACAGGCGGGCCTCAGTCCACGCCCAATGTCCTCGTCTATGGTTTTCTCAAGCTCGTCCGGCCGCATGGCGTAGTCTCGGTCAACCGGAATCTCCCGGAACCCGGCCCGGCCAAAGCCCGCGATTTTTGCCCCTTTTTCTATTGATGAATGGGTCTGCGACGAGGCGTATACCGTCAGCTTCTCGTCGACGGTGAATCCTTCTTCGTTGATCCTGTACCCCGTTGCTTGCTCCCGAGCCGTTAGGAGCGCGCAGAGGGTAGATGTGGATGCGGTATCCTGGATCACACCCTGAAATGGTTCCGGGAGTCCGATCATCTGCCGCAGCCAGTTCATCACTTGCTCTTCCATCTCCGTGGCAGCGGGGGAGGTTTGCCAGATCATACCCTGGGCGCCCAATGTCGCGGTGAGCATTTCCGCAAGAATCGACGGATAACTCGAGTTTGCAGGAAAGTAGGCAAAGAAGGAGGGGTGTTGCCAATGCGTTATTCCGGGGACCACGATCTCCCGGAAGTCCCTCATGATACGCTCAAATGACTCCGAGTCTTCGGGCGGTGTCTCTGGAAGCTGGGAGATTATCTCGCCCGGATCAACTTGCGATCTTACCGGCAGTTCCTCCACGGAACCGAGAAAATTGGCCATCCAATCAACGAGCTCGTGTCCTTGCTTACGGAACTCTTCCAAACTCATGGGGGTATACGCTGCCATGGAAAGAAGTATAACAGAGAGCACCATACAGCCAAATCCCGACGCTTGAGAGAACCGCTTAGCGCAGGCATTATGGAGCCATGCAGATGCTGGAGAGGGACGGAGGACAAAAATGAACAAGCTTGAAGAAGGAACCGAGCTGACGCTGCAATTCGAGAAGCGCGGCGGCGTCCTTCCCGTGGTCGTCCAGGACGCCCAAAACGGCGGGATTCTCATGCTCGGCTATACCAACCGCGAAGCGTTTGACCTCACCCTGAAGAGCGGTTTCGCTCACTTCTACAGTACCTCACGGCAGAAGCTCTGGAAAAAGGGTGAGAGTTCTGGCGATTTTCTCCAGCTTGAAGAGGTTCTCGTCGATTGTGATCAGGACGCTCTGGTATACAAGGTTACACTTATCGGCAACGGTGTTTGCCACACGGTAGGAAGTGACGGGCAACACCGCCGGAGCTGCTTCTACCGGCGGGTTTCGGGTTCGACTTTGGAGAAGATCCTTCCGTGAAGCAAAAGGGCAAAGGCGCCACTTCTGGAAGCGAATTGGGGACGGAGGAAGAGGTGCTTGCTACGTTGCTCCTGGATCTTCGTCGACGACAGGTTTCCTCCGGCCGAGAGGGGCCGCTCGAGATCCTCAATGTCGGTGCGGACTCTCAGAGGGCCCTGGAGCTCTTGAGCAACTTCGGATTCGAGTTTTACCTGGACCAGTTTGAAATGCGGTGGGCCTATTCCTGGTAGGTGCTCTGGAGCTTGCGCTCGAGATAGCGGACTCCGGCGGAGGCGAGAGCCACGAGAATGAGGTATTCCACGATGAGGACTGTATAGATCTCCAGAGGCCTGTACTGGCTCACGGTGAGCTCGTTCGCCCGACGAGTCAGCTCCTCCGCGCCTATGACGGAGACGAGGGAGGAAACTTTCAGCATAAGGACGAAACGATTGCCAAGGGGCGGTAAGATTCTTCGGATCGCCTGGGGCATGACAATGTATCGCAGGGTTTGGCCACTAGTAAGGCCGAGAGAGCGGGCCGTTTCCAGCTGATCTGCCGCGATGCTCTGTATTCCTCCTCGAAAAATCTCCGCCTCGAAGGCGCTGTCTATGAGTGCCAGGGCGACAACCCCCGCAGCGAAGACATTGAGGTCGATACCCACGGAAACCGGCAGGCCGTAGTAAACCCAGAGTATCATTACGAGCATTGGGACCGAGCGTAGGAGCTCCACATAGATCCGATTGACGCTCTTGGCGATTTTGTGAGGTACGAAGTAGATGAGCGAGACTAGGAGGCCCAGAGGTATGGAAATACCAAAAGCGGCGCCGGTGAGAGAAAGGGTGGGTACGAGACCCTGGGCGAGAAAGGAGAGGTTCCGTCTACCGGTTTCGGTGAAGGGTGAAACGGACCACCACGCCCAGTTGTACCCCTGACGAACTGACTCCGCCGCGCACCCGGACAATAAGACGAGGGTCATAAACCCGAGGAGCAGCATCCAGCGGCGCTGCTTCTGCCGGGCACTCCTTTGATTCTCTATGCTCACGAGTACGGCGCCTCCCCTTTGAACCTTGCCGGAACATACTGAAAGCGTTCTCCCGGGTCAATTGAACCTCTCCTCGGGAAGCGAAGAGATAACCATGGAGAACATCGATCAGTACCTCTACCGGGACGGCGCGGAGTACGTCGACCTCCGAAACGTGGCCGACAAGTACACCGGCGGTTACATAGACAGCGTCGAGCTCGTCTCCTTCTTCGAGTATCTCGAAGGTAACGCTCTCGTTCGCAACAAGGGCTGGGAGTTCTCCGAAGAGGACATCGTCGACGCGGCGATCCTGGAGAATATGTTCGACGCCAAGGACCGAGAGGTTTTCATCATGTGCGGTTCCGGAACCCGGGCCGGCTACGTGAAAGACGCCCTCGAGGCGCTTGGTTACGAGATGGTGTACAACGCGGGTGGTATCAAGGACTACAGCGGAGACAACAAGATCTTCGGTGACGAGTCCTTCACGCTCGCCCTCAACTAAAGCGGGCTAACCACGAACAACCGGGCCCAGGGCGTCAGAGATGGCGCTTTGGGCCTTTCTTTTGCACCCAGGATGATGGCGACCTACACTGTTACGTATGAGTGTCCATGATGCTTTGGAGCGCGCACCAGTTGCCCTTCAACGGTGGTTCTTTCTCCACTTCATTCTCGATGTGCTCTTCGCCCTCCCTCTCCTGATTACCCCTCGGTTTTTTCTCCTCCTCCTCGGCTGGGAATCGGTTGATCCCGTGGCGGCCCGGTTGGTCGCGGCGGCGCTCTTCGGCATCGGGATCGAGAGCCTCCTAGCTCGCAGGGCTCCCCTTACCTCCTTCCCCGCACTCCTGGATCTCAAGCTGATTTGGAGCAGTGCGGCGCTGGTTGGGCTCTTCGTGAGCATTATCGAGGGAGTCCACGGGGTTCCCTGGGCGCTCTGGGCCTTTGTGGCGATTTTTGCCGCTTTCAACATCCTCTGGGGGTGGTGGCGCCGGCGTGTGATGAGGTTGCTGAGGAGGTGAAATGAAAGCACTCGTACAATCTTTCGGGTCCTTTCCTTTTGTACTTCTGCTACTTGCCGCGCCTTGCCTCCAGGTTGCCGCGGAACCAATCCTGGTGGCCCGGGGGTACGTGGAGTCGTCCGTGGGGACGGAGGTGCTCGACGACGCTCTCGACGAGGCGATTCGACGAGCTACGGAAGAATCTGAGCGGTTTCAGTACCGTCTCGGGGACGGAGGAACGCCCCGGATCGACCTCACCGCCATAAACACTTCCGAGAGCCGCTTCATCTCCCTCACGCTCTCCGTGGGCTCCGGGGGAAGCAGCCCCGGGGAAGGCGGCACCAGTGACGGGGTCTCTCTCATGATCCGTTCGCCCTGGGATGAGTTGCTGCCGCTCACCCTTACCCAGGCGCTTCGTTTCTTCGAGCCCGCGGTGGCGGGGTATCCGGAGCCAGACTCCGGGGAGGTGGAGCTGGAAGACTTCTTCCCGCTCCAGGAGATTCGCGCGCCGTCGGCCACAATGGCCATGGTGGGGCTCTATCCTACGGGTCTCGCGGTAGGTCCTGAGGGGAAGGTAATCCTCGCAGGAACTACCTTCGCCATGGAGGTGGACAGCCTCTTCCGGGTTCGGGGCTTTCCGGGCTCCCAGCTCCTGGATAGCGGAACGTTCAACTACGCTCGTTCGGTGGCGGCGACCCCCGCGGGAACCCTCTATTTTCAACCTGCTCAGGGAAGCGAAGTGTATCGACTGGTTGAGGGGACGGAGCGACCACAACGGCTCCGGGCCGGGGTGGGAGGCTACGGACCTTTGACGGTTCTACCGGACGGTACGATTATCACCCTCGATATCATGGCCAAGCGCGCCGCAGCGGTAAGCGGACGGGAGCGACGGGAGCTCGACCTTTTCGCCTATCCCGAGGCGTACATCTCCGCGACCGCCGCGGGTCCCCTGGGAAACATCTGGATCTTCGACAGCGTGGAACAGCGGATATCTGTTGTCACCCCCGAGGGGCGCTTCGTGGATACGATCGTGCCCGCTCTGCACCCATCGGTAACTACGCAGACAGTAGCGATGGCAGTCTATCCAACCGGAGAGTTCCTGCTCCTCTCCAGGGCGGGACTCTGGAAGTTGGGCAGAGACGGCCAGCCAATATGGGGCGTCTCAGAGCTCCCGGCTGCGACAAATACGACCTTTCAGCAGATGATGGGAGTCGCCGCGGATCCTGCGCGCGGGTTGATATACCTGGCGGACGCGGCGAGCCGATCCCTGATTCGCTTCCGGGAACGGGTCGGGGCCGTGGGAACGGGTACGCCGGGGGCCGTGGAGCAGGGCCCCCGAGACAACATGGCCGTGGGACAGGGCTCCCAGGACAGGCCCGTGGACCGAGAGTCCCCGAGCCCGGCCGGCGCCGTGGACCGGGGCCCCGGGGAACCAGGCTCTCGTGACAACA
>CAYZHV010000039.1:11332-22426 GCA_964478055.1 uncultured Spirochaetaceae bacterium | reverse complement strand
CATTCGTGAGGACGAGGCAGCGGCGGTGCAGGTCTGGGATAGAGACCATCTGAAAATTGTCTCCCTGGTTCCGGGCCTGGCCACACTGCAGGGATACGGGATGTGCGACACGATCGACTCCCACTTGGAGCGGTACCTGGATTACGCCGTTTCCCTTCGTCTCGGCTATCTCACCTCGGAGATAGACAACGCCGGAAGCGGCTTGCGAGGCTCTCTGATGCTTCACTTGCCGGTTCTGGAGCACAACGGGAAGCTTTCGGAGGCGATGCAGCAGGTGGACACCCAAGGGGTGAAACTCGAGGCGTTTCCGGGGAGTGAGCACATCTCCAAGGGGAGTATCTACATAATCTCCAACCGCACCGGCTTCGGCCGGGGAGACGAGGAGACACTCGCTCTTCTTGAAGAGAACGCCCGTGTGTTACTACATTATGAACGTGACGCCCGGGCTGAGTTAGTCAGCCGGCACGGCGACGAGATGCAGGACTCGGCATACCGAGCCCTCGGAATCCTGCGCCATTCCCGCTCCGTTGGAGCGACGGAGGCGTACGATCTGGTTTCCACCGTTCGACTCGGTGTCGCCGCCGAATTGGTGAACGAGGTGCCCATTGAGGACGTGACTGCCCTCTTTGTTTTGTTACAGGAGGGGCACATCAAGCAGGCGCACCGTGTTCACAGTGAAGAGACAAATCAATCAGATGCGCTGTCCAAGTGGCGCGCATCAGCCGCTCGCGCATGGTTAGACGAGCGGCTGGGAGGAATGCTTAATGTTTAAAGGGCTAACACAGCGGGCCCAGCGAGTCCTTACCATACTCGCTCAGGATGAGGCGAAGCGCTTTCATTCTGATCAGCTGTTGCCCGAACACATCATGCTCGCTCTGCTCAAAGAGGGCGGGGGACTCGGTTACAAAGCGCTGGAAAAGGCTATGATCGACCCTGCCAAGATGCAGATAGAGCTGGAGAACTCCATTCCCCGAAAGCGGGGAGGATTCATACTTGGTGATGTACCCCCCTCTCCACGGGGAAAAAAGGTGCTCGAGGACTCCGCCGAAGAAGCGAGGAATCTCGGTCACGAGTATATCGGGACGGAGCATCTGCTCCTCGCCTGTAGTCGCGAGCCCGGCGGAGAGACCGGCAAATTCTTGAGCAAGTTCAGCATAAGTGTTGAGATGCTCCGGGAGATCGTCAGCGAGCTCTCCGGTTCCAGTGGATCCGCGGCCGCCTCCGGCGGAAGCAGCTCTTCCGGTGGTCGCTCCTCTCAAGGCAAGCGGCGCTCCGGCTCCACGACCACTCAGACCAAGAAGGCTACCCCAACCCTCGATGAGTTCTCTCGAGACCTCACCGACTTCGGAAGGGAAGGTAAGCTCGACCCCGTGGTCGGACGGGACCGGGAGATCCAGCGAGTGATTCAGATTCTCGCCCGGAGAACCAAGAACAATCCTGTTCTCATCGGTGAGCCCGGCGTCGGCAAGACCGCCATCGTCGAGGGCCTCGCTCAGAATATCGTGGACGGCAACGCCCCGGAAGTGCTCCTCGGGAAGCGGGTTCTCACCCTCGACCTGGCAGGGCTCATAGCCGGTACCAAGTACCGCGGCGAGTTCGAAGAGCGACTAAAGCGAGTGATGAAGGAGATCACCACCTCCGGAAACATCATTCTCTTTATTGATGAGCTCCACACCATTATCGGTGCCGGCGGAGCGGAGGGCGCCATAGACGCCTCGAACATGCTCAAGCCCGCCCTGAGCCGGGGCGAGATACAGTGTATCGGCGCAACGACATTAAACGAGTACAAGAAGTACATCGAAAAGGATGCCGCTCTCGAGCGGAGATTCCAGACGATTATCGTAGATGAGCCTTCGGTGGAAGAAACCCTGGAGATTCTCAAAGGGATCAAGGATCGGTACGAGGAGCACCACAACGTCTCCTACACCCCCGGCGCCCTGGAGGTCGCCTCGGTTCTCTCGCGACGGTACATCACCGACCGGTTCCTGCCGGACAAGGCGATAGACCTCATCGACGAGGCGGGCTCCCGCAAGCGCATCAGTAACAGCGTACGCCCCCAGGAGATCGCGGATCTCGAGCGGCAAATCGAGGAGCTCAACCAGGAGAAACTCACCCTGGTCAACTCCCAGAATTACGAGCGAGCCGCGGCGGTCCGGGACGAGGTGCGGCAGCTCAAGAATAAGGTCGAAGAGCTCAAGGACCAGTGGAAGGTGACCCTCAGGACGGAGCACAACGTTGTCGACTCCGACGACATTCACTACGTCCTCTCTGAGATAACCGGCATACCTCTGGTCAGGCTCGCCCAGACCGAGAGCGAGAAGCTTCTCAATATCGAGAAGGAGCTCCACAAGAACGTCATCGGGCAGGACGACGCCATTAAGGCGATCTCCTCCTCCATACGACGCTCCCGCACGGGCCTGAGTGCGCCGGAGCGGCCCATGGGCTCCTTTATCTTCCTCGGTCCCACCGGTGTGGGTAAGAGCCTCCTCGCCAAGAGCCTCGCGGAGTTCCTCTTTGGCAGCGACGAGCACATGATCCGCATCGACATGTCGGACTATATGGAGAAGCACAACGTCTCTCGTCTCGTGGGAGCGCCTCCAGGCTACGTCGGCTACGACGAAGGCGGCGTCCTTACCGAGAAGATCCGACGTAAGCCGTACAGCGTCATTCTCCTCGACGAGATCGAGAAGGCGCACCCGGACGTATTCAACATTCTCCTGCAGGTGCTCGAGGAGGGAGAGCTCCAGGATAACCTGGGACACAAAGTCTCCTTCCGAAACACCGTGCTCATTATGACCTCCAACGCCGGCGCCCGGGAGATTTCCCGGGAGAGCCAGGTGGGCTTTAGAAGCCAGGAAGGTCTCATGGAGTACTCCGAGATTCGCTCTTCCGCCATGAACGAGCTCAAGCGGATGTTCCGCCCTGAGTTCATTAACCGGGTGGATGAGATCGTCGTCTTTCAGAGCCTTACCAGAGAGGAGGTGACCAGCATCCTGGACATCCTCCTGGCGGAGGTTCAGACGAGACTCGCCGAAAAGGAGATCACCCTGGAGGTGAACAAGAAGGCTCGGGAGTCCCTCATCGATCAGGGTTTCGACCAGAAGTTCGGTGCCCGGCCGTTACGACGAGCCATCCAGCGAGAGATCGAAGATCCCCTCGCCCTGGAGATCCTCAAAGGGCGCTTCGGCGAAGGAAGCCACATCATGGTTGGTATTCGCAAGGGCGAGATCTACTTCAAGGAGAAGGCGACCAAGCAGAAGCCCAAGGAGCTGCCGGAAAAGGCGAAAGCGTTGCCTGCCGGCGATTCCGAAGAGCAAGAAAAGGAGTCCTGAGCCTCTCGGTCCGACGCCACTAGAGCTCTCCGCCCATTTCCCTGAGGGTGTACATCATGTTTGCAAGGGCGAGGCGTTCCCGCCGGGTTACCCGGTGCGACCGCTCGCCTCCGGCTCCCAAAAAGGTCACGGTAAGATCCGCTTCCGGCCGCCGTTGGGTAAGTGTGAGAAGTCGCCTTACCTGCGGCGTGAGGGAGAAGCTTGCGGTCTCGGCCCGCTGCTGTCCGTCCCGGGTGCGGGTTACCTCCGTCGGCTCGAGGTCAAAACTCTGCCCCGCAATTTCAAATACTGCCCGCTCAACGAGAAGGGGCTCGGACTCGGCGGGGTAGACCGTTTTCGCCTCGAGGGTCGCTTCCGGGAGCTCACGCTCCGGGAGAAGGGTGAGCTCGAGATAGACCCCAGCTCCCGAAGCACCGCTTGCGCTTGCGTCCACGTATCTATAGCCGCCACCCTCTCGAAGCACCCGTTCGATGCCTTGGGAGGCGAGTTGTGTCGGGGTATCCGTAGCGGGAGGAGTGTTCACATCGCGGACGGTGTCGAAGCCACCGGGAAGGGGCTGCGTTGCCTCCTCCGGGGGCTCCGGGGCTGCCGAGGGCTGCGCTTCCGCGAGCCCCTCCTCGGCCTCCGGCGCCTCTGGGCCCTGGAGCGGCTCTGTCGGGGGTTCGGAGGTGGGCGGGGCCGAGTCCGGCTTTGCGGAGGGCCCGGCCGCATCGGGGCTCTCAACACCCTCCGCGGCGATCAAGGCGAGACGGAGCTCCTCAACGAGCTGCCGGAGGCGTTGGTTCTCCCGCTGCAGCTGCCTGACCGACGCTTCGTCGGGGAGCTCGCTCCCGGCACTCTCACCCTGCTCCTCCTGGTCGGCTAGCTCCAGGCGCTCGCGGGCCGTGCGGAGCTCCTCTCTGAGTCGCCCCACCTCCGCCTGCAGCGCCGCGATCTGTTGCTCCTGCTGCTCGCCGGATTGCTCCTCCGGTGTCTCCGTCGCAGGGGCAGGCTCGGGCGCTCCGGTACAGCCGATGGTGATGAGAAGAAGGAGGATCGCTCCCACTGTCAGTGGCGTTCTTACCGGTCTTTGCACGATAGATTCCTCTTCTATAGTTAACGGCGACTTTTGCTCCCCTCATTAGCGCCCTCCACTGCGGTAGCGTCGACCTTTTCGAGTAGTCAGTTCTACCGCCATCCGGTACAATTGGCTCCCATGGCAGCCGATCTCACCCTTCACACCGTAGAAGACTCCCGATCTCCCTACGCGGCGGAGTTCATAAACCTTCCTCACCGAATTTTCCGGGATAACCCCTACTGGGTGCCCTGGTTTCATCAGGATATGCGATCCATCCTCGACCGAAATCACCCGTTTTTCGAACACTCTCAGGGAGAGTTTTTTCTTGTGCGCCGGAAGGGCCGCGCCGTGGCTCGTCTCGCCGCCCTGGAGAACAGAAACTTCAACGAGTATCAGGGTCGGAAGGACGCGCGGTTCTACTTCTTCGACTCCTTTGACGACCCCGAAGCGGCGCATCTGCTCTTCCAACGGGTCGAGGAGTGGGCTCGGGAGCGCAAACTCGACCGGGTCATCGGTCCCCAAGGCTTTTCTGGTATGACCGGGGCGGGGATTCTGATAGACGGCTATGATCGTCGCGCGGCGATGACGATGATGAACTACCATCTTCCCTACTACCGGGAGCTGGTGGAGTCTTACGGTTTCGAGGTGTACAAGGACTTCGTCTCCGCCTATCTCGACGCCGTTGCCTACCAGACCCCGCCAAAGATCAAGCGAGTGGCGGAAATATCTCTTAAACGTGGCAGTTTCTGGATCCCTGAGCTCAGGAAGAAGAGCGAGATTCGCGCCCTGGGATGGGAGATCGGCAAAATCTATAACGAGAGCTGGGTGGATCACGAGGAGTACTGCCCGATGACCGAGGCGGAGCTCAATCAGCTCGTCGACTCCCTGGTTACCGTAACGGACCCGCGAATTATCAAGGTAATCCGGGCGGGGGAGGAGATCGCGGGTTTTCTGCTCACCTTTCCCGATCTCTCTCCGGCAATCCAGAAGAGCAAGGGACGGGTAACCCCGCTCTCCTTGGCGCGGCTACTCTACCAGAAGAGAACCACCCGGGAGTTCATTATCAACGGCGTGGGAGTCCTGCCGAAGTTCCAGAAGACCGGGGCCACGGCGCTGCTCTACTACGAGCTCGAGCGCACCCTCAAAGGGCGCGCCCTCTGGGCAGAGATGACCCAGATCGCCGAAACCACTGATCTCATGCTGAGTGATATGGAAACCCTCGGTGGTGAGGTCTACAAGCGGCACCGCGTTTATCAGCGCTGGCTCTAACGTTGTGTAAGAATCTGTCGGTCTATCAGTCGGGCGGCCCGGCGAAAGAGGATCGCTCCGGCGATGATTCCCGCGGCGGAACCGAGGGCAAAGGGGAGGCCGAGGAGGCGTTCGGGCTCGGGGGGAATGAGCAGGGAGAGAGCGGTGACCAGGATCCCCACCGTCGTCGCCAGGGTCGCCTCCTTGTACCGCTTCAGGTAGAGGAGATTGATAAACAGCGTATAATGCGTGAGGTAGAGGGCGCTGCCTACGAGAACCATGAGTATCACAATCACCCCGTCGGTGGAACCGTAGATGAGACGGGCGAGATGGGGCGTCAGAGGCACCAGGGCGGCCACGAAGGAGAGCTGTAGGACGGTTTGTCGCGCCAGGTGGTACTGGTGA
Source organism: uncultured Spirochaetaceae bacterium (assembly GCA_964478055.1). GTDB lineage: Bacteria > Spirochaetota > Spirochaetia > DSM-27196 > Alkalispirochaetaceae > CAYZHV01. The sequence continues at coordinate 16,384 of CAYZHV010000039.1, read as the reverse complement.
ACGTCCACAAGCTGCAGCTTCTGCCGCTGCACGCCGATAAAGGGGCGGTTCATGATTGCCCGGACCGTGCGACGAAGCTCCCGGAAGAAATCGGTCTCTCCGGCCACCAGGTAGTAAATGAGCCCGGGGATTATGGTGATCTGTCCCCAGAAGATCGCTACGTCGTAGTCCGGATAACCGTAGAGTCCAGTGCCGGCCACAGGATAACCCAGGATAAACCAGTAGTAGAGCTTATCGAGCCAGAGCAGGAGGTAGAGCGCCGTACCGGCGAGCCAAAGGGCGCGGTTCTCCTTCGGCGAGGAGAGACTCACCCCCGGGGGCGGGCTTTCCGGGATGGCCTCATCACTTTCATCCGATTGCTCCTCCTCGGATCGCCTCCTACTCCCTTTCGGCCTTGGTGAGAGGGAGACACCGAAGAGGAAGATGTCCACAACCAAGAACCCGAGGACGAAGGCGGCGTACATGCCCCCGAGTCCCTGGGCCTCGGTAAAAGGCTTTGCCAGGAGCACAATGACTGCACCGCCGGATAGGTACCCCGCCGGCACCAGGAAGAATCGCTCTATCTGGGTGGCGTGGATCATTTCCAGGAAACTCACGTTCACCGCGACCATCATCAGAACCACCAGACCCCGCAGCTGCCACGCTTCCCGGTTCGGCGCCTCGGGGACGGTAAAGAGCGCGAGGAGCGCACCCAGCAGCAGGGAGAGAAGGCTTACCAGTGCGATCGCCTTGACCAGGACCCGGCGCTGCGGGCCGACCATGTTGAAGAAGTGGAGATCCGCGACCCGTCGGGTGTAGGTGAGGTGCATCCCGCCGAAGAAGAGGAGTGATCCGGCGAAAACGTAAACCAATGTTTGCTGAAAAGGAGCCGCCACGGAGGAGGGCACGAGGGACACCGCGAGAAAGATGCTCGCCGCACTCAGGAGCCAGGGCCCAGCGACGAGGGCCGTACCACTGACGGCGACGATAAAGAGGTTTCTCGCTCCACCCTTTAGGAGGAGCCGTTCCAGGACAAATCCTATGCCTGCCATAGCTCCTCCGGCGCGGAGAGCTCATGATAAAGGTCCCGGTACTTGTCGAAGACCGCGCTGCGGCTGTAATAGGTGCGTACCGCCTCTCGCCGTCGTTCGAGCCAGTGAGCGACCTCCTCCTTCTCCCTGAGAACGAAGGCGATCCGTTTCGCGATACCCGGCGCGTCCTTGGGGACCGCGATAAAGCGATCGTCGTGATCGAGAAGTGAGGGAACATCTCCCACTCTTGTGGCCACGCAGGGGACCCCTGCGGCGAATCCCTCGAGAATGACCAGGGGCTGCGCCTCGCTTACGCTCGTTAGAACCAGGACATCGAGAAAGGAGTAGTACTCCCGAACATCCTGATTCCCGGTAAAGTGCATTCGTTCTTCCAGGCCGAAGCTTCGGGTGAGGGCGCGGCACTCTTCCACGTACTCCGGGTCTTCTTCCAGAGGGCCGACGCAGTAGAAGTGAGCCTCCGGAAACTCCTGAGCAAGGGTGCGGCAGGCGGCGATAAAGGTCTTGGTGTCCTTAATCGGTACCACCCGGCCGATAAGCCCGACGTGCTGGCCGGGCCTCGGTTTTCGCGGCACCGAGGCGTAGTGGTCATATTCAACACCGTTCGGAATAACCTGACACCGCTTGGGTGGCGCTCCCAGTGCAATCTCGCTCCGCTGGTTGGCGTAAAAGAGCGTTACCACCCGTTGGGCGCTCTCGTAGGCGAGGCGGCTCAACCCCATGAACATCTGAATCCACTCGTCCCGTTGCTGCCCCCTGAGGGCGGAGGTGGCGTCTATTTCGAAGTACCGTTCGCGATGGTATATGCCGTGCTCCGTCAGAAAGAAGGGAACGCCGGTCTCCGCGGAGTAGAGGGATGCCAGGAGCCCGGCGTAACCGGTAGAAAGGGAGTGGTAGACATCCGCCTCTGGAGCAGAAACCGTGAGGAGCCGAAGAATCGTCGCATGGGCGTTGAACCAGTTCCAGTAATACTCGCCAAAGGCGTAGAAGGGGTTTCGATGAAGATGCGCCGAGACGATGTATCGCCAGAACTCGTCGTGTCGCACGATCCCGTCCAGGGAGAAACGGGCGGTGCGCACATCCCTGAGCACCGCTGAGAGACTCGGCTCCGACCGGTCACCATCGAGGGCGTGAAGAAAGCGCAACACCTTGTGAACGCTCTCGTCGTCGACCTCCCGGCCCGTCCCCGCCCTGGCCTCGGCGAGGTTGATGTTGGACATTCCCACAACATTCGGGGGGACCTCGTAGGCGGGCTTCCCTGGCTCCTCGGGAGAGATGGTGAGAAGAAAGAACTCAACGTCCTTTAGATGAAGGATCAGCTGGTGAGCCCAGGAGGAAACGCCGCCTCGGACGTACGGGTAGGTGCCTTCGAGTATGAGACAGACCCGCATTCACTCCTCCTCCCCGGGAGGAAGCCAGCTGTCGATTAGCTCATTTGTCTGCTCATCCACAGCGAGATTACGCAAGAGCCTCATCGCCCTCTTTACCTCACGAATGTTCCTCTTTCGATAGGCGAGCTCCGCACTGAGCATCAGAAGAGCCGGGTCTTCTTCGACCTCGAGGACCGCCAGGATCGCTTCCGCCTCATCCAGGTTTCCCCGCATGATCTCCCCTCTCACCCGGAGTCTTGGAACATCATCGGGATAGGACTCGGAGAGTCCGGGAGCTCGCTCATCGAGGAGCTGCAGGGCGCGCCCCACGTAGAAGCGGCGCAGGGTCTCGTCGAACCACTGAATATCCGCAAAGTCCAGGAGGAGCTCTATGACTACGCAGAGGTCCTCCTGGGCGCCGGTTTCCTGAAACCGGGTTTCCCGCTCCTTGATCGCTTGCTGGTACCGGTTCTCGATGCGGGTGAGCCCCTGGGCCGCAAAGTCCGCAAGGTCCCGGTCCTCGTCTACCAGACCGCCGAAGAGTGCTCGACTGAGCTCGTGGTTTGTTCGGGCAGTGAGGCGAGATCGGGCAAGGAGCTCCTTTATGCTTCCCGCATCCAGGGGACGTTTATGAATCGAGTCCACCGAGGTGGCCCGGAAGTAGAACGGCTCGGGGCCCTCTGCGCCAAGTCTCAGGGCGCGCAGGGCCGTGCGCATGGTAGTGGGAAAAGGATGGTCTCTCGGAATGCGAAATACGTCGAACTCAGCCATCACGCACCTTCTGATACTGCCGAAGCTGCCGCTCCAGGAGACGCTCCGCGTGGCCTACCAGGGGCTGCACGGCGTACTCGCTCTCGGAGGCCTGGGCGAAACCGATAAGAATCTCCGGAAATACCGCCTCTCCGTCGGCGTTCCACGCCCGGGAGGAGACCGCCTCGACTACCTGCCGGCTGATATAACCGAAATCCGAGGCGTGCCGTGACGGAAGGAGCGCCGCGAGCTGATTATCCCGTTCGAATCGAAAGAGCGCCGAGACCCCGGCTGTTATGTCCGAGACAACCTCCGAGAGCTGTTCGACGAGCTGTTTAGCAACCGCCTGCCGGCGATCCGGTGGAGCGAGCTCCTCGATATTCGCGATTTCGATCAGCATGAGCGCCACGTCGACCCCGGTGGAGGAGGCGCTGTCGAGCTCTCGGTAGAGAAAGTCATGAAACTCCTCGTAGGCGTGGAGGGTCTCTCCCGGCATGTCCGCTTCCGAGAGCTCCGCGAAGAGCTGGGGCACGGCGTTTTCTATCGCCGGTCCCGCCAAGGCAAGTATGAGCTCGAAGGCTTTCTCCGTGTACTCGTTATAGGAGGTAAAGGGCATCTCTTCCACCGTTACCACTCCCCAGAGCCGACGACCGGAGCGAATCGGGCCGCAGAGCACGGCACGGCCATCGTCGAGACTGCGGAGCTCCGAATCGTTTAGCAGCCGCTTCATGGAGAAGAGCTGCTCCCGTCGGACAACCCAACCCTCTATCGATGTGGAGAGGTCGAGGCGCGCCGGAGGGGCGGTGTCTTCACTCTCGGTGACAAAGTCCCGGCAGAGCAGGGAGAGCTCCTCCTCCACAAACTCGAAGATGCCGACCCGAGCAGCCTTTGTCATCACCTGCACGGATTGCAGGAGTCCGCGAAAGACGTCCGGGAGCTGCTGGGCGTAGAGATGAGGAATCTGATGGTAGAGGGTGGTGATGGATGAGCTGTCCACCGCAAAGCGGTCCCTCAGCTGAATAATAGCATCCATCAGGGTCTGGTTCTCCCGGCTCATCCTCAGCTCATTCTCTCGAGCCTCGAGTAATCTCGCCTCCTGCTCGAGGATCTTCCGTTCTTTCCGGTGGACCGCACTTACGAGAATGAAGAGCACCGTTAGGGCGACGGCGAGATGCAGCGCTGTCTCGATCTCCGTTTTTAGGAGGTTGGTCTGCTGGGCGGGAAGAGCGAGCCACTCATCTACCGCCGGAAGCAGGAGGCTGATCAGAGCCGAGGTGTAGAGGAGTCCAACCGACGCGGCCCAGTAGCCCCTGAGGACACCGATAAGGAGCAGGAGCAGCAGATACGGCAGGAAACCGACATCCGCGAAGCCGAGACTATGGGGAAGAAAGAGATCCGCCGCCGCCAGTAGCGTCACCGCTATCAGGGGAACAAGGATGTCCGAAACGGTGAGAGTCGCGTAGGGATTTTTGCGTTTTCGGGCCCTTTGCACTATATTCCTTTTCGGAATGTGCGGTGACACCGTTGAGTCCTATCAGAAGAGATGTAAAAACCGGAGTATAGATGAAGACCAAAAACGCCTCTGCTAACCCCTTGTTGGGGATACTGTTCTGTTTGCTCTGCTTTTTTCCTCTCGCGCTCTGGGCGCAGGAGGGAGATGAGCCGGTCGAAGGTGGCGCCCCGCTGACGATGCGTTACGCCGCGGAGGGCGAGGACGCCATATCAACCAATTTCGCCGCTCAGGCGATACTGCTCTACGGCGCCTCGGGCAACCGGACCCTCCAACTAAACGAGGGGTCAGCCTACGGGGAGCTTCCCTACTACGCCGACTACGTTATCGCTCCTCCCGAGCCGGGGCGGTACACGATCTGGTACGGAGGCTCGATTCCCGGTGCCCGGGATCC